>CAYMJU010000093.1:0-7677 GCA_964390555.1 uncultured Acidimicrobiales bacterium | reverse complement strand
GTCGGTCGCCGCGGTGTTCCTCGAGTCGAGGTCGCTGTCGACCCACGACATCGTCGCCGACCAGGAGATGTGGTCCTGGAACCTGTGGAACACCGGGTTCGTGCCGTTCGTCGTGTTCCTGATCGCCGCCACCGCCGAGCTCAACCGCCCGCCGTTCGACCTGGTCGAAGCCGAGCAGGAGCTCGTTGGTGGCTACCACACCGAGTACAGCTCGATCCGCTTCGCCATGTTCTACCTGGCCGAGTTCATGAACACCGTGACCATGTCGGCGATCATCGTGACGCTGTTCTTCGGCGGGCCGAACGGTCCGATCCTGACCGACCGCTTCGACTGGATCTGGCCGCTCCTGTGGTTCTTCCTCAAGCTGCTCGTGTTCTTGTTCATCTTCGTGTGGATCCGGGCCACGCTGCCCCGGTTGCGTTACGACCAGTTGATGAACTTGGGTTGGAAGGTGCTGATCCCGGTGTCGTTGGCCTGGTTCTTGTTCCTCGGCGTCCGCAACATCGGCGACGATCGCGGCTGGAACCCGGTTGTCGCAGTGGCGATCGCCGCGGCAGGGATCACGGCCGGCGCCGCCCTGCTGACCGGGGCCATGAAGAACGGCCGGGCGGCCCATGAAGCCGGAGGGCAACGCTGATGGGATATCTCCAAGGTTTCGCCGTCACGCTGAGCCAGCTCGGCGACACGGTCACCATCCCTTACCCCGACCAGAAGCGCCCCAAGGCCGACCGCCTGCACGGTCGCCATGTCCTCAACCGCTACGAGGACGGCATGGAGAAGTGCATCGGCTGCGAGCTGTGCGCCGGTGTCTGCCCCGCCAAGTGCATCTACGTGCGCGGCCTCGACAACCCGCCCGACGACCCGGTGTCACCGGGCGAGCGTTACGGGTTCGTCTATGAGATCAACTACCTGCGGTGCATCCACTGCGATCTGTGCGTCGAGGCGTGCCCGACCGAGGCCATCACCGAGTCCAAGCTGTTCGAGTTCTCGTTCACCAACCGTGAGGACGCCATCTACACCAAAGCGGAGTTGGTGGTCGCCGACGACGGCAAGCCCCAACAGCTCCCGTGGGAGGACTGGCGCGACGGCGAGGACGTCATGACGTCGGGCTGGATGCGGGCCACCTCGCCGTCGGGCAATGCGGCCTACGAGGGTCTGGTCGGCTGGTCGGGCGAGCTCGGCTACGGCGTGCGCGCCCCCGAGCAAGGCCAGACCGCACCCGATGATCAGCACGGCCATGGCAGCACGCCTGGCGGGCACAGCGGCTCCGCCGCCGACAGTAAGGCCCACCACTAGTGGAGATCGCGGTCTTCGTCGTCGCTGCGGCGATCGTGCTCACCGGGGCGCTGGGCGTGATCCTGGCCGGCAATCCGGTGCATTCGGCGCTGTTCCTGGTCCAGACCCTGTTCGGGGTCGCGGCCCTGTTCATCTTGCAGGAAGCGCACTTCCTCGCCGCCGTGCAGATCATCGTCTATGCCGGCGCCATCGTGATCTTGTTCTTGTTCGTGATCATGTTGCTCGGCGTCGACCAGGTCGAGGACCTCGACGTCGAGCCGATCGGCGGCCAACGACCCCTGGCGGTAGTAGTGGGGGCGGCGACGATCGGCATCATGCTCACTACCCTCATGATCGCTGTCGAGCGGGTGTCGGGGCTACCCGGCGCGACCGAGCCCATCGTCGAAGGGGCGGCCGACATCGAGACGCTGGCCCGCGCCCTGTTCACCGACTACGTCTTCGCGTTCGAGCTCACCGCGGTGCTGCTCACCATTGCCGTCCTCGGCGCCGTCGCTCTGGCGCGCAAGCCGCGGGGCGAGGTTCAGCCGCTCCCCGAGCGCGAGGCGGCGAGCTGATGGTCAGCCAGAATTGGTACCTCGTGCTGTCGGCCGTGCTGTTCGGGCTGGGCGCCATCGGCCTGCTCGTGCGACGCAACCCGCTCGTCATGTTCATGTGCGTCGAGCTGATGCTCAACGCCGTCAACCTCAGCTTCGTGGCCTTTGGCAACGCCCTTGGCGACGTGGGCGGTCAGGCCGCGGTGTTCTTCGTGCTGGTGGTCGCGGCAGCCGAGGTCGTGATCGGCCTGGCGATCATCGTGGCCATCATGCGCCGTCGCCAGGGCGCCACCGCCGATGACCTCACGGCGCTACGGGGCTGAGGGGCTAGGGAGACGACGATGCTCGACGCCACCTGGCTCATCCCCGCGTTCCCACTGGTCGGGTTCACGCTGCTCGTGCTGTTCGGCCGCCGCCTCGGTGAGCCGCTCGCGGGCTGGCTCGCCACCGCGGCCATGGCCGGGTCGTTCGCCGCCACGGTCGTGGTGTTCATCGGCCTGGTCGACCGGGACGCCGAAGCTCGGTCGTTCAACCAGGTGCTGTTCGACTGGGTCCCGGTCGGCGACTTCTCGGTCGATGTCGGCTTCCTGGTCGATCCGCTGTCGATCACGATGTGCCTGTTCGTCACCGGCGTGGGCACCCTCATCCACCTGTACTCGATCGGGTACATGCACGGCGACGAGGGTTTCTCGAAGTTCTTCGTCTACCTCAACTTGTTCGGGTTCTCGATGCTGATGCTCGTGCTCGGCGACAACCTGCTGCTCACGTTCGTCGGCTGGGAGGGTGTGGGCGCCTGCTCGTACCTGTTGATCTCGTTCTGGTTCACCGAGGATGCCAACGCCAGCGCCGGCAAGAAGGCCTTCGTGACCAACCGGGTCGGCGACTTCGGGTTCATGATCGCCATGTTCCTGCTGTTCGGCGCGGTCGGTTCGCTCGACTACCTCGACATCCGCGGGACCGCCGGGGGGCTGGCCGAGTCGACTGCCACTGCCGTCACGCTGCTCCTGCTCCTCGGTGCCGCGGGCAAGTCGGCGCAGCTGCCGCTGTTCGTTTGGCTCCCCGATGCCATGGCCGGCCCCACGCCGGTCTCGGCGCTGATCCATGCCGCGACCATGGTGACCTCGGGTGTGTACCTGCTCACCCGCATGAGCCCGGTCATCGCCGTGTCGGCCGACTGGGCGCCCGAGGTGATCGCCTGGGTTGGTGCGATCACGGCGCTGTTCGCGGCGACGATCGCCGTGGCCCAGAACGACATCAAGAAGGTGCTGGCCTACTCGACGGTCAGCCAGCTCGGGTACATGGTGCTCGCCGTCGGCGTCGGCGGCTATGTCGCCGCCATCTTCCACATGGTCACCCACGCCTTCTTCAAGGCGCTGATGTTCCTCGGGTCGGGCTCGGTCATCCACGGCATGGGCGGCGATCAGGATCTGCGCCACTACGGCGGCCTGCGCAAGTTCATGCCGATCACCGCGGCCACGTTCATCGTCGGCTGGCTGGCCATCGCCGGCGTTCCGCCCTTCGCCGGGTTCTGGTCGAAGGACGAGATCCTCCTCGACGTCTGGCGCGAGAACAAGGTGCTGTGGGCCATTGGGCTGGTGACCGCCCTGCTCACCGCCTTCTACATGAGCCGCCAGGTGTTCCTTACCTTCTTCGGTCCGCACAGGGGTGTTCCTGCTCGTGCAGAGCACGAGCAGGAACACGATTCACATCACGGTGATCCCCACGAGTCGCCGTGGTTGATGACGTTGCCCCTCGTGATCCTCGCCGGTTTGTCGATCGCGGGTGGTGCGATCAACCTGCCATTCGCCGACTGGTGGAAGCACCTCGAGCACTGGCTCGAACCCTCGATCGCCCATGTCGAGCACGCCCACGTGGCGAGCGGTACCAAGGTCGGGCTGGCTGTGGTCGCGGTGATCGCCGGGGCGGTCGGCATCGCCCTCGCCGGCGCGGTGTACCTCAAGGGCCGGTTCCCGGCCGAGAAGATCGAGCATCCGATCCTGGCCAAGGGCTGGGGCTACGACAGCGCCATCGCGGCGTTCATGGGCGGCCCCGGCCGGCTCGGTGCCGACGGCCTGGCGGTGTTCGACAAGGTGGTGATCGACGGCGCCGTCGACGGCACCGGAAGCGCGGTGCGCGGCCTGTCCGGCCAGCTCCGACGGCTCCAGTCCGGTTTCGTGCGCACCTACGCCGCCATGGTGGCCGTGGGCGCGGTGGCGTTGATCGGGTACTTCCTGGCGAGGGCGACGTTCTGATGGCACCGGTAGTCGCCTCCACGGTCGGGTTCCCCGTCCTCACCTCGCTCGTCGTCGTTCCCTTCGTGGGCGCTCTGTTGCTCATCCTCGTGCCCAAGGCTCGCGTCGAGCTGTTCCGGCCCCTCGCCCTAGCGTTCTCGGCGATCACCGGCGCCATGAGCGTCTGGGTTCTGGCCGCGTTCGACAAGGCCGACTCGGGCTTCCAGTTCCGCGACTCGCAGAGCTGGGTCGACGACCTCGGCATCGGTTGGCTGCTCGGCGTCGACGGGATCTCGCTGTTCCTCGTGGTGCTCACCGGCCTGCTGTTCCCGCTCGCCATCGTGGCGGTCACGCCCGAGCACGAACCGAAGCCGTACTACGCCTGGCTGCTCATCCTCGAAGCCGGCTGCATGGGTGTGTTCCTCGCCCTCGATCTCGTCATGTTCTTCGTGATGTTCGAGATCGTGCTCGTGCCGATGTACTTCCTGATCGGCAAGTGGGGCCACGGCAACCGGATCTACGCCGCCACCAAGTTCTTCCTGTACACGATGCTCGGCTCGGCCTTCATGCTCGTCGGCATCTTGGCGCTCGCGTTCCTCGAGTCGTCACGGGGTGGCGGTGAGCTCACGTTCAGCCTCGAAGCGATAGCCGACGGTCAGGCCCTCGCCGGGTCGTCGGTGTGGGCGGCCCGGTTCATCTTCCTCAGCTTCGCGGTCGCATTCGCAGTGAAGGTGCCGCTGTTCCCGTTGCACACCTGGTTGCCCGACGCCCACACCGAGGCGCCCACGGCCGGGTCGGTGATCCTGGCCGGCGTGATGCTCAAGCTCGGGACCTACGGGTTCCTGCGATTCGGCCTGTACCTGTTCCCCGAGGCATCCGTCTACTTCGCACCGCTGCTCATCACCCTCGGCGTGATCGGCATCATCTACGGCGCCATCGTGGCCACGATGCAGCGCGACCTCAAACGGCTCGTCGCTTACTCGTCGGTGGCCCACCTCGGTTTCATCGTGCTCGGCACGTTCTCCATCAACACCGAGGGCATCACCGGCGGTCTGTTGCAGATGGTGAACCACGGCGTGTCGACCGGCGCGCTGTTCCTGCTCGTCGGCATGATCTACGAACGTCGCCACACCCGTGAGATCTCGGCCCTATCAGGGCTGCAGAAATCGGCGCCGGTCATGGCCGCGGTGTTCACCGTCGTGATGCTCAGCTCGATCGGTCTGCCCGGGCTCAACGGCTTCGTCGGCGAGTTCCTGGTGCTCATCGGTGCCTTCAACGCCCACCGGTGGTGGGCCGTGGTCGCCGCCGCGGGCGTGATCCTCGCCGCCTTGTACCTGCTGTGGGCGTACCAGCGGGTGTTCCACGGCAAGGCCGAGGGCGACAACGCCACCATGCCCGACCTCACGTGGAACGAGCGCCTCGTGATGCTGCCACTGCTCGCCGCCATCGTCTTCATGGGCGTCTATCCCAAGCCGGTGATCGAACGCATGGAGCCGGCGATCGACGCGCTGATCGCTCACGTCGAGACCCACGTCGATGACTTCGACGAACCGGTCGCCAACCACCTCGAACCCGTCGCGGACGAACACGGCGCCGAGGCCGAGGATGCTCATGCCGGGGATGGTGAGGGCTGATGCTCGCTACGATCCTCGCCCGCACCCTCGCCCAGGGCGATCCGCTCATCGAGCGCGCACCGATCGACACCCCCGATGTCGACTGGCCGAGCCTGCTGCCGTTCCTGATCCTCGCCGTCGGCGGGCTGGTGCTGCTCACCGTGTCGTCGCTGGTGAAGCGCATCCCCCAGCCGATCTATGGCGTGCTCACCGCGACCATCGCCGGCGGTGCCGCCATCTCGACGATCCCCTTGTGGATTCGCGTCGAAGACGACGGTGCCGGCGCGCTCAGCACGCTCGGTGGTGCGATCGGGTTCGACCGTTTCGGCCTGTTCGCCGCCGCGCTCATAAGCCTGGCCGCCATGCTCGCCGCGCTGCTGTCGATCGACTATGTCCAGCGCGAGGGATTCGAGGGCATCGAGTACTACGTGCTGATGCTGCTTTCGGCGTCGGGCGGCGTGGTGATGGCCGCGGCCAACGACCTGATCGTGCTGTTCGTCGGGCTCGAGGTGCTGTCACTGGCCGTGTACGTGCTGGCGGCGCTGCACCTGCGGCGGATCCAGTCCCAGGAAGCGGGCATCAAGTACTTCGTGCTCGGAGCGTTCTCCTCAGCGTTCTTCCTCTACGGCATCGCCCTGGTCTACGGCGCCACCGGCTCGACGAACCTGGCCACGATCAAGCAGTACCTGGCGACCACGGTCCTGGCCGACGACGCCTTGCTGCTCGGCGGTCTCGGTCTGTTGCTCGTCGGCTTCGGGTTCAAGATCGCCGCGGTGCCGTTCCACGCCTGGACCCCCGACGTGTACCAGGGCTCACCGAGCCCGGTGGTCGCGTTCATGGCCTCGGCGGTCAAGGTGGCGGCCTTCGCGGCGCTGATGCGGGTGTTCGTCGTGGCGCTCGGCGCGTACGCCACCGACTGGCAACCGGCGATCTACGCCCTGGCCGTGATCACCCTGCTCGTCGGGTCGATCCGTGCCGTCGCCCAGACCGACGTGAAGCGGATGCTCGCCTTCTCGTCGATCAGCCACGCCGGGTTCATCCTGCTCGGCGTGCAGGCGGCGACCGATCGGGGGGTGGCGGCGTCGCTGTTCTACCTGGCCGCCTACACGTTCATGGTGATCGGCAGCTTCGGTGTGGTCACCCTCGTCGGGCGCGACGGCGACAACCGCCACGACCTGTCCGACTACCGCGGCCTGGCCCGCTCGCGGCCGGCGCTGGCGTTGGCGTTCACGGTGTTTCTGCTCGCCCAGGCCGGGGTGCCGCTCACCACCGGGTTCTTCGCGAAGCTCGAGGTGATCAGCGCTGCCGTCGATGCCAACAGCTACTGGCTGGCGATCGTGGCCATGGTGTCAGCGGTGATCGCCGCGTTCATCTATCTGCGGATCGTCGTGGCCATGTTCCTCGAAGGTGACGACGACACCCCCGGCCCCGTCGTGCCGGTGCCGTTGCCGGCGCTGGTCGCGCTGGTGATCGCGGTCCTGGTGACCGTCGGCTTCGGCATCGTCCCCAGCCCCCTCGACGACCTAGCCCGCGACGCCATCCCCTACCTCGTCGCCGCCGACTGACCGCCGGGTGTGGCCACCCGGTGCATCACCGGGTGCTACACTTCCGGCGTGCCTACGACCCGGCCCCGTCACCCGATCACGGAGACCGACGAGGTTGCCGTCGTCCTCGACGAGGCGGCGCGCCGCTGGCCTGGGTCCTCGCGTGGTGAGCTAATCCGGCGCGTGCTCATGGACTGGGCGGCAAGCCGATGCTCCCCCTCGACCCGGGCCGAGGCTCGTCGAGAACTGGTGGGATCGCTGCCGGGTTCCTCTCGGCTCTACCAGCGCGACGAGGACTGGCCCGCATGATCGTCGCCGATTCCAGCTGGATCATCGCGTTGCGTGATCCGACGGATGGTCATCATCGGGCCGCCAACGAGATCGCAGAACAGACGATCGACGATGTCGTGCTCCTTCATGCCGTCACCCTCGCCGAGTGCCTCGTCGGGGCGGCTCGCCT
>CAYMJU010000092.1:0-50981 GCA_964390555.1 uncultured Acidimicrobiales bacterium | reverse complement strand
CGAGTACGTGCTGAACCAGATCGAGGCCGTCACCGGCGGCCGGTTCCACCCGAACTTCGACCGCATCGGTGGCCTCAAGGACGACCTCCCCAAGGGCTGGATCGACGGCACGCACCAGGCCATGGACCAGGTCCGCAAGTTCTGCGACCAGATGGACACCCTGATCGTCGGCAACGAGATCTTCCAGGCCCGCACGCGCGGCATCGGCGTGGTGCCGGCCGAGACCGGGCTGTCCTACGGCCTGTCGGGCGCCAACATCCGGGCGTCGGGCGTCGACTGGGACCTGCGCCGCGACAACCCCGGCGGTCTGGTGTACGACCAGATCCCGTGGAAGGTGTGGACCCACCCCGACGGCGACAGCTTCGCCCGGTTCTGGGTACGCCTCCAGGAGGTCCGCGAGGGTACCGACATCATCGATACCCTGATCGACCGCATACCCAAGGGTCCGATCATGGCCAAGGTGCCCCGCATCATCAAGGTCCCCGAGGGCGAGGCCTGGGTCGAGACCGAGAACCCGCTCGGCGCCATGGGCTACTACATCGTGTCCAAGGGCGATCTGGTGCCGTTCCGGGTCAAGATCCGTTCGGCCTCGTTCAACAACGTGTCGATCACGCCGTGGTTGCTGAAGGGCGTCTACGTGCCCGACATCATCACGATCCTGGCCAGCCTGTACTTCATACTCGGGGACATCGATCGATGAGCGCCGCACGAAAGACGCAAGGTCGCGACGGGCGACGGGGCAGGAGCGACCGATGAGCGCCGCACGAAAGACGCAAGGTCGCCGCGGGCGACGGCGCTGGAGCGATCGATGAGCGCCGCACGAAAGACGCTAGGTCGCGATGGGCGACGGGGCTGGAGTGACCGATGACTCCAGTCCTCGCTGAGCTCGCCTACTGGCAGCAGACCTCGATCCGGGTCGTCTGCGGCCTGGTCGCGGTCCTGATCCCGGCCGGCACACTCGTCTACGTCTACCTGTTCAAGATGATGAGCTTCATGCAGAGCCGCCTCGGTCCCATGGAGGCCGGGCCCTACGGCTCGATGCAGTTGCTGGCCGAGGTCGGCAAGTGGATCCAGAAAGAAGACATCGTCCCCAGCCGGGCCGATCGCCTGGTGTTCAAGCTGGCGCCGTTCCTGGTGCTGATGAGCACGTTCCTGCTCGTACTCGTGTTGCCGGCCGGACCCGACGCGCTGTTCGTCGACCTCGAGACCGGCGTGTTCTTCGCGCTCGCGGTCGGATCGATCTCGGTCGTCGGCATCCTCATGGCCGGGTGGGCGTCGGCCAACAAGTACTCGCTGCTCGGCGGTCTGCGTGCCGCCGGCCAGCTGATCGCCTACGAGCTGCCGATGGTTCTCGCCGTGGTGGGCGTGGTGATCCAGGCCGGCACGATGAACATGCAGGGCATCGTCTATGCCCAGGCCGAGGGCGAGATCTTCGGTTGGGGCGGGATCGGGAACCCGTTCATCCTCACGCAGATCCTCGGCTTCTTGATCTTCCTGGTGGCGGTCCAGGCCGAGCTCACCCAGACCCCGTTCGACATGCCGATCGCCGAGTCCGAGCTGGTGAGCGGTTACCTCACCGAGTACTCCGGCCTGCGGTTCCTCCTGTTCTTCATCGGCGAGTTCGCCACCGCCGGCGTGTTCGGGGCGATCGTGTCGGTCCTGTTCCTCGGCGGCTGGTACGTGCCGGGCATCGACGTCGACGACAACCTGTTCAACGTCATCGGGCCGCTCGTGTTGTTCGCCAAGATGATGATCGTCACCTTCTTGGTCTTCTGGTTCCGGTTCACCTATCCCCGGTTCCGCGAGGATCAGCTGCAGAAGCTGGCCTGGAAGTTCCTCGTCCCTCTCTCGCTCTTCAACATCTCGGTCACCGCGGTGTTGAAGGTCGTCTTCTGAGCGGGCGGAAAGGTCGACCATGGGTCTCGTACCGGGAATGATCAAGGGCCTCGGCGTCACCGCCAAGACCGCGCTCGACACGCTGTTCCCCGACGGTCTGAAGAAGCCGATACCGGCTCCGTCGCGCGGCGCCCACACCGTGCAGTACCCCCGCGAGAAGGAAGCGCCGACACCTCGGGCGCGAGGCGTCATCGCCCTGCACGAGGAGAACTGCACGTCGTGCATGCTGTGCGCCCGCGAATGCCCCGACTGGTGCATCTACATCGAGGCCCACAAGACCAAGGCCCCGCCCCGCCGGGCCGGCGGTAAACCGCGGGCGGTCAACGCCCTCGACCGGTTCAGCATCGACTACTCGCTGTGCATGTACTGCGGCATCTGCGTCGAGGTGTGTCCGTTCGACGCCTTGTTCTGGAGCCCCGAGTACGAGTACTCCGAGTTCAAGATCGCCGATCTGCTCCACGAGAAGGAGCGCCTCGGTGACTGGATGACCACCGTGCCCGAGTTCGAGGACTACGAGGCCGGCGCCGAGGTCAAGAAGAAGAAGGTCCCGCGGTGATCGTCGCCCAGTCGACCTCGGGTGATCTGCTCGTCGCCCAGAACATCGCCTTCGGCATCATCGCCGCGGTCATGCTGTATTCGGCGTGGCGGGTCGTGACCACCAACAACGTGGTCCACGCCGCGCTGTACCTGGTGATCACGCTGGCCGGCGTGGCGGCCAACTTCATCCTGCTCGGCTCCGAGTTCGTGGCCGTCACCCAGGTGCTCGTCTACATCGGTGCCGTGGTCGTGCTGTTCCTGTTCGGCATCATGCTCACGCGGGCCCAGCTCGGCGAAGACGACTCGGTCCGGACGGAACGGCGGGCGATGGCGGCGCTCGTCGGTGTGCTGCTGATGGTCGTGATGAGCTACGCCCTCGTCGACGAGTGGGAGGACACCCGGGTCGACCTCGAAGCGCCCCGCTCGGTGACCTCAGTCTCCGATTCGATCTTCGCCGACTATCTCATCGCCTTCGAGGCGGTGTCGGTGCTGTTGCTCGCCGCCTTGATCGGGGCCATCGTCGTGGCCAGGAAGGACTAGCGGTGGTCCTGAACCAGTTCCTGCTGCTCGCGGCGGCCCTGTTCTGCATCGGGGTGTACGGCGTCCTGGCGCGCCGCAACGGCGTGCTGGTGCTCATGTCGATCGAGCTGATACTGAACGCGGTGAACATCAACCTCATCGCCTTCGGGGCGTTCAACAACTCGATCGCCGGCGACGTGTTCGCCCTGTTCGTGATCGCCATCGCGGCTGCCGAGGTCGGCGTGGGCCTGGCCATGGTGCTGCTCATCTATCGGAATCGCAAGACGGTCGACTTCAGCACCGTCGACTCGATGAAGGGCTGACGTGTCGAGCCTCCTGCTAGCCGTTGAAGCCGCGTCCGGCCCCTCGGTCACGACCGACGGCGGGTTCTTGCTGCGCAACGCGTGGATCATCCCGGTGTTCCCGTTCGCGTCGTTCTGGTTGATCCTGTTCTTCGGCAAGCGCCTACCGAAGAAGGGCGCCGAGCTCGGCATCGCCGCCGTCGGGCTCGCGTTCCTGTGCGCCCTCGTGGTGGGCGTCCAGTGGATCGACCACCGCGACAACTTTTCAGCCGCACCAGCCGCGTCAGCCGCCGGAGGCGGCGCAGAGGTCAACGCAGACCACGCGACCGAGTCGGAGCCTGCCGCGGAGTCCGCGGCAGGCGAAGAGGGCGAACACGCCGAGGAAGCCCACCCCGCGATTGCGGTGGGCAACAGCATCGACTGGTTGACGAGCGGCGGCGTCGCGTTCCAGGTCGGGTTCCTGGTCGACGGCTTGGCGGCGATGATGCTGTTCGTCGTCACGATCATCTCGCTGCTCGTGCACGTGTACTCGACCGACTACGTGGGCGGTGACCGGCGCTACACGCACTACTTCGCGTTCCTCAGCTTGTTCACCGCGTCGATGCTGTTCCTCGTCCTGGCCGAGAACACGCTTCAGCTCATCGTGGCGTGGGAGCTGGTGGGCGTCTGCTCGTTCGTGCTCATCGGCCACTGGTGGGAGGAGAAGGCGAACTCCGACGCCGCGCTCAAGGCGTTCCTCACCAACCGGGTGGGCGACATCGGCCTGCTCGTCGGCGTGAGCATCTTGTTCTTCACCGCCGGTGGCACGTTCAACATCGTCGAGATCAACTCGCTCGCCAACGCTGGCGAGCTGAGCCACACAGCGCTGCTGGTGGCGGCGATCTCGCTCACCGCGGCGGTGATGTCGAAGTCGGGCCAGTTCTTCTTGCACACCTGGCTGCCCGACGCCATGGCCGGCCCCACGCCGGTATCGGCGCTCATCCATGCCGCGACCATGGTGGTGGCCGGGGTCTACATGGTGGCGCGGCTCTACGGCGTGTTCTACGACGGCTTCTCGATCGGTGGGAGCAGCATCAACCTGTTGGCGATCACCGGTGCCGTCACGTTGCTCGTCGGCGGGTCGCTGGCCTTCGTCCAGACCGACATCAAGCGGGTGCTGGCCTACTCGACGGTCAGCCAACTCGGCTACATGATCATGGCCCTCGGCGTCGGAGCCTGGACCGCGGCGGTGTTCCACCTGTTCACCCACGCTTTCTTCAAGGCCGGGCTGTTCCTCGGTTCGGGGTCGGTCGCCCACGCCGTGCACAGCTTCGACATGAAGGAGAGCATGGGCGGCCTGCGCAAGTACATGCCGACCACGTTCAAGACGTTCATGATCTGCTCGGTCGCGCTGATGGGCTTGCCGCCGCTAGCCGGCTTCTGGTCCAAAGACGAGATCCTCGCCGGCACCGGCGGCTGGGGCCTGTTCGGCGGCACGGGCGGCAACGGCTCCTACACGGCGATGCTGGTGATGGGCATGCTCGGCGCCGCGATGACCGCGGCGTACATGACCCGGTGCATCTACCTCACCTTCTTCGGCGAGTGGAGGGGTCGCGCCGAGGGCGGGTCCGAGGCCAACGCGCACGCGGCGGGGCCCGACGACCACGCCCACGACGACCACCACGCCCACGCCGAGCCCCACGAGTCGGGGCCCCGGATCACCGTGCCGCTGGTCATCTTGTCGGCGTTGGCGGTCGGCGCCGGTTTGGTCAACCTGCCGGTCGGGTTCCAGCTCGTTCCCGACAGCTTCACCGAGCGGTTCGGTCACTTCGTCGAGCCGGTGGCGCCGTACTTCCCCGGCATCAGCCACGCCACGCCGAGCTGGACCCTGGCGGTCGCGTCGACCCTCGTCGCCCTCGCCGGGCTCGGTGCGGCGTACTGGTACTACTTCGTGAAGGTCGAGGCGGCGTCTGAGCAGGCCGACCGCTCGCTCACCGAGTTGGCCGACGGGCCGACGTCGCGGATCGGTCTGGCGCGGGCCGGCCACACGGTGCTCGTCAACAAGTACTACCTCGATCACCTCTACACCGATGTGGTGGCGGGCGGCACCAAGGGGCCAGTGGCCGACGCCGTCTATTGGACGAACCAGCACGTGCTCGACGGCCTTGTCAACGCCGTTGGCAAGTCCGCGGTCGTCGCGGGCCAACTCGTATACACCTACGCCGACCAGATGGTGGTCGACGGCTTGGTCAACGCCTCGGGCAAGATGTCCGACGCGTCGGGCGAAGAGCTTCGCAAGATCCAGACCGGCAAAGTTCAGCAGTACGCCGCGTTGCTGTTCCTGGGGGCCACCCTCCTGGCCGGCATTTTCATTCTCGTCATCTGATACCCATCGAGGACAGCGCACATGGAAGAGTTTCTCGACGACTGGGGCCTGACCCTGGTGACATTCCTGCCCGTGGTGGGAATGGTGCTGGTGATGCTCGTCCCCAAGGCCGAGGAGGAGCTGCAGAAGGCGATCGCGCTGCTCACCTCGTTGGTGGTCGGCGTTATCGGCATCTTGTTGATCACCGAGTTCAACTTCGACAACTCCGATGTCTTGCAGTTCACGCAGGACAAGGAGTGGATCGAGGTGATCAACAGCCGGTTCCACGTGGCGATCGACGGTATGTCGCTGCCGCTGATGGCGCTCACCATGCTGGTGGTGCCGTTGTGCATCATCTACAGCTGGAACCACTTCCCCGAGCCGCACAACCCCAAGGCGTTCCTCTCGCTGATCTTGATTCTCGAAACGGGCATGATCGGCACGTTCGTGGCCCAGGACCTGGTGCTGTTCTTCGTGTTCTTCGAGGTCGTGCTCCTGCCGATGTTCTTCATGATCGCGGTGTGGGGTGGCCCGAACCGGCGCTACGCGTCGATTAAGTTCTTCCTGTTCACGCTGTTCGGGTCGGCGCTGATGCTGCTCAGCTTCTTGTCGATCTTCTTCCTCGCCGAGGACCCCGTCACCGGTGAAGCGCTGCGCACCTTCGACATGGTGGCGCTCAGCGACTGGGGCGGGGCCGGCCTGGCTCGGGGCACGGCGCTGTTGCTGTTCGGTGGCATGTTCCTGGGCTTCGGGGTGAAGGTGCCGATGTTCCCGTTCCACACGTGGTTGCCCGACGCGCACACCGAGGCCCCCACCGTCGGTTCGGTGATCCTGGCCGCTGTGCTCCTGAAGCTGGGGACCTACGGCTTCATCCGGGTCGCCATACCGATCCTGCCCGAGGCCGCGGTCGAGTTCGCCCCGTGGATCGGTCTCCTCGCGGTGATCGGCATCATCTACGGCGCCCTCGGCTGTCTGGCCCAGACCGACATGAAGCGCCTGATCGCGTTCTCGTCGGTCGCCCACATGGGCTTCGTGATGCTCGGCATCGCGACGCTCACCGACTTCGGGATCAACGCGGCCATCTTCGGCATGGTCGCCCATGGCTTGATCACCGGCATGTTGTTCTTCCTCGCCGGATCGGTGAAGGAGCGCTACCACACCCTCGAGATCAAGCGGCTCGGCGGCCTGCTGGTGCAGGCGCCCCACATGGGCTGGATCTTCGGCTTCTGCGTGATGGCGTCGCTCGGCCTGCCCGGGCTAGCGGGATTCTGGGGGGAGTTCCCCGCGATCCTGTCGTCGTACAACCCGGGCAACGGGGTGCCGGTCGAGACGTTCCGCACGTTCATGGTGATCGCCGCCGTGGGAACGGTGCTCGCGGCCGGGTACCTGCTCTGGCTGTTGCAGCGCACGGCGTTCGGTACACCGAGCGAGGAGTTCGCCGACGACCCGCACATCCACGACGCTTCTCGGGCCGAGTACCTGGCGTGGGTGCCGATGCTGGTCTTGATCGTGGTGCTCGGGGTGTACCCGAACATCTTGTTCAAGACCACCGACGCCGCGGTGCTCGAGTCGCTGCACCCGTGCCTGTCGATGGAGGCCGACGACCCCGACGCCGCCGACTGCGACGAGGTGTACGACCTCGGGATCGCCACGGCCGATGCCGATACAGGCGGCTGAGGTGGCCCTCCAGACGCTCGAGTGGGCCCAACCCCACGTCGACTACCACGCCCTCGCGCCCGAGATCGTCCTGCTCTCGGCGGGGCTGTTGCTGATCGTGCTCGACGTGGTCCAGCTCGAGCGAGCCCGCAGGTACATGTCGGCGATCGCCGGACTCGGTCTGCTCGGTGCCATCATCCCGATCCTCACGCTGGCCGCCGACGGTGCCGATCGTTCGATGTTCGGCGGGGCCTATGTCGTCGACAACTACTCGCTGGTCCTCAAAGCCTTGTTCCTCGGTGCCGGCTACGTGGTCGTGCTCCTGTCCACTAACTACGTCGCCGAGGGCGACTACTGGGAGAACGAGTACTACGAGATGCTGCTGGCGTCGATCATGGGCATGGTCGTCATGGCCTCGGCGCGTGATCTGATCACCATGTTCGTGGCCCTCGAGCTGCTCTCGATCCCGGCGTACATGCTCGCCACATGGCGCAAGCGGGACCCGAAGTCGAACGAGGCCGGACTGAAGTACTACCTGATGGGCGTCTTCGCGTCGGCCCTCATGCTCTACGGCATGTCGCTGCTCTTCGGCGTCACCGGATCGACGTTGTTGACCGAGATCGGTGCTGGCATCGGCGGGCTCGATGACTCGACCCCGGTGGTCACGCTGGGCATCGTGTTCGTGCTCGTCGGGTTCGGGTTCAAGGTGTCGGCCGTACCGTTTCACACGTGGGCGCCCGACGTCTACGAGGGCGCGCCCACGCCGGTCACCGCGTTCTTGGCCGTGGCCAGCAAGGCCGCGGGCTTCGTGGCGTTGATGACGCTGGTGTTCCTCGCCTTCGACGGCCGCGCCGACGTGGTCGAGCCGATCCTGTGGATCCTGGCCGCGGCTTCGATGACTGTCGGCAACCTGATCGCGCTTCGCCAGACCAATGTGGTGCGGCTCATGGCCTACTCGGGCATCGCCCAAGCCGGGTACATGATCGCCCCGCTGGCGCTGGCCGACGACGTCGGTAGCCAAGCCCTCCAGGCGACGATCACCTACCTGATCGTCTACGCGGCCATGAACCTGGGTGCCTTCGCCGTGATCATGGCCGTGGCCCGGCGAACCGGCAGCGGCGAGCTCGACTCGTACAAAGGCCTGTTCCACTACGCACCCGCGCTCACCCTCGTCATGACCGCGTTCTTGTTCAGCCTGATCGGTATCCCGCCCTTCGGTGGTTGGTACGCCAAGTTCGCGGTGCTGAACGCGCTGATCGACGCCAACAACGCCTCTGGTGTGGTGCTGGCGGTCGTGGTGGCGGTCAACTCGGTTATCGCCGCGTTCTACTACGCCGGGATCGCTCGTCGCATGTGGGTCGAAGACGCGCCCGACGGCGACACCCGCCCGATTCGGGTGCCGCGCTCGCTTGCAGCCGCACTGGCAATCACCACCGTCGTCACGCTCGTGTTCGGTGTCGCCCCCGGCGTGTTCGACGAGCTCACCAAGGTCGAGCTGCTCGCGATCGGCGGCTGATCGCCGATGGTCGTGCCCGCCAGGCGGCACGACGGGCTCGTCGCCCTGATCGCCGAACGGGTCGCCGCCGAGGGGCCGTTGCCATTCGCCGAGGTCATGGAGCTCGCGCTCTACCATCCCGAGCTCGGTTTCTATGTCGCCGAGGGCGAGGCGGGCCGGCGCGGCGACTTCATCACCAGCCCCGAGGTCGGGCCGCTGTTCGGGCGCTGCCTGGCCCGCTATCTCGATCGGGTGTGGGATCGGCTCGGTCGGCCGCCCGAGTTCCCGGTGGTCGAACACGGGGCGGGACCGGGCACCCTGGCACGAGCTGTTCTCGCGGCCCGGCCCGAGTGCTCCGATGCGTTGCGGTACATCACCGTCGAGCGATCGCAGCGGCAGCGACGCCGGCACCCGACCGGCGTCGAAGCGCTCGCCGAGCCGCCGACCGGGGTCTCGACCGGAGTAGTCGTCGCCAACGAGCTGATCGACAACTTGCCCGTCGACATCTACCGCCGGGCCACCGAGGGCTGGGAGCGATGGATGGTCGGAGTGGACACGCGCGGCGAGCTCGTCGAGACGACCATCGCAGCGGGGCCCGAGACAATGGTGCGGCTCGACAAGTGGGCGGGATCGGTGGGGCGCGGCGCCGTTGTACCTGACCTCCGCGTCGCTCGTCAATGGTTGGCCGACCGGGTTCTCGAGCTCGAATCGGGATCGATCCTCGTGCTCGACTACGTATCGACGACAGGGGACCTAGCCCGCCGCACGCCGGTGGAGTGGCTGCGCACCTACCGCGGCCACGAGCGGGGCGTCGGGGTGCTCGACGCGCTGGGCGAACAGGACATCACCGTCGAGGTGGCGCTCGATCAGCTCGCCGAGATCGCCGCGCCGTCGAACGTCGTCACGCAAGCCGACTGGCTCCGCGAGCTCGGTATCGACGAACTCGTCGATGAGGGCCGCCAAATCTGGGGCGAGCGCTCCGCCGTGGGTGACTTGGCGGCACTGACGGGTCGGAGTCGGGTCCGAGAAGCCGAGGCTCTAACCGATCCGGATGGGCTCGGCGGCTTCCTCGTCGCCGAGTGGATCAGGGGCTAGAGCCCGAGCCGGTCCCGGAGCTTGGCTTTGATCACCTTGCCCATGGCGTTGCGGGGCATGGCGTCGACGACATGCCACTCGACCGGGACCTTGTAGTGGGCCAGCTCGGCGCGGCATCGCGCCGCCAGTGCCTCGGTGTCGACCGACGTGCCGGGCGCCGGTAACACGAAGGCCACGACCACCTCGCCGAGGCGCTCGTCGGGCTTGCCCACGACGGACACCTCGGCGACGGTGGGGTCGTTGGCGATCACCCGCTCGACCTCGGCCGGGTAGACGTTCGAGCCTCCCCGAATGATCAGGTCGTTGCGGCGATCGATGACGACCAGGCTGGCGTCGTCGGTGAGATAGCCGATGTCGCCGGTGTGGAGCCACCCGCCCCGCAAGGCCGAGTCGGTGGCGTCGGGCCGGCCCCAGTAGCCGAGCATCGGCGTGTAGACACCGGCCCATTCACCCTCGACGGCAGCGCCGACGACCACCTCACCTTCGGTCCCCACTGGGAGTTCGTTGTCGTGCTCGTCGAAGATCCTCACCCGAACCTGGGGTAGCTCGCGACCCGTGTTGCCGGGCGGTCCGGGCGAGTCGGGATCGGTCCTGGTCACGGCGGTCGGCGCCTCGGTGAGGCCATAGCCCATCGCGAAGTCGTGACCGAACCGGGCGATGTAGCGCTCGTGCAGGGCCGCCGGTGCGCCCGCCCCGCCGACTCCCAGGGCGACGAGCGACGACAGGTGGTTGGGATCGATGCCAGGCTCGAACAGCAGGTCGTGGACCATGACGGGTGCTGCCGAGAAGGCCTCCACCTGGTCGCGATGCACGCGGGCGACCAGGCCAGCGGTGTCGACGCGGTCGATCGGGATCGAGGTACCGCCGCTTTGCCAGGAGAGCACTGGGCCGAGGATCATGAGGTTCAAGATGCTGAGCGGCAGAACCACCCCGGTGCGATGGTGCACCAACCCCACCGTGGGGCGAGTGTCGCTGCCGGCCACCACCATGTTGTGCTGGCTGTGGACGACACCCTTGGGGAAGCCCGTGGTGCCGCTCGTGTAGGCGATGGCGGCGGGACCGAACGGGTCGACACGCACGTCCGGGCGGCGGGCGGCGAATGTGGCGACCTCGCGTCGCCACGACGAACCGGCGTCGGCGGGATCGACCGTGACGATGTGCCTCAAGTCGGGTAGGTCGGCGCGGACGGACTCGACCTGGGCGACCATCTCGGGATCGCCGAGAAAGACGCTGGCTCCGGCGTCGGCGAGGACGTACCGCTTCTCGGGTCCGGCGAGGACGCGGTTGATGCCGACCCAGATTGCGCCCATGCGCTGGGCGGCGAGGAACAGCACGACGATGTCGTTGAGGTTGGGCAGCGACACCGCGACGCGGTCGCCCGGTCCGACACCCAGATCGACGAGCCGGGAAGCCGTGCGGTTGGCGAGTTCGTCGGCCTGGCCGAAACTCAGCGTCTCCACACGATCGATGAGCGCCGGTGCGTCGGGGCGGTCCAGGACCCACCGGTCGATGATCTCGCCCACGGATCGAGGTCGATCGCCCGGAGGGGGTTCGCCGCGCGCGATTCGAAGACCGTGGGCGACGGCGAGGGCCTTGCCGATCGCGGACAGGTCTGTGCTCATGGTCGTCGCTGGGGGCTGCGCGCCCCCAGGCCCCATCGGCATCCGGGGAGCTGCGCTCCCTCGGCTGCACTCGCTCGCTGCGCTTCGCTCATGGTCGTTGCTGGGGGCTGCGCGCCCCCAGGCCCCATCGGCGTCCGGGGAGCTGCGCTCCCAATGGTGCCGTCGTGGAGGTCACGGGGTGGCTCCGATGAGATGGTCACCCAGCTCGGCGAGCCGGTTCTCGGTATCCCGAGAGAAGAGGAATGCCGGGATCAAGATCCGATGAACCCCCTGCGCTCGGAGCTGCTCGACCCGTTCGGCCCCCTCGGCGCCCGGTATGGCGATCTCGGCCGCGATCGTCGTCACCTCTATCGCCGCCGGGTCCCGCCCGTTGGTCGTGGCGGTCTGCTGGGCGATGTCGACGAGCTCGGCGATGTCACCCTTGCCGGGGAAGAAGCCGTCCCCGAGTCGCCCAGCACGCTCCGCCGCAGTTCGCGTGTGGCCGCCGATGACGATCGGCACTCGGCCGCGCACCGGCTTCGGATTGCTCGATACGCCCTTGAACGTCACGAACTCGCCGGCGTAGGACGCGCTGTCGGCGTCCCAGAGCGCTCTGATCGCCGAGATGTAGTCCTCGGTGCGGGCGCCGCGACGCTCCCACGGCACGCCGAGGGCGTCGAATTCCTCACGAAGCCATCCGGTCCCGACTCCGAGCTCGACCCGTCCGCCCGACAGGTCGTCGAGGCTGGCGACCGCCTTCGCGAGGATCACCGGGTTGTGCTCGGGAAGGATCAAGATGCCGGTCGCGAGCCGGATGCGCTCGGTGGCAGCGGCGACCCACGTGAGCCAGATCAACGGGTCCGGAAGTGGTGCCGCCGACCCGAGCGCCATCTTGCCGGTGGGATCGTACGGGTAGGCCGAGGTGTAGTCGTCAGGAACGATCACGTGCTCGACTGTCCACAAGGACTCGAAACCCGCCCGTTCGGCCGCTTGCGCAAGCAGGACCGACTTCGAGCCGCTGGCGAACGGGATGGCGTTGGTGGCGACGAGACCGAACTTCACCAGGCCATTGGACTAGCTGGAACCCATCTGGGCAAGTAGCCAAACCACCGGGGACGCCAGTGACGTGTATAGGCCAGGAGCAATGCCATGGCCAAGGTGGTGCGTGGCGCTCAGGTTGCGAGGGAAAGCTGGAGGTGCCGGGGCGATGCGCGGGCATCATGAACCTGGTGATCGTCAAGGTCGGAGCCGGGTATGGCTGAACGCGACGTCGAGTACGACGCATTCTTCGCCAAGCACTGGACGGCTACTGTGCGCGCCCTGACTGTGATGACCTCGAACCCCCAGCTCGCCGCCGACGCCAGCCAGGAGGCGTTCGTCAAGGCCTATGCCCGGTGGAGCCGGGTCCGCCGCCTCGAATCACCGGCTGCTTGGGTGCGCAAGGTTGCGATGAACGCCGCGCGCGACATGGCTCGCAGCGACGGTCGCCGGCGCCAGCGCGAGGAGCGCACCGCGGTGCCGGACTGGGTCGCTCCGGTGTCCACGCCCGGGCTCGATCCCGACCTGGCCGATGCGCTCGCCGCCCTACCCGATCGCCAGCGCACCGCCGTGGCCTTGCACTACGTCGCCGACATGTCCGTGCGCGATGTCGCCGAGGCGATGGGAATCTCCGAAGGGGCAGTCAAGTTCAACCTGCACCAGGGTCGCGAGCGGCTCGGGTCCGTGCTCGGGGTGGCGCGATGAACGATCGACTCGACGACGATGCCCTGCGGCGGGCCCTGCGTTCGTTCAGCGGTTCGGTCGATGACCCGACCGAGGCGCTGTCTCGCCTGCGTCCGTCGATGCGGTCGGCGCGCCGCCGGTACCGATCTGTGGTTGCCGCCCGGGTCGGCGCGCTCGGTGCTGTGGTCGTCCTCGTCGGTTCTGTGGCCTTCGCCGGGTCGGCCTCGACGCCGAGACCCAATGACCTCGATGTCGTGAGCCCGGTGGAGTCCGACGAGGACGAGTCGATCGAGAGCAGGGAGTCGAGCTCGACCACGTTGCCTACGTCGCCTGTGCCATCGACCAGTTCGACGACGACGACATCGCCGTCGACCACGACCACCGAGGGCGACGACGAGGGCGACGACGATCCGATCGGCCCGGTCACCTCCACTCCTCGCCCGACGACCACGACGAGCACGGTTCCGTCGACCACCACCACGACCGACGATGATGGCGACGACGATGGCGACGACGATGACGACGCCTCCGACGACGCCTCCGACGACGACGGGGGCTCCGGCAACTCCGGCTCTGGATCGAGCGGCTCGGGCTCCGACAGCGATTGATCGCGCCCGATTGCGCGACCAGGGAGTTGCTACTTCTTCAGCGAGTCGCGGATCTCGGTGAGCAGATCGATCTCGCTCGGTCCGGCCGGCGCCGCGACCGGCTTCTGTACTTTCTGAGTGGCTTTGACCACGAGGAACACCGCGAAGGCCACTGACAAGAACGACACGAGGACGGTCAGAAAGCTCCCATAGCGGATCTCGGCATCTCCGAGGTCAAACGACAGACCGTTGAAGCTCGGCTCCCCGACGATCGCGGCCACGACCTGTAGGAGGATGTCGTCGACGAACGACTGGACCATCAGTCCGAACGCGACACCGATCACGACGGCGACCGCCAGGTCGACGATGTTGCCCTTGCTGACAAACGCCTTGAATTCCCTGAGCACGGTGCTCTCCCTGTTGGTGGGCCCCGCCCCGACGCACGATCCGGCGTCGAAGTCGTGGCGCATCCTAGGAGGCCGCGACAGTTGTCACGGGCGGATCGCGCGAGGATGGCGCGATGAGTGAACCAACGATCGAGGACTACTACGTCGAGGACCGCACGTTCCCACCGTCGCCGGCGTTCCGGGCCCGCGCCCTCGCTGCCGACCGGGCGATGTGGGCCGAAGCCGACGCCGACTACCAGGCGTTTTGGGCCCGCCAGGCTCGCGAGCTCGTGAGCTGGCACACCGACTTCCACACCACCCTCGATTGGGACCTGCCCTTCGCCAAGTGGTTCGTCGGGGGCACTCTCAACGTCTCGTACAACTGCCTCGACCGCCACGTCGATGCCGGTCGGGGAGACAAGGTGGCGTTTCACTGGGAGGGCGAGCCGGGCGATACCCGCACGATCACCTACGCCGACCTGCTCGCCGACGTCAGCCGGTTCGCCAACGTGTTGAAGGATCTCGGCCTGGAGCGGGGCGACCGGGTGGCGATCTACATGCCGATGGTGCCCGAGCTACCCGTCGCCATGCTCGCCTGCACACGGATCGGCGTGGCGCACAGCGTGATCTTCGGAGGGTTCTCACCCGATGCCATCACCGACCGGTGCGACGATGCGTCGGCCCGGATGATCATCACCGCCGACGCCGGTTACCGTCGCGGCGCCCCGTCGGCGCTCAAATCCAACGTCGACCAAGCCCTCGCCAACGGCGCCGCCACCGTCGAGCACGTCATCGTGGTCGACCGCTGCGGCACCGACGTGACCATGACCGAGGGCCGCGACCTGTGGTGGCACGAACTGATGGACGCGGTCTCGCCCAAATGTCCGCCGGTGCCCGTGGACAGCGAGCAGCTGCTCTACCTGCTCTACACGTCGGGCACGACGGCCAAGCCCAAGGGCATCATGCACACCACCGGCGGGTACCTCACGCAGGTCGCGTTCACCCACAAGTACATGTTCGACCTGGCGCCCGAGACCGACGTCTACTGGTGCGCTGCCGATGTCGGGTGGGTGACCGGCCACAGCTACATCGTGTACGGCCCCCTCGCCAACGGCGCCACGTCGGTGCTCTACGAAGGCACGCCCGACACGCCCCGGCCCGAGTTCCGCGATGCCTCCGGCCAATGGCCCAAGGACCGGTTGTGGGACATCATCGAGCGCTACGGCGTGACCCAGCTGTACACGGCGCCGACCTCCATCCGCACGTTCATGAAGTGGGGGGCGGCCGAGCCGGCCCGACACGACCTGACCAGCCTCCGGGTGCTCGGCACGGTCGGTGAGCCGATCAACCCCGAAGCCTGGATGTGGTACCACACCCACATCGGACGCGAGCGGTGCCCGATCGTCGACACCTGGTGGCAGACCGAGACCGGCGGCCACATGATCGCGCCCATGCCGGGCGTCACGACCACCAAACCGGGATCGGCGTGCCATCCCATCCCGGGCGTCGCGGTCGAGTTGGTGGACGAGATCGGCAATCGGATCGAGCGAGGAGGCGGCTACCTAACGATCACCCAGCCGTGGCCGGCGATGCTCCGGGGTATCTGGGGGGATCCGGAGCGGTACCGAGACACGTATTGGAGCCGGTTCGAGGGCCGCTACTTCGCCGGCGACGGCGCCAAGATCGACGACGACGGCTACCTGTGGCTGCTCGGACGGGTCGACGACGTGATGAACGTCTCCGGTCACCGCATCTCGACCACCGAGGTCGAGTCGGCGCTCGTCGATCACCCGGCGGTCGCCGAGGCGGCGGTCGTCGGGGCGAACGATGCCATCACCGGCCAGGCGATCATCGGTTACGTGATCCTTCGAGGCGGGAACGAGGCCTCTGACGCTCTCGGCGAAGAGGTGCGCCAACACGTCGCCGTCAAGCTCGGGGCGATCGCCCGACCCAAGACCGTCGTCATCGTCCCCGACCTGCCGAAGACCCGGTCGGGCAAGATCATGCGACGGCTCCTCCGCGACGTGGCCGAGGGCCGGTCGCTCGGCGACACCACCACCCTGGCCGATCCCGGGGTCGTCGACGAGATCCGCACCCGCGCCGCCGAGAGCTCCGAAGACTGAGAACGGTGGAGCTTCCCGACCACTGGGTCTGGCGTGACCAAGCGTTGGCTCCCGGCGACGCGGTCGTGTTCGACCTCGACGGCGTGCTCTCCGATGCTTCCCCTCGCCAGCACCTCCTCGAAGGAGACGACGCCGACTGGCACGCGTTCTTCTCGGCCGCCGGTGCCGACGAACCGCTGACCGACCAGATCGTGCTCGCCGGAGTCTTGGCGCAGGCGCTGCCCATGGTGATCCTGACCGCCCGACCGCTGCGGCTGCGCGAGGTCACGCAGTCGTGGCTCGGTATCCACGGAGTGCCTTGGCATCTGCTGATCATGCGCGAGGAGGAGGCCTGGTCGGGCAGCACCGACTTCAAGGCCGAGCAGGTCGACTTGCTCGTCGACCGCGGGTTCCGGCTCCGGCTGGCCTTCGAGGACGACCCTCGCAACGCCGCGATGTATCGCGGCCGCGGCATCCCGTGCGTCTACATCCACTCCGGTTACTACCAGTGATCGGCGCTTTCGCTGGCGTTGACACCCGTGCGAGTACAACCATTCGCGCGTAGCGTTGTTCGCGTCAGGAGGTACGACCATGAGCGAAGCGGAGCGAGCGAGTGCAGCTCCCCGGATGCCGATGGGGTCTGGGGGCGCGTAGCCCCCAGGTACGACTATGAAGAACACGGTCAAGACGTTCGTGTTGCTCTCAGCGCTCGGCGGCTTGTTCGTCGTGATCGGCGGGGCTCTGTTCGGGCAGGGCGGTCTGGTGATCGGCCTCCTCGCCGGGCTGGTGATGGTCGGCATCTCCTACTGGTTCTCCGACAAGCTGGCCGTGAAGTCAGCCGGTGCTGTCGCGGTGACCAGAGAACAGGCGCCGCAGTACTACGCGGTCATGGAAGACCTCACGACGCGGGCCGAGATGCCCATGCCCAAGCTGTACATCACACCGAGCCCGCAGCCCAACGCGTTCGCCACCGGTCGTAACCCCAAGCATGCCGCCGTGGCCGTCACCGAAGGACTGCTTCGAAGCATGGGCTGGGACGAGGTTCGTGGGGTGCTGGCCCACGAACTGGCCCACATCCGCAACCGTGACATCCTCACCGGGTCGATCGCGGCGGCGATCGGTATGGCCATCACCCTTCTCGCCCAGATGGCGATGTGGGGCGGCCGCATGTTCTCGGGCGGTGGCGACGACGATCGGCCCAACCCGATCGCCATGCTCGGCTTCGCCATCCTCGCCCCGATCGCCGCCGCGATCATCCAAGCCGCGGTGAGTCGTAGCCGGGAGTTCGAGGCCGATGCATCGGCCGCCCGCCTGGTCGGTGACGGCGAGCCGCTGGCCCGGGCCCTCGAAGCCCTCGAGTACGCGTCTCGACGCGTGCCGTCGGGAGTCAACCCGGCCCAGGCGTCGGCGTACATCATCAACCCTCTGAAGGCGCAAGCACGCGGTGGTGCCGGTCTCGGCCGCTTCTTCTCGACGCACCCCCCGACCGAGCAGCGCATCGCCGCTCTGCGTTCGGGCAGCTGGCGCTGAGCTCGGGCAGCTGGCGCTGAGCTCGGGCGTCAGTCCCGGAAGTTCTCGAATTGCAAGGCGATGCCGAAGTCGTGCTCGCGGAGCGCGGCGATGGTCTCCTGTAGCAGATCGCGCTTTTGTCCGCTGATCCGGAGCTGATCGCCCTGGGTCTGGGACTGGACCCCCTTCAGCCCGAGGCCCTTGATGAAGATGTTGATCTCTCTGGCCTTGTCGCTGGCGATCCCCTGCTTGAGGGTTACGACCTGGCGGGCCCGGCCCTTGGCCGCATCCTCGACCTTGCCGTACTCGAGCGCCTTCATCGAGATCTTCCGCTTGACCATCTTCTCCTCGAGGACCTGCCGGAGCGCGGCCAAGCGGTCCTCGGTGCTCGATTCGAGGGTGATTCGTCCCTCGCCGAGTTCGATGCGCGAGTCGGTGTTCTTGAAGTCAAATCGGGTTGTGACCTCGCGGGCCGACTGATCGACGGCATTGCGGACCTCCTGGAGATCGAGCTCGGAGACGACATCGAACGTGGCCATGGCCAGACCGTAGCGCGACGGTCAGCGGACGGCCGTTGCGCCGCCAATCTCGACGGCTGCGTCCACGATCTGGGGCCAAAAGGAAGGTGCCGCTCGCGACGCCGGCCGCTATCGTTGCTGACCGCACGGGTCGGTGCCCGAGTGGCCAAAGGGAACGGGCTGTAAACCCGTCGGCATCGCCTACGGAGGTTCGAATCCTCCCCGGCCCACGTGTGACAGACGCCCGCCCCGACGGCGGGCGTCGTCGCGCCTCCGCGGCGCAGTGTGCTAGAAGGGCGAGCCGATAGGCGAGCCCTCCAATGTGATAGTGGCATTTCTCGACTGCGCTAGCAGGCGAGCGAGATCGATCAGACGTCGAACGTTCACCTTGTGGCGCGCGTTCTACAGCATCAGCTGCATGACCACCACGTCGAGCCACTGGTTGAACTTGCGTGCCACTTGCCGTTCGATCCCGACCACGGAGAACCCGAGGGACTCGTGGAGTCGCAACGACGCCTCGTGACCATCGACAACCCGGGCCATCATGGCGTGAAATCCGTGGGATCGGCCGACGGTGACGATCTCGTCCAGCAGGATCCGTCCGAAGCCGCGGCCCTGGTGATCGGGATCGACGTACACCGAGTCCTCGACGGTCGTGCGGTAGCCCGGACGGTCCCGCCACGGCGAGAGTGAGGCGAAGCCGACCACGACGGCGCCGTCCTCGGCGAGCACCACGGCGTGGGCGCCGGATCGTTGGTGGAGCCAGGCCCGCTGCTCCTCGACGGTACGTGCGACCAGATCGGTCGTCGCCGTGGACGTGGTGACGTGGTAGTTGTAGATCAGCCGGAGGGCTTCCGCGTCTTGGGGTGTAGCCAACCGGACGTGCACGAACGACGACGGTACCGCAGCCCCGGGGGCGCCGACCGCGAGTTGGGGAACGCCAACGCTCATGGCATCATGAACGCCGCACGTTTCGGCGTGAGTGCTCCCTTAGCTCAGCTGGTAGAGCGTTTCCATGGTAAGGAAGAGGTCGACGGTTCGATCCCGTCAGGGAGCTCGCCGCGACGCCGCGGCGGCGTAGCTCAGTCGGTGAGAGCGCTCGACTCATAATCGAGAGGTCGACAGTTCGAGTCTGTCCGCCGCTACAAGACCCGCATCACAGATCCACCAGAGGAGCAGGCCATGGCATCGGACAAGCGCGTGAAGGTCACGCTCGAGTGCACGGAGTGCAAGCGACGTAACTACATCACGGTCAAGTCGAAGGTGAACGACCGGGAACGCATCGAGCTCAAGAAGTACTGCAAGTGGGAGCGCACCCACACCGTGCACAAAGAGACGCGATAGGCGGCGCTCCGCCGTCGAAACCGCAGGCGGCGGTTTTTCGCGGTGGGTACGCTGATGACCCACCGTTCGAAGGGCAGTAGCTCAATTGGTAGAGCAACGGTCTCCAAAACCGTAGGCTGTGGGTTCGAGTCCCTCCTGCCCTGCAACTACGCGCACCAGGCGTGAACTCCCGGCCCCCAGGATCGTCGAGCCCATGGCACTGAACCGAGAACAAAAGCGCATGTTGCGCCGGCAAGGCGAGTTGGGCCCCGATGGCCAACCCGTTCGCGGCCAGCGTTCGCCGACCGCTCCTGCGGCCGAGCGCACGCGCCCCGCTCAGTTCGTCCGCGAGGTTCGAGCCGAGCTGCGCAAGGTGGCCTGGCCGACCCGCTCCGAGACCGTCAACTTCTCGCTCGTCGTGTTGGTCACGATCGTTCTCCTCATGGCGTTCGTCGGGGTCCTCGACTGGGTGTTCGCTCGTGTTGTGCTCGAGCTGTTCGACACCTGATCGCAGCTCGACACCCCTTCGTCCAGAAAGACCTCCGAGATGTCTGACGACCTCCTTCCCACCGGGCCGATCACTGTCGATCCCATCGACGATGTGACTGTCGATCCGATCGACCCGGTGACTGTCGATCCTTTCGACGACGCGCCAGCGCCAGCCGACACCGACCTCGACGCGGATGCTGGCGCCGATCTCGAGATCGACGACGTCCCCGAGGTCGAGGTGATCTCCGAGGAGGAGTTCCTCCAAGGCGAGCCCGAGGTCGTCGAGAGCCCCTTCGACCGGCCGGGTCGATGGTTCGTGGTGCACACGCAGTCGGGCTACGAGAAGAAGGCGAAGCAGAACCTCGAGGCGCGAATCGCGTCGATGAACATGAACGATCGCATATACGAGGTCGTGATCCCGCTCGAGGACGTGGTCGAGTTCAAGGGCGGCAAGAAGGTCGTCGTCCAGAAGAAGATGTTCCCCGGCTACCTGCTCGTGCGGTGCGACCTCGACGACGACGCCTGGTACGTCATTCGCAACACCCCGACGATCGTGGGCTTCGTCGGCCCCGACAAGAAGCCTGCGCCGTTGTCGCGCCGCGAGGTCGAGACGTTCCTCCAGGTCCGCAAGGACGACGTCGATTCCCCCAAGCGCGGCCGCGCTCGCCTCGAGTACGAGGTCAGCGAGACCGTCCGGGTCAAGGAAGGTCCGTTCGCCGACTTCTCGGGTCAGATCATCGAGATCAACGAGGACCAGCTGAAGGTCAAGGTGCTGGTCGACATATTCGGTCGCGAGACGCCTGTCGAGCTCGACTTCTCCCAGATCGCCAAGCTCTGACCGCCACCCGAGGGCGTCACGTTGGGTAGCGCCGGCGCGCGCCGCTAGCCTTTGTCCCTCGTGTGCCCCGAGATGAGGCGCGCCGAGATTTCCCGTCAGCGAGCCGCGAGGCTCCTGGCAACCTACCGAGGACGTCATGGCCAAGAAGCAGATTCGAGCGGTCGTCAAGATCCAGATCACGGCCGGTCAAGCCACACCGGCGCCGCCGGTGGGTACCGCACTCGGTCCCCACGGTGTGGCGATCATGGACTTCTGCAAGGAATACAACGCCCGAACCGAGTCGCAGCGGGGGGCGGTGATCCCGGCCGAGATCACGGTGTTCGAGGATCGCACCTTTACGTTCGTCACCAAGACGCCCCCGACGTCGTACCTCATCCGCCAGGCGGCTGGCCTCGAGTCGGGGTCGAAGACACCGGGTCGGGCCGTGGCCGGCAGCCTCACCGATGACCAGGTCACCGACATCGCCCGCACCAAGCAGGCGGACCTGAACTCCGCCGACCTCGAGGCCGCCAAGGCGCAGGTCGTGGGCACGGCGCGCAGCATGGGCATCCAGGTTTCCTAGATCGCAAACCGCACACCATCTCGCGGCCGTCGAGACCTCCGAGAGGACCTCGCTCGGACCCCGCCCCGGCGGGTCGGCAGCCGTGTCACCAGCGAGGGAGCACCCAACAAGGGAGCACATGATGCAAAGTACCGGCACCAAGCACGGCAAGAAGCGCACCGATGCCGCCAAGCGCTACGACCGCGATCGTCTGCACACGGGCACCGAGGCGGTCGAGCTGGCCCGGACACTGGCCACGGCGACCTTCGACGAGACCGTCGAGCTCGCGGTCCGGCTGGGCGTAGATCCACGCAAAGCCGACCAGGTCGTTCGCGGCACGGTGTCGTTGCCGTCGGGCACCGGAAAAGACGTCCGCGTCGCGGTGTTCGCTCAGGGTGAGGCCGCGACGGCGGCTCGGGCTGCTGGCGCCGACCACGTGGGCGACGACGACCTGGCCAAGCAGGTCGAGGGCGGCATGCTCGATTTCGACGTGGCGATCGCTACCCCGGACATGATGCCCGTCGTCGGTCGCCTTGGCCGGGTCCTCGGTCCGCGCGGCCTGATGCCGAACCCCAAGAGCGGCACCGTGACCGACGACGTCGCCAAAGCCGTGGGCGAGTTCAAAGGTGGCAAGGTCGAGTACCGGACCGACCGGTACGGCAACGTCCACGTGCCCATCGGCAAGGTCAGTTTCGATTCCGCCGCGCTCATGGCCAACTTCAACACCGTCATCGACGAGTTGCAGCGGGCCAAGCCCTCGTCGGCCAAGGGCCGGTACATGCGCAAGGTCACCGTCGCCACGACGATGGGCCCGGGCATCCGGATCGACCCCAACCGCGTAGACGAGTGAGGACGCGAGCGGGTAGGCGAGCCCTCCAATGTGCGCGCCGGTTGGCAGGGTCCAGCCGATAGCCTGGCTGCCACAACTGAGATCTCGTTCGCCAGAGACATCCGGTGCTTCGGCTCAAGGGGCTTCGGCCCGCCGGACGAGGTGAACCCTTCATCCTCCGATCTTTCGAGGTTTGCGGGCGTTCGTTCTGGTCCGAACGAGCGCCCTTCGTCGTTCACGGCGACGAGCGTGCGTCCCCGGTCGATTGACGCCGACCACAGAACCGTACGAGAGGAGGTGAGGTGGAGAACCCAAGACCCGAGAAAGTGGCCGTCGTCGCCGAGGTGGCCGACAGGCTCGCCGGGGCTGAAGCCGTTGTGCTCACGGGGTACCAAGGGCTGAGCGTCGCCGAGATGCAACGGCTACGACGGACTCTGGCCGAGTCCGGTGGGCAGTACAAGGTGTACAAGAACACGTTGGTTCGTTTTGCGGCCGTCGATGCCGGCTTGGACATCGAGGATCTGCTCAGCGGGCCGACTGCTCTGGCATTCGCCGCCGCGGGCGCCGACGGCACCAAAGGCGATCCTGTCGCCCTGGCCAAGGTGCTGCGCTCCTTCGCCCAGGAGAACGACAAGCTGGTCATCAAAGGTGGCATGCTCGGCTCCCGACGACTGTCACCTGACGATGTCATCGAGCTGGCCCGGATCGCGCCTCGCGAGGAGCTGCTGGCCCGCCTGGCGGGTGGCTTCGCGGCGCCGATGCGGCAGTTCGCCGGCTTGTTGGCGGCCGTGCCGCAGAACTTCGCCTATGCCTTGAAGGCCCTGATCGACGATCGCGGTGCGAGCGGAGCCCACGGCTCCGAGCCGGCTGCCGAGGCGATCGAGGCCGTTGTCGAATCCGCGGCTGACGCCGCTGCCCAACCCGCAGCCGACGCTGCAGACGAATCTGGAGAATGACATGACCAAGGACGAGATTCTCGACGCCATCGCCAGCATGACGGTGCTCGAGCTGAGCGAGCTTCTCAAGGAGTTCGAGGAGCGCTTCGGCGTGACTGCGGCAGCTCCGGCAGCAGCGGCGGTCGCGGCCGGCCCGGCCGATGGCGGCGCGGCTGAGGTCGAGGAGCAAAGTGAGTTCGACGTGATTCTCACCGGGGCCGGGACCGAGAAGGTCAAGGTCATCAAAGAGGTCCGTTCGCTGACCAATCTTGGGCTGAAGGAAGCCAAGGACCTCGTCGACGCCGCGCCCAAACCGGTGCTCGAGAAGGTCTCCAAGGAAGATGCCCAGAAGGCCAAGGAGGCGCTCGAGGGCGCCGGGGCGAGCGTCGAGGTCAAGTAACGGCGCCGTCGCGCTCAGTTCGCTGGTTGGATTCGATCGTGCCTCGGGCGCACTGCCCGGGGCACGATCGCGTTCGGGGTCACTAGCCTGCCTCGGCAGCTGCGCCCTCGGCGGCGCGAGCGCCTCCCCCATCGCCGCTCGGCTCGCGGGCGCTCGCTCGATCGGCAGGCCCTCGGGCGCAGAAAACTCGTCCGAAGATCACGAGCCCTCGTGCCCAAGAACCTAGGGTCGGAGCTGTGGCAATTTCCCATGTGAACGTGGTCCGCGACGGCGACCACCTGATCGTGACCTGGCGCGGTGGGGCGGCCACCGACTCGGTGTTCGTCAGCGAGGACCCGCTAGACGCTGGCGTCGACGTCCGAGCACCCGACCGGCCGGGACTGGCGACGATCCGCGGCGTGCGAGCCGGCCGACGGGTGTATGTGCATCTGTTCGACCGCGAGCGATTCGTGGTGGCCGCCGAGCGGACGGTGCCGTCCTCGGGGTTCAACAACCTACGAGATCTGGGGGGGTACGACTGCCCGGCCGGTTCGACCCGGTGGGGGTCGATCTTCCGGGCCGACCTGCCCAGCGGCGCGGCGGCCGTCGAGTCTCTCGAACGGCTCGGCGTCGTCCGGGTCATCGATCTACGCTCCGAGCGCGAGCTCGGCGAGGAACCGAGCCCGGTCGCCGACGCCACTCAGATCGAGCTCCATCACCTGCCGCTGCTGAGTGACCGTGTCCAGCAATCGAGCCAGTTCGACTTGATCATGTCCGGCGAACTCGTCCGCTTCGATGAGTCCGACATGGCCGCGATGTATGTGCGGATGGTGCGCGACCACCTGAAGACGTTCGTACGGGCTGTCCGGCTGGTAGCGACGTCGCCGGGGCCGGTCATGTTCCATTGCGCAGGTGGCAAGGACCGCACGGGCCTAGTCGCTGCGCTGATCCTCGACTCCGTCGGAGTCTCGCGATCGAGCGTTCTCGACGACTACGAGCTGACCGAACGCAACCGCGACGAAGCTCGCGCCAACCGATTTCGTGACGAGCTGACCTCGGCTGGCGTCGACTTCGACGCGGTGCGAGTGCTGTTCGGCGCTCGCCGGGCGGTGATGAAGGCGACGCTCGAAGAACTGGCCCCGGCCGAGGGTGCCGGTGCTGACGTGCTCCGGGGTGGCGGGCTCCCGGCGATGGACCTGGTCACGTTGCACGGCCGGCTCCTCGGAACCGACCACGAGAAACCTTGACCTCGCGACCGACTCGTCGTACCCTGCCGGTGGTCGGCGCGTTCTGTTGACCGCGTAGCGTGATGGCGCCCGGTGGGCGCTTGCGGTCCTGGCGCGCGAGGGGTTGTGTCCTGGGGTCGCGCGCCTATAGAGTCACCTGTTGCCGTGCTCCCCCAGCGTTCGTTGAACCTGCACTCCTTCGACCCTGCGGAAGCGCGCCCCGTCGTCGCCCCGACGACAACCCGACCCTGCGCCTGAGGAGTCCTACGTGTCCGCCCGCGCCATTGCCCGTGATCGCTATTCGTTCGCCAATCTGGACGACACCCTGGAGCTCCCGGACCTCATCGCCATCCAGCGTGAGTCGTTCCGGTGGCTCCTCGAGGAAGGTCTGGCCGAGACGTTCCGTGACATCTCGCCGATCCGAGATTTCCAGGACCGCCTCCAGCTCGAACTCGAGTTCGATCCGAACGACGAGGACCTGAAGCCGCCGCCGAAGTATTCGGTCGAGGAATGCAAGTCCCGGGACATGACGTACTCGGCGCCCATCTTCGTGCGCGCCCGCTTCATGAACTCCGAGACCGGCGAGATCAAGGAGCAGACGGTCTTCATGGGCGAGTTCCCGATGATGACCGACAAGGGCACGTTCATTATCAACGGCACCGAGCGCGTCGTCGTGTCGCAGCTCGTCCGTTCGCCGGGCGTCATCTTCCAGCCCGGCGAGCGCTACCGCCTCCGCAACCTCTCCAAGCACCAGCTCGTGACCGGCACCATCCACCCGTACCGCGGTGAATGGATCGAGTTCGACGTCGAGCAGAAGCCGGGCAAGGATGTCACCGCGGGTGCCCGTGTCGCCCGCAAGCGTCGGCTTTCCCTGTTCGTCTTGTTGCGGGCCCTCGGCTACGACGAGGAGAACTTCCCGGGTCTGATCGACCGCTTCGTCAACCACTTCGACTTCCTCGAGGGACAGTGGGAGAAGGACCGGAATCTGCACCCGACCCAGGACGAGGCTCTCGTCGAGATCTACAAGCGCGCCCGGCCCGGCGAGCCACCCACGCTGGAGTCGGCCCGGGCGTACTTCCGCAATGCCTTCTTCGAGTCGCGTCGCTACGACCTGTCCCGCGTCGGCCGCTACAAGCTCAACCGCAAGCTTGGAGCCGAGATCGAGAAGCTCGGCACCTTGCTCGGAGTCGAGCTCGAGCGCCCCGACCCGAGCCAGCCGGTGCTGGTGCGCAGCGAGGTCTTCGCGGCGTGCAGCTATCTGCTCCACCTGGCCAAGGGCGAGCCCGGATACCGGCTCGACGATCAGGACCACTTTGCCAATCGGCGTATCCGCTCGGTCGGTGAGCTGATCCAGAACCAGATCCGCATCGGCCTGTCCCGGATGGAGCGGGTGGTGCGCGAGCGCATGACCACCCAGGACGTCGAGGCGATAACCCCGCAGACGTTGATCAACATCCGCCCGGTGGCCGCGGCGATCAAGGAGTTCTTCGGGACCAGCCAGTTGTCGCAGTTCATGGACCAGGTGAACCCGCTCTCAGGTCTCACCCACCGTCGACGTCTGTCGGCGCTCGGCCCGGGCGGCTTGTCTCGCGAGCGGGCGGGGTTCGAGGTTCGTGACGTGCACTTCAGCCACTATGGCCGCATGTGCCCGATCGAGACCCCCGAGGGTCCGAATATCGGTTTGATCGGTGCGCTAGCCACCTTCGGCCGCGTCAACAGGTTCGGTTTCATCGAGTCGCCGTACCGGCTGATCAAGGACGGCAAGGTCAGCACCGACATCGTCTACCTGGCTGCTGACGAGGAGGAGGAGTACGTGGTGGCCCAGGCCAACTCGCCGCTCAACCCCGACGGGTCCTTCAAGAACGACCGTGTGCTCGTGCGACGCTCGCCCCAGGCCGCGTCGCTGCAGGATCTGCGGCTCCAGCTCGAACAAGACGTGTTCTTCGGCGCGACGACCGAGATCTCGTTCGTGCCGCCGTCGGAAGTCCAGCTCATGGACGTGTCCCCACGCCAGATCGTCTCGGTGGCCACTGCGCTCATCCCGTTCCTGGAGCACGACGACGCCAACCGGGCCCTCATGGGCGCCAACATGCAGCGCCAGGCCGTGCCGCTGGTATGCGCCGAGGCGCCCTTCATCGGGACCGGGATCGAGGCCCGGGCCGCTCGCGACGCCGCAGACATGGTCCTCGCCGAGGATGACGGTGTCGTGGCCGAGGTCGATGGCCGACTCATCACCGTCGAGTACAAGTCGCAAGGCCGGGTGACCTATCGCCTGTTGAAGTTCGAGCGGTCCAATCAGGACACGAGCATCAACCAGAAGGTCCGCGTGGCCGTCGGCCAGAAGGTGAAAAAGGACGACGTGCTCGCCGATGGCCCGTCGACCGACAACGGCGAGCTGGCGCTCGGCAAGAATCTTCTCGTCGCGTTCATGACCTGGGAGGGTTACAACTTCGAGGACGCCATCATCTTGTCCGACCGGCTCGTGCGTGACGACGTGCTCACGTCGATACACATCCACGAGCACGAGGTCGACGCCCGCGACACCAAGCTCGGTGCCGAAGAGATCACGCGGGACATCCCGAACCTCTCCGACGACATCCTGGCCGACCTCGACGAGCGCGGCATCATCCGTATCGGAGCCGAAGTCGGCCCCGGCGACGTGCTCGTCGGCAAGGTCACACCCAAGGGCGAGACCGAGCTGACCCCTGAGGAACGGCTCCTGCGAGCGATCTTCGGCGAGAAGGCCCGCGAGGTCCGCGACACGTCGCTGAAGGTGCCCCACGGCGAGTCCGGCAAGGTGATCGACGTCAAGGTGTTCACGCGCGACGCGGGCGACGACCTGCCGCCAGGTGTGAACCAGCTGGTCCGGGTCCATGTCGCCCAGAAGCGCAAGATCAGCGTCGGCGACAAGCTCGCCGGTCGTCACGGGAACAAGGGCGTGATCTCCAGGATCCTCCCGATCGAGGACATGCCGCACCTGGTCGATGGCACCCCCGTCGATGTGATCCTGAACCCTCTGGGCGTGCCGTCGCGCATGAACGTCGGCCAGGTGCTCGAAGCGCACCTCGGCTACGCCGCCCGGTGGGGTTGGGACGTCAAGGGCAAGTCGGTCGGCGAGGTGCCAATGCGTGGCACCGAGCTGAAGACCCGGCCCAACACGATCCCCGCGACCCTTGTCGCCACGCCGGTGTTCGACGGCGCGAGCTGGGACATCGAGGAAGACGCCGGGCGTCATCCGACGATGAAGGCCATCTTGGCCAACATCAATCCCGAGAGCATCGACGGTGAACGGCTCATCGGCGACGACGGCAAGGTGCAGCTGTTCAACGGCCGTACCGGCGAGGCGTACGACCAGCGGATCATGGTCGGCTACATGTACATCCTGAAGCTGGCCCACTTGGTCGACGACAAGATCCACGCGCGGTCGACCGGCCCGTACTCGATGATCACCCAGCAACCACTCGGCGGAAAGGCCCAGTTCGGCGGCCAGCGCTTCGGCGAGATGGAGGTCTGGGCCCTCGAGGCCTACGGCGCGGCCTACTGCCTGCAAGAGCTGCTCACCATCAAGTCCGACGACGTGACCGGTCGGGTGAAGGTCTACGAGGCGATCGTCAAGGGCGAGAACATCCCCGAGCCCGGCATCCCCGAGAGTTTCAAGGTGCTGATCAAAGAGATGCAGGCCCTGTGCCTGAACGTCGAGGTCCTCTCCACCACCGGCGAGGAGATCGAGATCCGCGAGATCGACGAGGAGCACTTCCGTACCGTCGAAGAGCTCGGTATCGATCTGTCCCGACCCGAGCGGGGGTCAGACGAAGAAGACGAACGCCGCGCGGCGAGGGTTGGAAGGTAGGAGCGTGCGCCGAGAGGCGCACGCAACCCGACAACGCCGCGATCTGGTCGTCTTGCCGAGCAAGGCGACACACACCGGAACGAACCACCGACGATCAACTATCCGCTGAGGCTCCAATCATGCTCGACGTCAACAACTTCTCCCAGATCCGGATCGGCCTGGCCACCGCAGATGCGATCCGCATGTGGTCAAACGGCGAGGTGAAGAAGCCCGAGACCATCAACTACCGCACGCTCAAGCCTGAGAAGGACGGACTCTTCTGCGAGAAGATCTTCGGTCCGCAGAAGGACTGGGAGTGCTACTGCGGCAAATACAAGCGAGTCCGTTTCAAGGGCATCATCTGCGAGCGATGCGGGGTCGAGGTGACGCGGTCCAAAGTTCGCCGCGAGCGGATGGGCCACGTCGAGCTCGCCGCTCCAGTCGTGCACATCTGGTACCTGCGAGGAACCCGGTCGTGGTTGGCGTACCTGCTCATGGGCACCGAGGCGCGCGAGGAGCTGAAGGCCAAGCAGCTCGAGAAGGTGATCTACTTCGCCGCCAACCTCGTGGTGTGGGTTGACCAGGAGCGCCGCGACAAGGATCTGCCGAGCCTCGAGGCCCAGGTGCTCGCGGAGAAGGACGAGATCGTCAAGGACCGCGAGCTGGCCCTGGCCCGCCGCCAGGAGCAGCTCGAAAAGGAGCTCGAGGCGCTCGAGGCCGACGCGGCCAAGGACACCGAGATCCGGGCCGCCCAGCGCGCCGCCGAGCGCGATCTCACGTCACTTCGGGATCGATTCGACGCCGAGAAAGACGTCCTCGAGCGGGCATTTACCGAGTTCAAGAGCCTCTTCTCTCGCCAGATCATCGACGACGAGGCCTTGTGGCGCGAGCTCAGCGACCGGTTCGGCGACTACTACGAGGGCGGCATGGGGGCCGACGCCATCGCCAAGCTCATCGAGCGAATCAACTTCGACGACGAGGAGGTCAAGCTCCGGGCCCAGATCGATCCCGCCGAGGGCGTTCGACCGCTTTCGGTCCAGCGCAAGCAGAAGGCCATCAAGCGGCTGAAGATCGTCGCCGCCTTCAACAGGCGCGACGAGCACGGCCGCCGGGTCAACGATCCGCGGGCCATGATCCTCGACGTGGTGCCGGTGATCCCGCCGGAGCTACGGCCGATGGTGCAACTCGACGGCGGCCGCTTCGCGACGTCGGACTTGAACGACCTCTACCGCCGCGTCATCAACCGCAACAACCGGCTGAAGCGCCTCCTCGACCTGGGCGCCCCCGAGATCATCGTCAACAACGAGAAGCGCATGCTCCAGGAGGCCGTCGATGCGCTGTTCGACAACGGTCGCCGCGGGCGCCCCGTGACCGGCCCGGGCAACCGGCCGTTGAAGTCGTTGTCGGACATGCTCAAGGGCAAGCAGGGCCGCTTCCGCCAGAACCTGCTCGGCAAGCGCGTCGACTACTCGGGCCGGTCGGTCATCGTGGTCGGGCCTACCCTCAAGCTGCACCAGTGCGGCCTGCCCAAGATCATGGCCCTCGAGCTGTTCAAGCCGTTCGTCATGAAGCGGCTGGTCGACCAGGAACTGGCTCAGAACATCAAGTCCGCCAAACGGATGGTCGAGCGGCGCCGACCCCAGGTGTGGGACGTCCTTGACGACGTCATCAAGGAGCACCCGGTGTTGCTCAACCGGGCACCCACCCTTCACCGTCTTGGCATACAGGCGTTCGAACCGGTGCTCGTCGAGGGCAAGGCCATCCAGATCCACCCGCTCGTCTGCACGGCCTTCAACGCCGACTTCGACGGTGACCAGATGGCCGTGCACTTGCCGCTGTCGGCCGAGGCGCAGGCCGAGGCCCGGGTGCTGATGTTGTCGGCCAACAACGTGTTGTCCCCGGCGCACGGTCGCCCGCTCGTCACCCCGTCCCAGGACCTCATCATCGGTGCGGCCTATCTGACCACCAGGGTCGAAGGGGCCAAGGGTCAGGGTCGGGTGTTCCGCACGATCTCGACGCTTGAGCGGGCCTACGAAGACGGTCACGTGTCGCTGCACGCTGAGATCCAGTTCCGGTCGCCGGCGCTCCTCGAGTCTCCGGCCAACGGCACCGCGGCCGTCTACACCCTCACGACGCTCGGCCGGGTGCTGTTCAACGAGGTCATGCCCGCCGGCTACCCGTTCGTCAACCAGGTGGTCGACAAGCGGGTCATGGGAACCATCGTCGATGACCTGGCGCGCCACTACCCGAAGTTCCAGGTGGCCTCGAGCCTCGACGACCTCAAGGATCTCTGCTACCGCTTCGCGAGCCAGTCCGGCCTGACCATCTCCATCGACGACGTCAAGACGCCGCCGGACAAGAGCGCGATCCTCGACGGCTACGAACGCGAGGCCGAGAAGGTCGAGCAGCAGTTCCGCCGCGGCATCATCACCGATGGCGAGCGCCGGCAGAAGGAAGTGGAGATCTGGTCCGAGGCCACCGAAGACGTGAAGCGACGCATGGAGGTCGAGCTGGCCAAGCATCAGTTCAACCCCGTCATGTTGATGGTCGGCTCGGGGGCCCGCGGCAACATGATGCAGGTCCGCCAGATCGCCGGCATGCGCGGCCTCGTGGCCAACCCGCGCGGCGACATGATCCCTCGCCCGATCAAGTCGAACTTCCGCGAGGGCCTGTCGGTGCTCGAGTACTTCATCGCCACGCCCGGTGCCCGCAAGGGACTGGTCGACACGGCGCTGCGTACCGCCGACTCGGGCTACCTGACCCGACGGCTCGTCGATGTGGCGCAGGAGCTCATCATCAACGAGGAAGATCCGTTCGAGCGCCCCGGCGTCGTTCGCGGCATGTGGCTCGAGGGCATCTGGCCCGACGGCTACTTCTCGGCCGACGACGCTTACGTCGGTGACCGTCCGGCCGCGCCCGGCGACGTGTACCGGCGGACCTACCTCGAGACCCGTATCTTCGGTCGGATTCTTGCTGACGAAGTCACCGTCTCGGGCGGCGGCGTCATCCCTCGCGACACGCTGGTCACCGAGGATCTCATGAACCAGCTCCGAGACGATCCGGCCGTGAGCCGGGTCCGGGTGCTGTCCCCGCTCACCGACGACTCCATGTTCGGGATCTCGGCGAAGGCCTACGGCATGTCCCTGGCCACCGGTGGCATGATCGAGGTCGGTGAAGCGGTCGGGGTCATCGCCGCCCAGTCGATCGGCGAGCCCGGCACACAGCTGACCATGCGGACATTCCACACCGGTGGTGTCGCGGGCAAGGACATCGCCGGCGGTCTGCCTCGCGTCGTCGAGCTGTTCGAGGCGCGCAGCCCCAAGGGCAAGGCGGTGCTCTCGCGTAGCTCGGGCGTCGTGCGTATCGGAGACGACGACGGTCGTGGTCGCCAGGTGCTGGTGGTAGCCGACGACGGCACGGAGGAGGCCTACAGCATCCCGACCGGTCTCCGCCTAGCGGTGGTCGACGGCCAGGAGCTCCATGCCGGCGAACCTCTCGTCGATGGGCCGCGAGACCCCAAGGAGTTGCTCGAGATCCGTGGCGTGCGTGAGACCCAGGCCTACCTGGTCGAGGAGGTCCAGAAGGTCTACCGCGACCAGGGCGTCTCGATCCACGACAAGCACATCGAGCTGATCGTGCGCCAGATGACCCGCCGGGTCGGGGTTCAGGAGCCCGGCGACGGTGACTTCCTGCCGGGCGAGCGCGTCGACCAGAAGGTGTTCGCCGACGCCAACCGGCGTTTGGTCGAGGAGGGCAAGCGACCCGCCGAGGGTCGGCCCGAGCTCATGGGTATCACCAAGGCGTCGTTGGCCACCGACTCGTGGCTCTCGGCGGCGTCGTTCCAGGAGACCACCCGCGTTCTGACCGAGGCAGCCATCGAGTCCCGCAGCGACGGTCTCATGGGTCTCAAGGAGAACATCATCATCGGCAAGCTCATCCCGGCTGGCTCGGGTCTGCAGCGGTACCGTCGGGTGACGACCGTCGCCCCGGACTACACGCCGATGACGTACTACTCCACCGCCGACGACGAGGACGCCGACCTGGCCGACTGGTTGGCGCGTGGCGGTGATTCCGAGGTGCCGGTGCTCGACCTGGCCGAGTAGTGGCCGCCGAGCAATAACAAGCCGTTGTTGTGGGGACGGGGACCGGCCGAGTGGGGTCGGTCCCCGTTTCGCGTCGTGGTCAGGCCGGGGGCCAGAGCGGCTGATCGATCCGGAAGCCGACGTCGTTGCCCCAGCGGTTGCGGTACGCCACCTCGTGGGCGGGCCGCCGATCGGCAACCCCCCACCGACCTGTCGGGTACCCGAACGCCACGCACCCGGCCATAGTCCATCCGTCGTCGGTCGGCACCGCCAAGACGTCCAAGACGTCGGCGGTGTAGAAGGCGAGCACGCTCGTGAGCGTGGCTCCTACACCTTCGGCGCGCGCCGCCAGCTGCGCGCTCCAGATCGCCGGGTAGATCGACCCTCCGGACCCGTCGTGCTGGGCGAACCCGAACATCAACAGCGGGTAGTCGGCGAAGTGGTCGGCCATCCAATCGGCCGAACGCTGAACGGCCAGCATGGCAACGCTCGCCGGCGCGTCGGGGTCGGCGAGGGCGGCATCGATGCGGGGCTTGTAGAACGTGGCCCAGAGGTCCGAGAGCGCCTTGCGGTAGATGGGCGCCAAACGCCCGATGACCTCGTTGTCATCGACGAGCAAGAAGCGCCAGTTCTGGGAGTTGCCCCCGCTCGGGGCGCGGATAGCGGCGTCGAGTATCCGGCGCTGCACGTCCTCGGGGATCGGATCGGTCCGAACTCGTCGCATGGCGCGGGTGGTGTAGAGCGCCTCGTACACGTCCATGCCCCCAGCCTCGCACACATCGGCGGGGGCATTGAGGTCGACCGCCTCATGCGGAGATCATGAGCCCCGACGTACGGTCGCCCGCATGCGCCCGACGATGCACCTTCGGACGAGGCTGGTGCTCGCGGCTGCGGCGTCGCTCGGTCTGGTCGCGGCGCGATGGTCGATCGCCGCGGCCGACAGAATCGGACCGTTCTCCCTGGCGACGTTCGTGCTGGAGGTGATGGCGGTCGCGGCCGTGGTCCTTGACGCCGCGCTCGCGACCGGTCAGGCGGACCGACCGAGCCGCCTCGCCCGCCCCGCTAGCGGCGAGACGCGCCGCTCCGCCGCGGTCTGGCTGGTCATCGATTGCGCCGACATCGGCGCCACCGGCGATGCCATCAGTGCGGCCGCCCGGGTGAGCGACCGGGTCACGGTGTTCGACGCGACCGGCGACATTCGGGTGGAAGCGATCGCCCGTGACCATGGGGCGTCATGTCACGCACTCACGCCAGCCACCAGCCGGCGGACGCTGGGGGAGGCTGTCGACCGCCTCGGCGACGGCGTCGTTCTCGTGGCCCGCGATCATGTGGTGCTGGCACCGACCGAGGTGGCAAGAGTCGTCGTCGATCTCGTGGAAAGCGCCGCCGCCGCGACCGTGGTGCCTCCGCCGCCCTCGTGGTGTCGGTCGTCGACCGACTCACATGTCGCACTCGGCGGTCTGCACCCTCGGATCACCCTGCTGGTTCGGGCTGGAGCCTTGCGCGCCGCTCTCCAGGGCCAGTCGCGAGCAAGGCCAGACAACCTCCCGGCTCGACTCGCCATCAGCCTGGTCACCTCGGGAGCGCGGGTTCGAACCGCCGCGCCGGTCTTCGCAGCTGCTCGGCCTCCGGTCCTGGTCCGAGACAGCGCCCTCCAACGTTGCTCTGAGCGCGGATCGTTGACGCTCCGGGCGCTGGCCGTGCGATCGTTGCTCGCGTCACTCGTGCCGGTGAGCGTCGCCGCCGTCACGTGCGCCCCGCTTGTCGTTGCGCTCCGTTCGGGCCCGACCACCGCGTCGGTCTTCGCTCAATCCTGCTTGCTCGTGGCCGGCGTCGTGCTGCGTCGCGGCCTGGCGCCGCGCCAGCGCGTGGTACCAGTCCTGCGGCTGCCGGCACTGTGGTTGGGCGCTCGGCTGTGGAACACCATGGCGATCGCGGTGCAGCTGGCCGCCCTCGCCGTTGTCGCGTCTCGATCCCTCGCCGGCGAGCTCTCTGCAGCGTCGGGAACCGTCGTCGGCGCTCTCGCCGTCGCTCTGCTCGTCGGCCTGGCCGCGGATCGAGCGCGGATCGAGCGCGACGATCCGAAGGCGGAGCTCGGCGAGGTGACGGTGTGGGCTGAGGGGGCGATGGTGATCCGGCGGGCCGAGGTCGCGACATGACCCCCACCGAGATCGCGCCAGCCGTCGCCGGATTGGTGATGATCCACGGAGCCGCCCTGGCTACACGCCGCTGGCTCGAAGCACGGGTGGGGGGCGATCCACGTGTCGCCGCTCTCGGCCGAGCCGACGTGGTCGCGCTGGCTCGGCGCGCTGGTCGGCCCGCGGGGGTGGTTATCGACGCCGCCATCGCCATAGCCGAAGCCATGGGAGACGCCGGCGTAGCGGGCACGCACGTCGTCGTAGTGTCCGGGGCCGGCGAACACGCGCGCCACGGCGAGATCGAGGTCGTCGTCGACATCGGCATCGGTCGCCGTCCGCGCCTCGCAATCGTCGGTCTGGTGTCAAAGGCATCGGTCGCCCTGGCCCCGGCGACATGGGGCCTGGTTACCGCGATGTCCGCGGCCGGCCGTCCGCCGGTGCACGCGTGGACGGCGTCTCAGATGTTCGATCCCCATGCCGTCACAGGGTCCATCGCCGGCGCGCTGGCGCGGACGCTCGGCTCGTCGGGCGGCCGAGCGATCGTCGCTGGCTTCGTGAACCCCACTCTGCTGGTGCCGGCCGTCACCGCGGTGGGCGTCGATGTCGATGCCCATGGCCGGGTCGAGCGTGTTGCCATCGACCAGCGCAGCCGAGGCGCGGAGGGGCGCCGGCCCAGAGATGCCGCCCGCGAGATGCAGCCCCAGCGATGACGATGGGCCTGCCGGCTCAGGCGGATCGGTCCCGAGCTGCGCGACGGTGACGAGATGAGTTGGCGACCCTCGACGCGCCGCGACCTGCGCCGGCTCCTCTGGCCCGTGGCCGCTGTCGTCGCATTCGCCGGCCCGATCTCCCCGGCGGCCGCGACTCCGTTGACGTGCTCGATCGGTGAACTGGTTCCCACCGACGTAGACATCGGGCTCGCGGCATCGTGGCCTCGCGAACTGATGGTCGATGTGCCGACCACACTGACGATCGAGATCGACCTCGGGCCTGGCCTCGCCGCCCTTCCCAGCTTGGCGGGCAATGTCCGTGACCTGGTGGTGCGAGTGCGCGACCCGGCGATCGACTTCACCGGAGGTGAGGCCGAGCTCGGCCGGGGCTCCGGGTCGATCCGCGCCCAGACGACGGCCCGCGGTGGTGAGGCCGAAATCATCGTCGCCGGCCCGGTCGTCATAAGTCGTGACCAGCCCATGGGTGCGCTCACCGCCGAGCTCGACGCCGTCCCGCGGCAAGCCGGTCGCCTGGAGATCGACTCCGGCGACCTCGAGATCGGCTTCGTGCTCTTCGCCGACGGGATCGAGGGACGGTTCGATACCCGGTGCTTGGCCGACGATCCCGAGCCGATACTCGTCACCACCGTCGGCGGAGCCGCGGTCGCGGACCCCGGCGAAGTGTATGAGGATCCGGCGGCGGCGGCGGTCGATCAGACGCCCGAAGAGCTTCCGAACACTGGACCGGGACCGATGACCTGGATCCTGATCGTTGGTGGCCTGGTGGTGCTCGATGCCGGGTGGGCCATCTGGTCCGCCGTGGCGCGGCCGGCGTCGAGGCGGTCCCGGCGGCGTTTCCTACGGTGGCGCACGCCCTGACCGATAGAGGTCCTGACGCTTCGGTCGGTTCGCCGCCCGGGCGTCGCGTCGACACCCTGCCGGATGGGAATGTGAGATGCCGCCGTCATCGAGCCGCAACCCAGCGGCTGAGGCAAGACCAAGACTGCTCGTTCTGACACCGTCGGCCGACCTGTACGGGTCCGACCGGGCGTTGCTGCTCGCCCTACCGGTGCTCGTCGGCATGGCCGACATCACCATCGTGTCGGCGTCCGATGGCCAGATGGCCGCTGAGGCACGCGATCTCGGCGCGAACGTCGTCGTTACACCCGACTGGGCCCTGCGCCGTCGCGGCCTCCGGCTCGTGGCGATACCCGGCACCGTCGTCGGGGTCGTCCGGTCGCTCGTGATCGTGCGCCGACTTCACCGCGCCGAGCGCTTCGCAGGCATCTACGCGAACACCGTCGCCAACGCCATGTTGCCGTTCATCAAGCTGGTGGCCCGGGTGCCGGTGATCGTTCATGTCCGTGAGGTACCCCGCGACCGGAGCCGGCTGACCCGAGTGCTGTTCGCCGCCGTTGACCGCGTCGCTGACCGGGTGGTGTGCAATTCCGCTTTCACGGCCGAGCTCGTGACCTCGATTCGGCCGTCGCTGGCGGACCGCACGCGGGTGGTCCCCGACGGGATCGAACCTCTGCCGCCGGTCGACCGAGTCGACGACGGTGTGCTCGACATCGTCTGTGTGGGTCGTATCCACCCGAAGAAGGGTCAGGGAGTCCTCATCGAGGCGGCTCGTCGAGGCGTCGCCCTCGGCCATGTCTGGCGGCTCCACTTCTTTGGCGACGCCCTGCCGGAACACGGCGGACTCGAAGCCGAGCTGAGGCGGGCGGTGATCGAGGCCGGGCTCGACGGTGTCGTCCAATGGCGGGGTTACGAGCGAGATACCCGATCGTTGTATGTGGGCATGGACGTGGCGGTCGTGCCGAGCGTGATGCCCGAGGAGTTCTCGCTGGTCACCGCCGAAGCGCAGATGGTCGGCCTGCCGGTCGTGGCCACGGGGCCGGGAGGACCGTCTGACATCCTCATCGACGGCGAGACCGGACGGATCGTCGCGGCTCGCGACCCCGACGCCATCGTCGGCGCTCTGGTGGAGCTCGAGGACGCCGAAATCCGGACAAGGTGGGGTGACGCGGGACGAGCTCGCACCCTCGAGCGCTTCACGATCGAGCGCTACGCCCCTGCTGTCGCCCGCGAGATCGCCGAGGCCATTGGGCTCGCAGACCCCCGCGATCCTGCCGAGCGAAACCCATGACGATCATGGAGCAAGACGGTGTTACCAGTGACTCCGGGGCGACGACTTCGGTGGCGCGCGGCTCGCTGTTCTACCTGACCGGTACTTTGGCCGGCGCGCTCGCCAACTTCGTGATGCTGGCGTTGATCCAGCGCCAGTACGGCACGGGAGCGTTCGGCGTCTTCTCTGCGGTCACCGCCCTGTTCCTCGTCCTCGCCACCGTTACCCGTCTCGGCGGCGACACCGGCGCCACCTGGTACGTCTCGCGATTGCTCGCCCGGGGTCAGCGCCACCAGGTGGCGGGCGCCGTAAGAGCCGCGCTGACACCCGTGGTCCTGGCCTCGGTACTGGTCTCGGTCGTCGTGATCGTGGCGGCCCATCCGATCGCCGACATGCTCTCGAAGTCATCGAGCCAAGCCAACTTCGCCACGATGCTGCGAGTCGTCGCCGTGGGCCTCCCGCTGGCCACGGTCGCGGACGTCCTGCTCGGAGCCACACGCGGGTACGGGACAATGCGCCCGACGGTGTTGGCCAGCCAGCTCGGTCGCCAAGTAGGTCAACTGTTGGCTGTCGCGCTGGCCGTATTGCTGAGCACTGACCTGCGCCTGCTCGCTTTGGCCTGGACCGCTCCGTACGCGGTCGCTGCCGTGTATCCCGCGTTGTGGCTCCGCGGTCGAGCGGCGCTGGGCGCGGAGAGCGTCGAAGCGGAGGTTGCGGCCGCAGCTGGTTCGGGCGGGCGAGCCCACTGGCGCGATTTCTGGCGGTACAGCGGCCCGCAGGCGGCCAACTCGTCAGCCCAGATAGGGCTCGAGAAGTTCGACATCTTGGCCCTTGGCCCGCTCGTGGGCGAGGTGGCGGCTGGGCAGTACTCGGCCGCCAACCGGCTGGCCCATCTCGCGGTGCTCGGACTGTTCGCGGTGAACGCGGCCCACGTACCTATGTGGGCCAGGCTCTTCGAGGTCGGCGACACGCGCGCCATCAACCGCACCGCCCGGACGGCGAGCACCTGGTCGATATTGCTGATCGCTCCACTGTTGTGGTCATTCGTCGTGTTCGGCTCGGTGTGGTTGGGCATCATCGGCGCCGGGTTGTCCGGCGGCGCCACGGCGTTGGCGGTGCTGGCGGCGACGATTCTTCTCCTGCAGCTCGTCGGTCCGGCGGAAAGTCTGCTGCTCATGTCCGGCGACAGCGGTCGCGCGTTCCTGAACAATCTGATCGCCCTACTGATCAACGTGGCCCTGAACCTGTTGTTGATCCCGATGTTCGACGTGGTCGGTGCGGCGCTGGCGTGGGGGGTCGCCTTGTTGACCGTGCGGGGGTTGGCGGCGCGTCAGGTCTGGCAGGCTCGGCGGGTCCGCGTGTTGGGCCTACGGGTCACCTACGTCTGGTTGGTCGTCTCGGCAATCTGCGCGGCGTCATCGATCGCCACCCGGCTGGCCCTGGGCGAGAGCCGGGCTGGGCTGGCGCTCGCGTTCGTGTTCTGCGGCGCGGTCCTTGCTCCCGTCGCGTGGGCCCGGCGGAAGATGTTCGGGCTGGACGAACTGCTCGAGCAACTTGCCGCGAGGCCCGCGTCGGTTGCGGCGAGGCGATATCGCTCAGCGGTGCGTAGTCCCTCGGAACCGCCAGCGGTTCGCAGTCCCTCGGAACCGCCAGCGGTGCGTAGTCCCTCGGAACCGCCAGCGGTTCCCAGCATCGTCGGCCCGCACCTCGAGTTCTCGCTGCGCAGCCGGGCGGTCGTGCGTCGTCCCCTCACGCGCGAACGGGTACGCCTGCTCGTCGACGTGATGCCGTTCGGCGGGTGGAGGGGTCGGCTGCTGTGTCGAGCGATCGGTGCCGCGGGCGCGGTCGCCCCGAACCGGCTGAACGCGTTGCCGTGGTTCACGGTTCACGACAACGCGCCACTGACTCTGCCGCCGCAGATCGTGCGACGGATCCTGGCGACGGCGGTGTGCCGCCTGCGCGACCCCGAAGTTGACGGAGCGATCTGGCTGCTTCCTCCGGGCGACGACGAGCGCCGGCTGGGGTGCTTGCTCCTGTCCGAGGACGTGCCGGTTGCCCATCTCCGGGCCCGGCTCCGCGGTTCCCCGGGTCTCGGTCCCCGCCCGATGATCGACCGGGGAGCGCGGACGGGCGTCCGGTTTCCGGTGGTGCTCGACCAGTGGTTCGTCGACGAGATCTTCTGCGAGCTGACCACCATTGTGGCTACCGGCCGGCACGAGCCGGCCGGCATCGACGACGCGACCCTTCACCTGCTCGTCGCGGACATCGCCGAATCGCTCGCCGGCTGCCCGGTGCCCACGGGCACGCCGCCGGGCGCCGTGCCGATGCACGGCGACCTCACGCCCTGGAACCTCCGCCGCGATGCCGCGGGGGCGCTGTTGCTGTTCGACTGGGAACACGCAACTTGGGGCCCGCCTGACGCCGATCTCATCCGCTACTACTCGACGGTCGACGGAGGTGTCGAGCGCTTCGCCCGGTTGTCGAGGGAGCGCCGCGGTCAGGCTCTCGATGCCGTTCTCCACTGGCGTCGAGTCGCCCAGATCCGTTACGCCCAGCCGGCGGTCGAGGATTGGAAACGAGCGGACCGCCGTCGCGAGGTAGGTCGGTTGTCGGCGCTCGGTCGATTGGCGAGTCCCGATGAGGTACCGGTCCGGGCCCGCTGAGTCGAGCCCCGACCGTCACCACCACGCGAGACGTTGGTCGAGCCGGGCTTCGAGCCGGGCGACCTGGGGGTCGAAATGGGTCCGCAGCCGGGCGACGACCTCGGTGGGCGGGTCCGATGAGGACGCCCGGTTGCGGTGCTCGGTCGTGAACCCGAAGGGCGCCAACCCAACGAAGTCGGCGACGGTGGCCAACGTGCCGGGAACGTCGGCGTAAAGATCCTCGGACCGCACGACGAGAAGCTGCCCACGTGGGAACCGCGCCAGCCACGCCTCGATGGCAGTGTCGTACTCGCTCTGGCGGCGGTACGTGAGGTGCTCGAGGGCGAAAGCGGGCGAACGGGTCCGACCGGTCGGGTCCACATAGCCGGCGCGCACTCGGTCGTCCTCGAGCCGTAGCGCTTGGGCGAAGTCGTCGAGTGGCTCGTGGCCGCGCTGGCGCTGTTCCTCGAACTGGGACCACGCCCGGCGAACCGGGTCGCGAAGGACGGCCACCAGCTTGGCGCCGGGCACCTCGTTGGCGGCCCGAGCCGCGGTCCCCGGCGCGAACAAGTACCACGGGGTGGCTTCGCCGGTGATCGCCGCGCCCGTCCGGCGGCGAACCCGATCGCGCGTCGCCGACGTGGCGAAGTGGCCCCGGTACCAGGCGCCACCGCGTCGGGGTGCGTCGAGCCATCGCGTGCCCTTGCGTTGCTCGCGAAGCGGTATCCAGCGCGAGCTCACCACTTGGGGGACAAACGAAGGGTGCTGCGCCAAGCCGTAGAACAGCGTTGTGGTCCCGCAGCGCCGGCCGCCGATCACCAGGAACTCAGGCGGTGGGCGCCACCGGGCCGTGCCCGCGCCGGCGGCGCGCAGGGCCGCTTCGGCTGGGCCCCGCACCCCCCGCCACAGCCGCCCGCGCGCGTTGGCGGCGTTCATGAGCTCCGCCGGACTCGCCCGGGGCCCGCGATCCAGGCCACCCAGCCGCACGCGACGAGGAACACCACGTTCGCGCCGGTCCCGGATTGGGCCAGGTACTGGGCCGTGAGGGCGTTGACCAGCATCACGACAAACAGACCAGCCACGAGCGGACGATCAGGGTGGCGACCGGCTTTGAGCAGTGCCCGCGCGATCTGGACGAGCAACACCGCGAACAGCGCCGCTGCGATCAGACCCGCGCTTACGGCGACCTCGATGTACGCGTTGTGCGCGCCGCCCAGCCCGATCGAGTCGAGGAATATCTCGCGAGACGAGAAGTACCCCCGGCCGGTCAACGGGTAGTCGGCGAGGACGTCGTAGGCCTCGGCCCAGAGCCGGGTGCGCGAATTCAGCTGGCGAAGGTTGTCGGTCCCCTCACCTCGCGTGGCAAACGCGGTGAGCGCCGACCACGACAGGGCCAGCACGACCGGGATCGCCGCGGCTCCGAGCAGGACCAGATCGCGACGGCCCCGACGAGGGGCGGCCACCCAGATGACGGTCACGATCCCAGCCAGGCATGCGACCACCGAACCCCGGGTCTCGGTCGCGAGCAGCGCGACCCCGTGCACCGCGAGCAACGGTCCGTAAGCCCGGCTCGGGAACAGGCGAGGGAGTTGAGGCGCGCGAAGCCACGCCACGAGGAAGATCACCGAGAGCGCGAGCAGCGAGCCCGAGACGACTGGGTGACCGTAAAGCCACATGAACCGACCCGAGAGCTGCCGTTCCGGAGGTTGGCGGAAAACCAGGCCGATGCCTACTCCGACGGTGACGAGCGCAACGTAGGCGTGCCCGATCGCATGCCAGGTACGGGCCTCGGCTCGGCGGGTGATGGCTGCGACCAGCCCCATGACCGCGAGCAACTGGGCGCCTCGAGCGAGTCCGAGATTCCGGCTGGGGGCCCACACGCCGGACAGAGCCAGCGAGATGCTCAGCGCCCACGTGGCCGCCATTGGTGTCGGCGGTAGCGAGCCACGCGGGGGGCGGGCCACGGCGAGGAACAGCACGCCGGCGACGCTGAGGTAAATGGTCAGCTCGATCAGGATCGCGAGGTCCACCGACCCCGACAAGGCGTCGTCGGTGGCCCGGCGCCGGAATTCGAAGTCGCCCGCTGTCACCAGCGCGACGATGCATGCGGCTGGCCACAGCGTCAGGCCCCGTAGAGCGCCGACGGTCACCGCGTCGACCACTGCGTCGCGACGACGACGGGTGCCCGGCGCCGTTGCGCGGCCGCGGCCAGGACCTCGCGGTAGGCATCGACGACGGCCTCGACCGAGTAGCGAGCGACGGCACGCTCGCGGGTGGCGTCGCGGTGGGTGCGGTCGGCGTCGGCTGGGTCAGCGAGCATCGCCCGCAATCGATCGACGAGATTCGGTGGATCGAGCCGGAAGTATGTTCCGGAGTCGCCGATGGTCTCGCGGTTGAACGGGTTGTCGAGGGCGCAGATCCGCGAACCCGTCCCCATCGCTTCGACGAGGCTCGGATTCGTGCCACCGACCGAGTGGCCGTGGATGTACACCGCGGCGTGGTGGACCAGGTCGAAGAAGTGTCGGCGGTCATCGACGTGACCGAGGCACAGGATTCGTGGATCGGCGGCCGCCAGATCGCGTAGCCGTGCCGTGACCGGTGAGTCGTAGTTCGCTGTACCGAGCACCGCGAGGGTGACATCGAGCTCGCTCGTCGAGAAGGCCTCGGCCACCCGGTGGATGTTGTTCTCAGGGTTGTGACGGCCGGCTACCACGAGGTAACGGCCGACGTCGAGCCCGTAGCGACTCGGCGTCGACGCGTCGGCGGCCCAGTCGAGGGCCGGAACGCAGTAGGGGATCACCGTCGAGTTGGCGTCGAACTCGACCCGGTACACGTCGGCCATCGCCTCGCAGTCGGCTACGAGTCCGGTGGCGGTTCGGCGAGCGATCTTGGCCGAGCCCCTGAACACGGCTCGCGCCGTCGGTCCCCACTTGTCGCGCAACCACTCCTGGCCGTCGGTGTTCATCACGACCGGTTGGCCGGTGTAGCGGCCGATCGCGCACCAAGGCGCGTTGGCCACGTTGACGACGAGCACCACGTCGTGGCGAGCCATCCGGGCGGCGACCGCGGCCACTGCCCCATGGCTCAGCGTGTTCAAGTTCTTACCCGGAATGGCCGGAAGGACTCGCCGACGTACGCCTTCCCACGGTCCGCGACCGAGATCCTCGCCAGTTCGGCAGTACATGGTCACCCGGTCACCGCGGCGGACGAGCTCGGGAAGGAGCGTGGTGAGGAACGTCTCGTATCCGGAGTACGTCGACGGAACGCCGCGGGCGCCGTACACCCCGATGTTCAGCGCGCCCGAGCGGGCGCGCCCGCTCATCGTCGCCTCCGGCGACCCAGGCTCATCGTCGCCTCCGGCGGCGGGTCTCGCGGGTGGGGGTGGTCATGACGAACCCTGACGGTTCGACCCCGACCGTCTCGAACATCCGCACGGCGTGATCGACCTCCCGCAGGTCGCAACCGTGTTTGAGTACGAGAACGACCGCGTCTAGGTCCATGCCCAACCGCAGCGCGGTGCTGTCGACGTGAGGCGGAGCGCAGTCGAACAGGATGACCCCGTGGTCCCGCAGCGCCCGGTCGACCACGCGCGGGTCGAGTCCTCGGCCCACGCTCCGGATGTCGGCGTCGATCACCTCGGCGCGGGCGCCGTTGCCGATGGCGGCCTGCGCGAGCAGTCGGGCGGTGGCGGTGACACCGGATTCGCGTTCGGCTGAGGTCATGACGACGCCGTACGCCCGACCTCCGGTGCGCGGGTCGTGGCTCCGCAGCAAGTTCGCGAGGGCGAGCATGGCGATCTCGAACTCGGCTCTGAGGTCGGGATCATCGGTGAGCTCGCGATCGACCTGGGGCACGGTGCCGAGATGGATCATCCCGTGGCGGCCGATCACGTCGGTGGCGTCGAGCAACGTGGGCCGCCGGTCGGCGAGCATCCAGGCTGCGACCAGCCCCAAGGCCAAGCCGGCTAGACCGCCGAGCACCGGGTAGGCCAAGCGGCTGATCAGGCCCAACGCGGCCTCGGCTCGGTCCCGCTCGACGAAGGAGACACCGTCGCCGTAGGCAGCTACTGCGATGCTGATTCGGGTCTTGCGCTCGTCGAGGGTGGCGTCGAACGCCCCGTTTGCCGTGTCCTGCTGTGCTTCGATGCTGGCCAGCTCCGCTTGGAGCTGTTCGACGAGCAGGGCTTCACGAGCCCGCGAGTAGGCCGCGAGCACGGCGTCTCGGCGGGTCTCGGCGTCCGACGCGTTGCTCGCCGAGACCGTGAGCACGACGCCGTAACCGCTCGATCCAGCCGAGGAGGAAACCGTCGGCTCGAGGTCGTCGAGGGCCAGGCCCAAGTCGACCGCCGCGAGCTCGAGGACCTGGGACGATCCCATGAATCCAGCCTGGTTCCGCACGAAACGGTCGAAGTCGCCACCCACCGGGTTGTCGGTCACGGTGAGGTCAGCTTCCCAGGGGTCGCTCAACACGACTCGGGCGGTGGCGTCGTAGCTCCGCCAGTTGAGGACGACCCAGACCAGCCCCAGGAACACCCCGCCCAGTACCGCAACCACGATCAGCATCGGAGCACGCGCCGCGGCGTGCAGAACCGTCGGCCCATCGTCGGCCCGCCCGGTCCGCGTGGCGTTGACTCTCGGGGGACTGGCTGGACGCGCGACCAGCCGAGCGCTCGGTGGTGCGGCCGCTCCAGCCCCCGGTGGAGCCGCGTTTTGTGCGGACGTCTGGTCGCTCACTCTTCCTCCGGCCTCGGTTCGAGGCGCGCGTCCTCTCCAGTCCCGTCGGCCCCGAGCCGTGAACATCAACCAGATGGGGAGAGCAAAAGGACCTATTTCAATCTGACCCACGATTGCCGATCCTTTTGTATGGACGCCGGCCCCCCACCTAACATGGGTCTCCGCACCTGCCATGCACATCTCGGCCGGTCGGTGCATGCCGCCCCTCCCATGCGCGCCGCGGTGTTTCGGCCCGGTGGCTCGTTGCCGGGCCTGTCAGGAGCGATGCCGGGGCTCGGCCCCGCTCGGCGACGAGTCGCCCTCGACCCCGGTCTCGGCGACCGTGGCTGGATGGTCAGACCGCTCCGGACGCAGTGGCGTGACCTCCGTGTCGATCCGCACCTCGTGGCGTCCAATGGAGGTCGAGCATGAAACTCGAATCGAACCTGTCCCTGAGCTCATCTACGACCGTGATCGGGCGGTCTGGGGCCAAGCGTCGGCCGGCGCAGTCGGCGACCCCGCCGACGAGCGTGCCAGCGGGCACCCGAGCGGCATCTCCGTACCTGTACCCGGCGATGACCCGGATCTACCCTCGATTCGTGAAGCCCGCTGTCGACCGTGCCGCCGCTGTCGCCCTGCTCGTCGCCTTCCTGCCGGTGCTCATCGCAACCGCTCTGGTGTTGCGGGTCAACCTCGGTCGCGGCGTGCTGCTGTGGCAGGAACGCGTCGGTCAAGGAGGCGCGACGTTCCGCATGTGCAAGTTCCGCACGATGTTGCCCGATCGGCGCGGCGCCGAGCTCGATTCCGGTCCCGAGGATCGGCGCGTGACCCACAAGGCCGAGAGCGACCCCCGGCACACGCCGGTCGGGAGGTTCCTGCGCCGAGCCAGCTTCGATGAGCTTCCGCAGCTGTGGAACGTGATACGTGGCGAGATGAGCCTGGTCGGCCCTCGACCGGAGTTGGTTCGCGTCGTCGATCGGCACGATCTGTGGGGTCACCCACGTCATCTCGTGAAGCCGGGCATAACGGGGCCGTGGCAGTTGTCGGCCAGCCGTAACGCGTCGATCGCCCAGACCGCCCACATCGACCTCGGGTACCTCGAGACGCTCAGCCCGCGCATCGACGTGATGATCCTGCTCCGCACGCTCTTCGTGCCATTCCGAAAGTCGGGTACCTGATGGCCGATCGTTCGCTCGGCGCCCGGGTTGTCGTGATCATCGCCATGGCGGCGCTCGCGACAGCGTGCGGCGACTCCTCGGGCGAGAGAAATCCCGACGCCGCAGCCAGCGGCGCGTCGGCGGACTCGAGCAACGCGGGGTCGGGGAATGCGACCGAGATCGGATCACCTACTACGACCGTCACGTCCACGACGACATCGAGCCCGGCATCGACGACCGCCGTGGTTCCGCCGACGATCGGCGAGCCGCCACCGACGAACGCCGAAACACTTCCCCCGGCGTCGGTCGGGTTGCCGGAGGAACCGCCGATCAACGAGGCGGGCGATCCGATCACCCTCGACGAGACGGCGCTGCTCGCCTGCGCCCACGCCCAGTTCGCCTGGGTTTCCCTCCAGGCCGACGACGTGGCAGCGGCCGATCTCGAGATCGCGGGCGCGGCGACCAGAGCCGAGGCGAGTGCGGTGCCCGCCGTGGTTGCGTTGGCTGACGACCTGCGCGATGCGTCCACCTCGGGCGATCGTCTCGTTCCGGTGCAGGGGCTTCTCGATACTTGTGTGGCGAACGGGTTCGAGTACTGACGGTTCGCTCGCGAGTGGGTCGCAGAGGTCGCCGGTTCTTGGAGCGCGCTGATTGCGAATCGTCGAAGCGCAACCCTAGACTTGTCCCTCGGTCCGTCGTTGGCTGGCGGGCCCTGCCGCGTGGGCGTTCCACGTCGGTTGGCGCCGAAGCGTGAGCGATCGGGCGCCGACGAGCAAGCAGTCACGCCCGCAGCCATCCAGATCTCGAAGAGGTTCGTCGTGCCCACGATCCAACAGCTGGTCCGCAAGGGCCGCCAATCGAAGCGCCGCAAGGAGTCGACTCCGGCGCTGAAGGGCGCGCCCCAGCGCCGCGGCGTCTGCACGCGCGTGTACACCATGACCCCGAAGAAGCCGAATTCGGCGTTGCGCAAGGTCGCACGCGTGCGGCTCACGAGCGGGGTCGAGATCACGGCCTACATTCCTGGCGAGGGTCACAACCTGCAGGAGCACTCGATGGTGCTAGTGCGCGGCGGCCGCGTCAAGGACCTCCCGGGCGTCCGTTACAAGGTGGTCCGCGGCCATCTCGACGCGTCCGGTGTGCGTGATCGCAAGCAGTCTCGGAGCCGTTACGGCGCCAAGAAGGGGAACTGACCGTGCCACGCAAAGGTCCCGCTCCACGGCGCGAGCTTCAGCCCGACCCCGTCTACAAGTCGGTGCTGGTCACCCAGATCACGAACAAGATCCTCCTCTGCGGCAAGAGGTCCCTCGCCGAGCGCATCGTCTACGACGCGCTCACGATCGTGGCCGAGAAGTCCGGGGGCGACCCCATCCCCACGCTCAAGCGGGCCGTCGAGAACGTCCGCCCCCAGCTCATGGTGAAGAGCCGTCGGGTGGGTGGGGCCACCTACCAGGTGCCGATCGAGGTCCGTCCTCGTCAGGCCAACACCCTGGCGGTCCGTTGGCTGGTCGACTACTCGCGCAAGCGCCGCGAGCGCACGATGGCCCAACGCCTGGCCAACGAGGTCCTCGACGCATCAAATGGTGTCGGCGACGCCGCCAAGCGGCGCGAGGACACTCACAAGATGGCCGAGTCCAACCGCGCCTTCGCCCACTACCGCTGGTGACGGCCCGCCCCTCGAGGGGCGGCCGCAACTTCACCACATTCCCCGTCAGCACCCTCGCGCGCTGGCCGATCGAACCGAGATACGAGGAACCCTGAGATGGCCGTCGAGCGAATGCCCCTCGAGCGCACCCGAAACATCGGGATCATGGCGCACATCGACGCGGGCAAGACCACCACGACCGAGCGGATCCTGTACTACACCGGCCGGACCTACAAGATCGGCGAGGTGCACGAAGGCGCCGCGACGATGGACTGGATGGTGCAAGAGCAGGAGCGGGGTATCACGATCACCTCGGCGGCCACCGCTTGTATCTGGAACAACCATCGCATCAACATCATCGACACACCCGGCCACGTGGACTTCACCGTCGAGGTCGAGCGTTCGCTGCGGGTCCTCGACGGCGCGGTGGCGGTGTTCGATGGCGTGGCCGGCGTCGAGCCCCAGACCGAGACGGTGTGGCGCCAGGCCGACAAGTACGGCGTTCCCCGCATGTGTTTCGTCAACAAGATGGATCGCATGGGGGCGAACTTCTACTTCTGCCTCGACAGCATCCGGGATCGCCTTCAATGCAACGCCGCGGTGATCCAGCTCCCGATCGGCATCGAGTCCGACTACAGGGGCGTGGTCGATCTCGTCGAGATGAAGGCTCTCGTCTGGTCGGGCGAGGAGCTCGGGGCGTCGTGGGACGTGGTGGAGATCCCCGAGGACATGCGCGGGCAGTCCGCGGACTACCGCCAGCAGTTGCTCGACACCCTCGCCACCTTCGACGAGAACATCCTCGAGAAGTTCGTGGCCGAGGAGGAGATCTCCGTCGCCGACATCAAGCGGGCGATCCGCGAAGGCACCCTTGGCGGCCACATCGTGCCCATCTTGAACGGCACGGCGTTCAAGAACAAAGGCGTACAGCCGCTGCTCGACGCGGTGGTCGACTACCTGCCGTCGCCGCTCGATCTGCCGCCGGTCACCGGTAGCCATCCCCGGTCGGGCGATCCCGTCGAACGTCGCGCCGACGAAAAGGAGCCGTTCGCGGCCCTCGCCTTCAAGATCATGAGCGACCCCCACGTGGGCCGCCTCACCTACTTCCGCGTGTACTCCGGCACCCTCGGCAAGGGAACGCAGGTGCTCAACACGCGCAGCGGTCAGACCGAGCGCATCAGCCGGCTTCTCGAGATGCACGCCAACCACCGCGAGGACCGCGACGCCGCGTTCGCCGGCGACATCGTTGCCGGCATCGGGCTGAAGAACACCCGCACCGGCGACACGCTCTGCGATCCCAAACAGCCGATCGTGCTCGAGCGGCTGGTATTCCCCGATCCGGTCATCCACGTGGCGATCGAGCCCAAGTCGACCGCCGATCAGGACAAGCTCGGCAAGGCCCTGCAGTCGCTGTCAGAGGAGGACCCGACGTTCCGGGTCCACACCGATCCCGAGACCGACCAGACCATCATCGCCGGCATGGGCGAGCTCCACCTCGAGATTCTCGTGGATCGGATGCTGCGCGAGTTCAAGGTCGACGCCAACGTCGGCAAGCCCCAGGTGGCTTACCGCGAGACCATCAGCCAGATGGTCCGGGAGCACACCTACACGCACAAGAAGCAGACCGGTGGTTCGGGCCAGTTTGCGGTCGTCACCGCAACCTTGGAGCCGAACGAGCCCGGTAAGGGCTACGAGTTCATCAGCCAGGTCACCGGTGGTTCGATCCCCAAGGAGTTCATCGGCCCGGTCGACAACGGCATCAAAGACGCCATGACCAGTGGTGTGCTGGCCGGATTCCAGGTCGTCGATATCAAGGTGACCCTCACCGACGGCAAGACCCACGACGTCGACTCCTCGGAGATGGCGTTCAAGATTGCCGGCACCATGTGGTTCAAAGAGGCGGCAGCCAAGGGTCGCCCGGTCCTCATGGAGCCGATCATGTCTGTCGAGGTCGTCTCTCCGGACGACTACCTGGGCGACGTGATGGGCGATCTGAACAGTCGTCGTGGTCAGGTCCAAGGCACCGAGCAACGGGGCCACAGCCAGGTCGTCAAGGCCCTGGTGCCGTTGGCCGAGATGTTCGGATACGCTACCGACCTGCGTTCGCGCACCCAAGGCCGCGCCACGTACACGATGCAGTTCCATGCGTACCAGCAGACGCCTGCATCGGTCCAAGACGAGATCGTCAGTCGAGTGCGAGGCAACTGAGCCACGTCGAATGCCGAGATCGAGTCAGCAATCAAGCACTGTCAGCAACAAGCAAGTACTAGCACCAAGCAAGGAAGCGTAGGAAGCCATGGCCAAAGCGACGTTCGAGCGCACCAAGCCCCACGTCAACGTTGGCACGATGGGTCACATCGACCACGGAAAGACGACCCTGACTGCCGCCATCACCAAGGCGTTGCACGACCAGGACCCCAAGGGCACCAGTTTCACGGCGTTCGAGAACATCGACAAGGCGCCCGAAGAGCGCCAGCGCGGTATCACGATCAACGTGTCCCACGTCGAGTACCAGACCACCAACCGGCACTACGCGCACGTCGACATGCCGGGCCACGCCGACTACATCAAGAACATGATCACCGGCGCGGCCCAGGTCGACGGTGCCATCCTGGTCGTGTCAGCCGCCGACGGCCCCATGCCCCAGACGCGTGAGCACGTGCTGCTCGCCCGCCAGGTGGGCGTGCCCAAGATCCTCGTCGCCCTCAACAAGGTGGACATGGTCGACGACGAGGAGCTCCTCGAGCTCGTCGAGCTCGAGGTCCGTGAGCTGCTCAACGAGTACGACTTCCCGGGCGACGACACGCCCATCATCCGGGTGTCGGCCCTCAAGGCGCTCGACGGTGACGCCGACGCCACCGCCCAGGTCATCGAGCTGATGGCCGCCGTCGACGAGTACATCCCCGAGCCGAAGCGCGACGTCGACAAGCCGTTCCTCATGCCCATCGAGGACGTGTTCTCCATCAAGGGCCGCGGCACCGTAATCACGGGCCGCATAGAGCGCGGCAAGGTCAAGGTGGGCGACGAGGTCGAGATCGTCGGCATCAAAGACACCCGCAAGACGACGGCCACCGACCTCGAGATGTTCCGAAAGCTGCTCGACGAGGTCGTGGCC
>CAYMJU010000091.1:0-11590 GCA_964390555.1 uncultured Acidimicrobiales bacterium | reverse complement strand
GCGCCGGAATTGGCCGGGCCAAGCCGCGCAGCATCGCCACGCCCGCCCGCAGCATGACGGCGCCCGCCAGCGCGGCCACCGCGATCTTCACCAGGGTGTCCACCGCGGCGAGGTTACCCCGCGACCCGGCCCAACTTGGCGGGGCCGTCCTATGATTCGGCCCCGTCACGACACGGTGAGGCGAACGACACAGGGAGGTACCGACAATGAGCGCCGACGAGTTCAATCTGGTGATGCTCGGCTTTCGGGTCGCAGTGGGGATCACGTTGGCCCTGCACGGCTACTTCAAGTTCTTCAAGGGCGGTCGCATCGCTGGCACGGCGCGATGGTTCGACAGCATCGGCATGAAGCCCGGCCGGATCCACGCACTTCTGGCTGCGTGCACCGAGCTCGGAGCCGGCGTGTTGCTCGCCCTCGGCCTGCTCACCCCCTTCGCAGGTGCCGGCTTCGTGGGGCTCATGCTCGTGGCCGGCTACAGCGTGAACCGGCCGAACGGGTTCTTCAGCGCCAACCACGGTTGGGAGTTCAACTTCATCCTCGCCACCTGCGGGATCTCCGCGGCCATGTTGGGCCCTGGGGAGTGGTCCGTCGACGACGCTCTCGGGATCGCCGATGACCTCAACGGCTACACGGGCTTGGCCATCGCGGGCGGGATCGGCGTCGCCGCGGGCGTCGCCCAGCTGGCGATCTTCTTCCGACCACCGCCACCCGCACCTACCCCCTAGAGGGCGAGCCGCCGACTCGCCGGTCACCCTCAGTAGCGTCGTCGGGCTGCCGATAGTCACACGTGGCTCGGTTGCGGATCGCACTGTTGGTGCTCGCCGTAGCCGCCATGGCTGCGACCATGGTCTTGCGACGCGGTGACGAGACATCGGTCCCGACGCGCCCTACGGGCCCCAGCACGGTCGCACTGGTGAACGCCGCGGCCCTCGACGTGATCGACGGACTCGATCGGGTCGGGCCCACGATCGTGGCCCGCGACCTGTACCTGGTCCATGGCGCGATCTACGAGGCGTGGGCCGCGTTCGACGATCGAGCCACCGGACAGGTTCACACGATCTACGACGACGCCGCGGCAGCCCGCTTCCCCGAAGCGCCCGTGACCGAGATCGTCATGGCTGCCGCGCACCAGGCTCTGAGCGAGATCGCCTCGGGTGCCGACCCGTCCGTGCTGGCGCCGTTCGAGGCTCTGGCAGACGACCTGGGCCTGGCGCCGGTCGCCCCGGGTGTCGGGTCCGTCGGTGCCCTCGCCGCGCTCGTCGCGTCGGAATGGCTCGAATCGCGCCGCGACGACGGATCCAATGCCGCCCGGGGCTTTCGCGACCTGACCGATTCCCGTGAAGTCGTCTCGCCGACCCAACCGCCGAGGCCGACCGACGGTGGAGCCGAGAGCGGAGTACCGGGCTGGGAGCCCGAGATCATCGCCACCGGCACGGTGCTCGACGGGGAAGGAACACCGACCGTCGATCTCGACGCACCGGACTCATATCGAGTCACTCCGTTCCTGACCACGCACTGGGGCGGTGTCGCACCCTTTTCGCTCGAATCGGGTGACCAGTACCGAATCACGGCCGATGCTCCAGCGGTCGACGATCTCGTCGCCGAGCTCTCCGAGCTCGTTGCGCTCGCCGCCGAGCTGACCGACGAACAACGAGCGGCGGCGGCGTACTGGTCGCCCGGCGAGTCCGACGGATACGCCCCGGGTCGGTGGTGTGAGCTGGTCCGCCAAGTCGCCGCTGGCGACCGCCGCACCGATATCGAGGACATCACGCTGTTCTTCGCGCTCAGCGGCGCTCTGTTCGACGCGTCGATCGCGTCAACTGACATCCAGGTCGAGTCGAACCACGGTCGGCCCGTGACCCTCGTCCCGGCGCTGCTCGGTGACGAGAGCTGGCGGCCAAATCGGCCGGCGGGTCTGGGGAGCCCGGCGTCACCGGGATACGTCGCCGACGACAGTGTCTACGCCGCCGCAGCCGCCGAGGTCCTCGAGCAGGTGACTGGTCGCGACGCGTTCGGCCAAGCCGGGGACCCGGGCACCGTGACGGTCGTAGCGTCGACCACTCGTCAGCCTGCACCGCCACGTGCCGACGTCGTGCTCACGTGGCCAACGTTCGACGCCGCCGCCGAGCAGGCCGGACGCGCCCAGCAGTGGAGCGGAGCCGCGGTCGCTTCGGCTGACGAGGATGGTCGGACCATCGGGCGCTCGATCGGTTCGGGTTCCGTCCTTCGAGCTTCCGCCTTGATGCTCGGACTGATCGAGCCGCCTCGATAGCCTGAGGCGCTTCGGGGCTGTAGCTCAGCTGGCTAGAGCATCGGCTTTGCAAGCCGAGGGTCGTGGGTTCGAATCCCATCAGCTCCACCACAGAGAGGTCTACACCGAAGTCTTCGATCGTTCACCGATGAGATGTTTGACGGTGGTGGAGCGTTGGTCGCGCCGAGGCATCCGTTCGCTCCGGGGGTCGATCCCTACTCGGGCGCGAGTGCGACGCGCCAGGCGTCGTACTCGACCACCATCGTGGCTGACCCGCCGAGCTCAGGGGGCGAAGGGGCGGCCGAAGGGCACGGCGTCGCGCCAGGTACGCAGGAACGCCTCCGCCCGCTGGCCCGCGCCGACGATCGGGCCTTCGTCGTGCCCGAGCACCGCAGCGACGATCTCGGCCACGGCCGCCCGGGCCCGCGCCAGAACGGTCTCGTCGGCCTCGTCGGCTGTCGCGTCCCAGGCGGCAAGACCACCGCCCAAGGTGACGAAGTCCGGCAACACGACGATGCCGCGACGTCGAGCCACCGCGTAGCCGCGAGCCGTGACCGGTAGCGGTCCAACCGGTACCAGAACGCCGGCGTTGACCGCGGCCACGTTGTCGTGATCGATCGCCCCCGTCTTCTGTCCCACCCACAGCACCGACGCCTCGCACGACACGACGTCTGACGGCGAGACCTCCTCGCCAGGGAACATCGACAGCCCACCGCCGATCGCGGCGTCGAGACCACCGCCGTCGAACCCGGCGGGGTGGTGGCGGCCGCCGCTCCCATCGGTGATCGCCACAACGCGCGCTCCAGCGCGCGACGCCATCGCGGCAGCGCGGAGCACGATTGGATCGGTTCCTACCACGGCGATGGTGACGCCGTCGAGGACGCCATCACTCGCCGCGGCGGTGGCCGCCACGATGCCGGCGGCGGTCGCCTCGTGCTCGAGCATCCTTCCGTCGGTCAGACGAGCCCGCTCACTCGACCGGAGGTCGGTCCTTGATGGCGATTCGACCGCGACTCCGGTCTGGGGTGAGGGATCGAGATGCAGCCCGTGCGAAGCCGCGAGCGCGGCCAGCTCCTCTGCGGCGGACGCCAGGGCCGCAGCAGCGTCGCCGGTGTTGATGCCGACCACGGCACCCCCGAACTGACGCCCGAACACCGCGTTGCGGTACGTGAGGGTTCGGGACAGGTCCGTCGATGACGACTGAAGAACCTTCTTGGCGGTGCGGATGGTGCCGACGTGAGGTGCGTCGGCCCCCAGATCGAGGATGGCGAAGCCGTCGACGGTGGTCAGGTTGTGAACGAGCACGGGTCAAGTGTGGCTCCCCCGCCCGCCGGCGGCAAAGGCCGCGACTCGAAAGACCGGGTCAGCGAAGCCGGACCGCGACGTACCGAGCGAGAGATTCCAGCGCTTCGATCGAGCTGGCATCGGCATCGACCGAACCCAGGTGCCCGATGGCGCCTCGCAACAGTTCGCCGATCCGGTCCTCGATCTCGTCGCTGGCGCCGCAGTCGACGAGGACCTCCTGGACGTCGGCGACGTCGGCTGCAGACATCGCCGCGCCCATCTTCTCGAGCACTCGTGACTGGGTGGGCGTGGCGCGCTCGTGGGCGACGGCGAGGAGCTCGGTCGCCTTGGCCTCGCGCAGATCGTCGCCCACCGGTTTGCCCGTGACCTCCGGATCACCAAAGACACCGAGGATGTCGTCGCGGAGTTGGAATGCCACGCCGAGGGGTTCACCGAAACGTTCCAGCTGGTCGGCCAGGTCGCCTCGGCCGGCCAGGAGCGCGCCCAAGCGAAGTGGGCGCACGACGCTGTATCGCGCGGACTTGTACACGGTGATCGCCCGCGTGAGGTTGGGGTCGGTGCTGCGCATGGCCGCTCCCAGCACATCGAGGTACTGGCCCACGTTCACCTCGATGCGCAGGAGGTTCCACTCGTGACGCACGTCGATAGGCAGCTCGGCGACCAAGGTGTCGGCCATCACGTGTCCGAGGTCGCCGAGCAAGATGGCGCCCGCCTCACCGAATTTCGCCGGGTCACCGCTCCATTGCTGGCCGCGATGGATCGCCTCGATGGAGCGATGGACCGTCGGCTGGCCGCGACGACTGTCGGAACCGTCCATCACGTCGTCGTGGGCGAGCGCGAACGCATGGAGGAGCTCGAGGCCGGCCATCAAGTCGACGAGTCGCGGGTCGCCGGGGTCGCCGCCACCTCCTCGGTGCGCCCAGTAGCAAAACGCCGGCCGGAGTCGCTTGCCCGAACCCGAGGCCAGGCGCTCGAGGATGCCGAACGCCTCGTCGAGGGCGGGATGGACCGCCGACCAGCGCTCCCGTTCGGCCGAAAAGGTCGTCTGGAGCCGTGACAGCGTCAACTCCGACGCCTGGGCCAACGCGCCCGGCCCACTCGCTCGCTCCGCTTCGCTCATAGTTGTCGCTGGGGGCTACGCGCCCCCAGACCCCATCGGCACCCGGGTCGCTCCGCTCCCACGGCTGCCACTCGGTCGCTGCGCTCCCTCATAGTTGTCGCTGGGGGCTACGCGCCCCCAGACCCCATCGGCACCCGGGTCGCTTCCCTCCCTCGGCCGCACTCGCTCGCTCCGCTTCGCTCATAGATTCCATGGCCTTTGGCCGCCACGACCGATCGGAAACGCGCCCGAGCGCCGCGACTGAGGGTGACTCGCCTCATCGCTGGGCGCGGTCGGGGTCGGGGACCGGGTTGGTGAGCTCGGCCACTACTCGCTCGACGTTGGTCCGGGCGCCGACGATGCGCGCCTGACACGAGCGGATGAGCGCCGCCGCCCGCTCGACGTGGTTGGCCAGTTCGTCGATGTCGACGTCGTCGGCGTCGAGTCGCGCCAAGATGTCGTCGAGCTCAGCGATCGCGTCGAGATAGGTCATCGACGAGGGTTCAGGTCGAGTCGGCATCGTGGGTGTCCCGGGTGGCAGTGGTCATCGACACGGCGTGACTGATCAAGGTCCCGTGCATGACTCTGGTGACGAGCAGGTCGCCGCTGCTCACCGTAGCTGGGTCTCGGACCAGGCGGCCCTGATCATCGGTGGTGATCGACCAGCCACGCGCCAGCATCCGGGCCGGGTCGAGGGCGGCGCGTCGGGCGGCGCGATGGCCGAGCTCGCGCTCGGCCCGGGCGGTCGCTCGTTGGGTCCGATCGATGAGTTCACCGACGCGGCCGTCGATCGCTCGCTCGGCACGAGCCGACGCCCGGCCGGCGCGGGTACCCACACCACTCGCTCTCTCGCGAACGCGGCTCTCTGACGATGCGAGCGCCATTGTCGTCGTGCGGCGGATGAGCTGGGCTCGGGCGACGAGCTCGTCGGCCGATCTCGAGACCGCGTGTTCGCACGCCCGTACGATGTGTTCGCGACGCCGGTCGATCTCGCGGCGGAACGCGTCGATCCGACCGACCAGTACCGCTGCGCACGCGGTCGGGGTCTTGGCGGCGGTGTGCGCAACCTCGTCGGCCACGCTGCGGTCGATCTCGTGCCCGATCCCGGTGAGCACCGGTACCGGTGCATGGGCGATGGCCAGGGCCACCACCTCGGCGTCGAACGCGACCAGGTCCCCTCGGCTGCCACCACCGCGGACCACCGCCACGGCATCGACGCCGCTCTGGGCGAGCGTTGTGATGGCGGCGGCGATGCCGTGCTCGGCGCCCGCGCCCTGCACGGCCGTGTCGCATAGCACGACCTGCCACGGGTAGCCGCTCAGCTCCAGCTCGTGGAGGAAATCGGCCGCGGCGGCGCTGGTGGCCGACGTCACGAGCCCGACTCGAAGGGGCACCGCGACGAGCGTCAGCGAGCGGTTGCGGTCGAACAGCGCGCCGGACCGCAGGCGCCGGAGCAGCGCGTCACGCTCGGCGGCCAGGGCCCCGAGCGTGTAGCTCGGATCGATACCGGTCATGCGCAGCTGGAGCCGGCCCGAGCGCGGGTAGAACTCGATCGCGGCGCGGATGCGAACCCGCATGCCGTCGGTCATCTTGACGCCCCCGGCCCGCTTGAGTGTGTCATTCACGGCGCGGCGCGCGGTGCTGAACAGCACGACCGGCAACCGAGATTCGGGGGTTGCTCCCGGCACCGCGACCGGTTCGACGAGGTCGAAGTAAACGTGACCGCCTCGGGACCGGTTGAGGCCGCTCATCTCGCCGATCACCCACACGTCGTCGGGAAACACGGCGTCGATCGTGCCGGCGATCAACGCCGTCAGCTCGGCCACCGACAGCCCGGCCGCGCCGACGAAGGGATCGTCGAACAACGAGTCGGTCACGCTCAGGCCTCGACTCCGACCTGGGTGCGAACGAGGGTGTCGTAGAGGTCGGCGTAGAGCCCACCCGCGGCGTGGAGCTGCTCGTGCGTGCCCCGCTCGACGATCCGGCCTTCGTCGAGCACGACGATCACGTCGGCGGTGGTGATGGTCGACAGGCGGTGGGCGACGACGATGGCCGTGCGACCCTGGAGGGCTCGACCGAGCGCTTCTTGCACCAGGGCCTCGTTCTCGGAGTCGAGGTGGCTGGTCGCCTCGTCGAGGATGACGACCGACGGGTCCTTCAACAGCATGCGGGCGATGGCCAGGCGCTGCTTCTCGCCGCCCGACAAGCGATAGCCCCGCTCGCCGACGGTCGTGTCGTAGCCCTGAGGCAGGGCGGCGATGACGTCGTGTATCCGGGCGGCGCGACACGCCGTCTCGAGCTGATCGAGCGTGGCGTCGGGTCGGGCGTAGCGCAGGTTGTGGGCGACGGTGTCGTGGAACAGGTGCGGGTCCTGGCTGACCACGCCGATCGCCCGGCGGAGGCTGGCCTGGGTCAGATCGCGCACGTCGTGGCCATCGACTCGGACCGCTCCCTCGCTCACGTCGTACAGCCGCGGGATCAGCGATGTCAGCGTCGATTTGCCGCCGCCCGACGGGCCGACGACGGCGACGAGCTGGCCGGGCTCGATCGTGAGGTTGATGTCGTTGAGGATCGCGCGCCCGTCCTCGACCGCCTCGCCGGCAACTGCGGAGGGTGTTTCGAGTGACGCCACCACGACCTCGTCGGCGCGGGGATAACGGAAGGTGACGTGATCGAACTCGATGCGACCGCTCGCCGGCCGCGCCAATTCGCCGGCACCAGCGCGGTCGCTCAGTGGATTCGGAGCGTCGAGCACCTCGAACACCCGGTCGAAGGAGACGAGGGCCGTCATGATGTCGACCCGGGCGTTGGTGAGGCTGGTGAGCGGCGCGTAGATCCGCACGACGAGCAGGCTCATCGATGCGAGGGTGCCGATCTTCATCGATTCCGAGATGACCAGCTGCCCGCCGATCCAGTAGACCGCGGCGGTGCCGAGGGCGCCGACGAGGGTGAGGGCGGTCACGAAGGTTCGACTGTAAAACGCGCTGCGTACCCCGATGTCGCGGACCCGGCCGGCTCGGCTACCGAACTCGTCGCGCTCGTCATCGTGACGGCCGAACAGCTTCACCAACAGCGCTCCGGCGACGTTGAAACGTTCGGTCATCGTCGTGTTCATCGAGGCGTTCAGGTCCATCGACTCGCGGGTTATCGATGCCAGCTTGCGCCCCACGCGTTTGGCTGGAACGAGAAAGACGGGCAGCAGCACCAAGGCGACGAGCGTGAGCCGCCACTCGAGGACGAACAGAGCGACGAGCGTGGCGCCGAGAGCGATCACGTTCGAAACGACCGAGCCCAGCGTGCCGGTGAGGGCCCGTTGGGCGCCGATCACGTCGTTGTTCATACGGCTGATCAGGGCGCCGGTCTGGGAGCGGGTGAAGAACGAGATCGGCAGCCGCTGCACGTGGTCGAACAACGACACCCGCAGGTCATAGATGACCGACTCGCCGATCCGGCTCGACAACGAGCGCTCGACGAGGGATATACCGGCCTCGGCGAAGGCGGCGACCACGATCGTGAGGGCGAGCACGTTCAGTTCGGCTCGATCCCCTTGCGCGATCGCATGGTCGATGATGCGGCCGAGCAACAGCGGCGGGACCAGGCCCAACACGGCCATGACGACGAGCGTGGCGACGAACCCGGCGATCATGCGCCGGTACGGCTGCGCGAATCGCAGGACCCGCCGGAAGCTGGTGCGTTCGAGCCGGGCCGATCGGGCCGCGTCGGGATCGGCCATCCCATGCATCACATGCCATGCGCTCGGAGTCACGGCCCCCGACGCTACCGGCTGTGCTTCTGTGAACGGTTACGTCCCACGGTGGAAACGTTCACACAATGACCTACCGGCGAAACCCTGGCGTGACCACAGGCACGAGCAAACCGCTTGAAAACAGAATCCGTCAGGTGGATACTTACGGCGTAGTTCACTTACGACGTAAGTGTCGTCACGGCGCTGCTGGGCGGTGCGAAGGGAGATGCGTCATGTTCAAGCGGATCGCTCCGGTTCTCGTCAGGCGGCGTCGGATGGTGCTCGCGTTGTGGGGCGGGTTCGTGATCGTGGCGATCGTGTTCGGTGGCCGGGTCGTCGACCGGCTGGCCGGCACCGCCAACGGCGACCGCGACGTCGAGTCCTTCGCCGTCGCCGACCGCCTCGACGAGCTCGGCGCCGGGGACCCCGACGTGTTGATCCTCGTCGACACACGAACCGGCGATGCCAGCGAACCCGGATCCGACGTGACGTCAGTGGGCGCCGAGATCGAGGCCGCCGCCGCCGACTTGGCGATTCTGCCCGGCGTGGCGGACGTGCAATCTCCGTCGACACCCGGGGCCGGGCCGTTCCTCGTCGCCACCGATCAGTCCGCGGCCGTCATCGCTGTGTCGCTCGACCCCGATCTCGACGAGAGCGGCACCGACGACGCGGTCGACGCGGTCGTCGAGCGCGCCGAGGCCATCGACGCGCCCCGGGTGATCGCCGGCGGCGATGCCCTGCTCGATCGCGAGAGCGTCGAGCAGACCGAACGCGACCTGCAACGGGCCGAGCTGATCACGTTGCCGATCGTGCTCGTGCTGGCGGTCGTGATCTTCGGCGGCCTCGCCGCGGCGAGCTTGCCCCTCGGCCTGGCGTTGGTCTCCATCCCGGGGTCACTGCTCGTCCTGCTCGGACTGTCGCACGTCACGGACCTCCAGGTGTTCGCCCTCAACGCCGCGACGATGCTCGGGCTCGGTCTCGCCGTCGACTACGCGCTGGTGGTGGTGAGCCGGTTCCGCGACGAGCGCGCCTTGGGTCACGACGTGCCGACGGCGGTCGAGCGAACCGTTGTCACTGCGGGCTCGACGGTCGCGTTCTCGGGCCTCACCGTCGCCGTGGCGCTGCTCGGGTTCGTAGCGTTTGACAACGACGTCTTCCGCTCGATAGGCCTCGGCGGCATCGGCGTGGTGCTGTTGGCCATGACGGCGGCGGTGACCTTGCTTCCAGCAGTGCTGGCCGCGTTCGGGCACCGGATCAAGCCCCGCCGTCACGTCGAGGGCGAGGGCCGCGGGTTCGCCCGAATCGCCGGGTTCGTGCAGCGACGGGCCGCGCTGGTGTTGCTTGGTGTCACCGCGGTCCTCGTGGTGCTGGCCCAGCCGTTCCTCGGTGTGCGGCTCGAGATCCCCGGCGCCGACTCTCTGCCGCCGTCGCTCGAATCGCGCCAGCTGTTCGACCAGCTCGAGGAGCGGTTCCTCGTCGGGGGTGACAACCCGCTGGTCGTCGTAGTCGAAGCCCCGCCCGCGGCGCTCGGCGACTACCTCCCCCGGGTCGCCGCGCTCGACGGCGTGGCCGGGACCCAGCTGCGGCCGCTGCCGGCCGACGTCGACGGCGTCACCGTGATCGACGTCTTGCCGGTTGGGCCCGCCCAGGGCGAGGTGGCGGAGTCCGTGGTCGGCCAGCTCCGGGCGCTCGATCCCGGCGCGCCGTGGCAGGTCGGTGGCCCAGCGGCCTTCCTCGTCGACCAGCGCGACTCGCTGTTCGGCCGGTTGCCGCTGGCCCTGGCCATCGTGGCCACGGCGACGTTCGTGCTGCTGTTCCTCCTCACCGGCTCGGTGCTGATCCCCATCAAGGCGCTGGTCATGAACGTGCTGTCGCTCACGGCCACGTTCGGCGTGCTGGTGTGGGGGTTCCAAGACGGCCATCTGTCGGGCGTCCTCGGATTCGACTCGACCGGCTACCTGGCCCTGTGGATGCCGTTCCTCGTGTTCTTCCTCGCCTTTGGCCTGTCGATGGACTACGAGGTGTTCCTCCTGGCCCGAATCAAAGAGGAGTGGGACCGCACCGGCGACAACGACGCCGCAGTGGCGTCGGGGCTGGCCCATACCGGGCGCGTCATCACGTCGGCCGCGGTGTTGATCGGCGTGGTGTTCGGGGCCTTCGCGACGGGCGAAGCGGTCGAGACCAAGGTCCTGGGTGTTGGTTTGTCGCTCGCCATCCTCGTCGACGCCACGATCGTGCGGACACTTCTCGTCCCCGCAACGATGGCGTTGCTCGGGCGCTGGAACTGGTGGGCGCCCGCACCGCTGCGCCGGGTACACGCCGTGCTTGGCCTGCACGAGGCCACGCTTCTCGACGCCGCTCCCTCGGTCACCGATGAGTTGCCGGCTACCGACGGGGTCCCGGCGTCATCTGACGAGCACGCCGGCGAACCAGTCTTGGTGTGAGAACCGGCGAATGGTCGCCGCTACTCGTCGATCAGCGTGCGGAAGCCGTCGAGCAGCACACCGAGACCGGCCACGAACCTCTCGTCGTCGGACCACGCCAGGCACGCCCGCTTCAGCTCGATGACGCCCGCCAGCTCGTCGGGCACGTCGTCGTCCTGGAAGCCGCCGCCGCGCGCCAGCTCGGCCATGAGCCCGAGCTCCTGGGTGACCGAACCGTGTAGCCACGAACCGGCTATGCCGAAGGCCAGGCCGGCGTTCTTCTCGGACATGCCGGCTAGGCGGAACGCCTGGTACGTGCGGTAGAGCACGGCCATGCCGGCGACCCCGTTCACCGGTCGTTCGAGCGACAGGAGGAACGCGCCGGGGTGGCGCAGGGCGACGGCCCGGAAGGCGTCGGCGATGCAACGGGCTTCGTCGCGCCAGTGGCGGCCGTGGTCGGGCTCGCCGATCTGGTCGAGGATCTCGGCGTGCAGCCGTTCCGACACCAGGTCGAGCAGGTCGCCCTTACCCGACACGTGGTTGTACAGCGACATGGCCTCGACGCCGAGCTCGGCACCCAGCTTGCGCATGCTCAGAGCATCGAGGCCCTGAGTGTCGATGAGCGCGACGGCAGCGTCGGCGATGCGATCCCTCGACAGCGGTACCCGGTCGGTCCGACCCATGAATCGATGGTACCCGTCTCTCCGGCTACGCCGCCGTGCGAGCCCCGCGATGAGGCCCTTGGGCCGAAGAGCCAGTCAGCGCGG
>CAYMJU010000090.1:0-6255 GCA_964390555.1 uncultured Acidimicrobiales bacterium | reverse complement strand
CGCGCCTGATCGACGGCGGCTGTCCAGGGCGCACCGGATGTGGTGGAGACGGGCGTGGCCATCCCGGTGACCCGGAGAAGTCCCAGTCCACGGTCGATCCCGGCGACCGGTTCGACGGCGAGGGAGTCGGCGGCGACCGTCGAGACCTCGCCACCGGCACACGGAACCAGCATCGTGGCTCCGGTCGAGAGGGCGAGGCCATCGACGACCACGCCGCCGCCGTCGGGGTGCCCCGGCGGTTCGGCCGACCCGTAGCGGGGGAGGACCACCACCGACCCCGGTGGCTGACCGAGCGCGCGGGACACGACATCGGCGAGGCAGGTGGACCGCACGTTGTGGCGGCCGAGCTCCTCGAACACGATGGCGATGGCGGTGCCGGGCTCGGCGTCGAGCAGGTCGTGCCAGCCGAGCTCGGCGAGCACGCCGTCGCCGTCTTCGAAGCGGCGGGACTCGAGGGCTTGGGCGACGGTGGCGGCGAGTAGTTCGCGGTCGTCGGCGTCCATCACGCGTCGTCGCCCAGGTCGAGGAGGCGCTTGGCGATGATGTTGCGCTGCACCTCGCCGGTGCCGCCGTAGACGCTCGCGGCGCGGGAGTAGAGATACTCGTCGCGCCAGCGAACCCCGTCGGGGTCGGCGGCCAGCTCGATGGTGCCCGCGGGCAGGAGCTGGCGGATGGTGTCGTACATCTTGTGCTCGGCGGTGGCGACGAGCACCTTGTCGATCGACGTCTCGGGTCCCAGTGTCTCGCCGCTTGCCAGCCGGTGCAGGGTGCGGCGCGACTGGGAACGCAGCGCGTACCACTGGACGAACGCGTCGCCGACGAGTGCGGCGGCGTGGTCGTCGGGCTGGACCTGCCCGATCAGCGACGACAGGCGCTGGCGCAAGAACGCGATGCGGTACCAGAAGCTCGTCGACCGTTCGAATGGCAACAGCGCCATGGCCACGGACCAGCCGCCGTGGAGCTCGCCGAGGATCCGCCCGGCCGGCACGCGCACGTCGTCGAAGAACACTTCGGCGAACTCGTCGTCGCCGCTGATGATGGCGAACGGTCTAATCGTGATGCCCGGCGAGTCCATGTCGACGAAGAACGCGGTGACACCGCGGTGGCGAGACTCGGGGGTGCCGGTGCGGGTGAGCAGGACACAGCGCTTCGAGTACTGCGACAGCGACGTCCAGAGCTTCTGCCCGTTGATGACCCACTCGTCGCCGTCGAGGGTCGCCCGGCACGACAACGACGCCAGGTCCGAACCGGTACCTGGTTCGGAGAAGCCCTGGCACCACATCTCCTCACCGGACAGGATCCGGGGCAGGAACTCGCGAGCGACCTCGGTCGTGGCGAAGTCGATGACGGTAGGGGCCAGAACCTCGATCATCGAGAAGTACCCCGGCACCACCAGGTCGCGGTCGGTGACCGCTTCACCGAGCACGGCCCGCAGCAAGGGACTGCCGCCCGAGCCGCCGACACGCTCGGGCCACCCCCACCTCATCCAGCCGGCGTCGAACAGCGCACCTTTGACCTTGGACAGCTGCGCCATCTGCTGGTCGAGGTTGCCCGCACCTTCGAAATCTGGTGCCAACTCGGCCGCGTGCTCGTCGAGCCAGGCATCGAGCTCGCGGCGGAACTCAGCGACCTCCATGGCTCGAGAAACTACCTGCGCTACAGCCCGCGACCGTCAGCGCTCGGCCACCGAGGTGAACATCGGCGCGCCCTGAGCGCCCGCTCGTTGCTGCTGGCGATGAGGCCGGACCTATCGATCGAGCCATTGGTTGAATCGGGGCGGGCGTTTCTCGAGGAACGCCTGGCGACCTTCGTGGGCATCGGGGTGGTGGTCGCCGATCGCGGTCTTGGTGGCGATGTCGTCACACGCGGCTTCGAAGCCGAGCACGTCGGCGTTGTACAGGGCCCGCTTGGCCAGTCGCATCGCTACTTGAGGGCCGTTGGCCAGCTCCTCGGCCAAGGCTCTCACGTGATCGGCGAGCGCGTCGGGTTCGACGACTTCGTGGACGAGACCGAGATCGAGCGCGTCGGAAGCCGACACGATGCGTTTGCGCAGCACGAAGTCGAGGGCGCGGGCCACGCCGAGGTGCTGCACGAGGAGCCAGTGGCCTCCCTCGTCGGGGAGGTACCCGAACCGAAGCGTGGCGCTACCCAACCGTGCCGTCGTCGACGCGACGCGGAAGTCGCACGCGAGCGCGAGCGACAGTCCGCTCTGGATGGCGACGCCGTTGATGGCGGCGATCGAGATCTTGTCGAGGTGGCGCACCATCTGGTTGAGTCGCTGCGATGTGGTCCGCAGGGAGCTGTAGGACTGCAACGGCGTGGCCGAGAACGCCGGTTGGTCGAGCGCCGCGACCTTGGTGGGCGCCCCGCGTTGGGGATCGGAGCTGATGTCGTCGCCCGCGCAGAACGCCCGACCCGACCCGGTGAACACCATGACCCGCACCCGATCGTCCACTTGGGCCTGGGTGAGCATCTCGATGAGGTCACGTTTGACGTTGCGGTCGAGGCCGTTCATCCGGTCGGGATTCGTGAACGTCACCGTCGTGACGCCCGGTCCGTCGATCTGCACGTCGAACCCGCAGTAGCTCCCAGTGTCCATCGATGTGCCGTCCTCGATCCAAGGTTGGGGTGTTCAGGTGTCCGCGACGTCGTCGTCGCGGGCGTGGGCCAGCAGCGCCCGGGCGGTGGCACCGCCGGCCGCCGCGATGATCTCGTCGGCGCGTGACCGCTTCAGGTTCGTGTGGAGTCCCGCTTCCCACGTGAAACCGATCCCACCGTGGAGTTGGATGGCGTCGCCGGCGACGAATGTGGCTGACGACGTCGACGCCAGCCCGGCGGCCAGCGCAGCCGACCGGCGTCCGTCAGCCAGGTCACGGGCGGCCCGGAAGGCCAACGACTGGGCCAGCCGGAATTCGATGAAGAGGTCGGCGCATCGGTGCTTGTAGGCCTGGAACGACCCGATCGCACGACCGAACTGAAACCGTTCGTTGGCGTACACGAGGGTTCGGGCGAACGACGTGCGGGCGGCACCCACGGCGTCGAGCGCGGCGACGACGCACTGGTGGGCGAGCCAGTCGGTGAACAGATCGGCGCCGCTCACGCGAGCACGGGCATCGGTTTCCTCGAGCCCGTCGACAACGACCCTGCTGTACGGACGGCTCTGATCGATCGAAACGACCGGCTCGACGACGAGCGCACGATGGCCCCGGTCGACGACGAGCATCGACTCGCCAGCCGCCGTCCGCCATGGCAAGGCGACGTGGTCCGAGTCGGCGTGTCCGACCGCCAGGAACTCCCCGCTCAACGCACCGTGGCTGCCGGCGAGCCGCGACGCGATCGCAGACGGCGCCCCCACGGGCACCGCGACCAACGCACCAGCGGAGAACGAGCCGACGAGGTCCGAGAGGAACTCGGGCTCGCCGTGGCGGACCAGCAGCGCCGCCACCACGCCGGCCGTCCATGCTGAGGTGTCCGCAGCCAACGCCGCCCCCACGGCCTCGGCGATCACCGCTCGGTCGGCGCCGGTGCCGCCCGACCCGCCGAACGACTCGGACGCGCCCACCGATGCCCATCCGAGCGCCGCGCCTACACGATGGTCGGTGGACGAAGCCTCGGTGACGTCACGCACGAGCTCGGCCAGGTCGGCCTGATCGGCGTCGAGGCCGGCGAAGCGGAGATCGATCACCGCGGCTCCCGGGGCAGTCCGAGCACCCGCTCAGCGATGATGTTGCGCTGGATCTCGTTGGTGCCGCTGGCGATCGACCACCGCCACGAGTTCACGAAGTCGAGCAGCCAGTGCTCGGAGAAGTAGCCACGGTACGCAGCCGGCGGTTCGAGAAGGTCCCGTTCACCAGCCAGGCGCGAGCCGCACTCGGTGACCGCACGCAACAGGTCAGACGACGCGACTTTGATGACCGAAGCCAGGTCACCGCGGTCGACACCCGTCTCGAGCGCCTCCAACGTGTCGAGACCGAGCGAGTTCAGCGCCTCGGATCGAGCGAGCAGGCGCACGATCTCGGCGCGCGCACCGTCGAGCAGAAAGGAATCCTGGTCTTGGCGCAACCGAGCTTCGATCGAGCGACGCAACAACGACAGGCCGATGCTGATCTCGCCGATGATCGCGGTCGCGAACGGCCCCCGTTCGGCGGCCAGCGTGCGCTGGGCGACCGTCCATCCGTCGTTCTCGGCGCCGATGAGGCGACGCGCCGGGATCCTCACATCGTCGAAGAAGATCTCGTTGAACTCGGCGTGTCCGGTGTTCTGCCGGATGGGGCGCACCTCGACGCCGGGGCTGGTCATGTCGCAGATGAAGTAAGAGATGCCCTTGTGCTTGGCGGCGTCGGGATCGGTGCGGGCCAGCAGCAGGCACCAGCGGGCGTGGTGGGCAAAGCTCGACCAGATCTTCTGGCCGGTGACCACATAGTCGTCGCCGTCGCGGACGGCACGGGTTCGCAGCGACGCCAAGTCCGATCCGGCGTCGGGTTCGGAGAAGCCCTGGCACCAGAACGTGCCCGACACCGCGTCGCGGACGAACTCGGCCTTCTGCTCGTCGGTCCCCGCGTCGAGCAGCGTGGCGGGGACGTGGTGCAACGAGACGGCGAAGGGCTCGAGTGACGGCGCCCGAGCCCGCGCCCATTCCTGGTACAGCACGGCCTGCTGGGCCAGGCTGAGCCCGCCACCGCCCCACTCGACCGAGACGTGCGGCGCGGCAAAGCCGGCCGACGCCAGGGTCTGCAACCACTCGACCAGGAACGCCGCCTCCTCTTTCGGTGTCGCCCGATCGAGCCGCTCCCAGGCGTCACTCGGCGTGTGGCGGGCGAACCATGTCCGCACATGGTCGCGATACCCCTCGGTGTCGACCGCCGCGCTCATCTCGAGGACCCGGCGTCGGGCGCGCTGCTCCGCAACTCGCGCTTTAGCACCTTGCCCGCAGCGTTCTTGGGTAGCTCGTCGACCCAGTGGAACTCGACGGGCACCTTGTGAGGCGCGAGCTCGCGCCGGCACAACGCCCGAAGTTCCTCAGCCATCGCCGACCTCGTCAGATCCGCGGCGCTGCGGCGACGCACGACGAAGGCGTGCACGGTCTCGCCCCACGTCTCGTCGGGCCGGCCAACGACGGCCACCTCGACGAGGCTCCGATGCCGCATCAAGACGGTCTCGATCTCGATCGGGTAGATGTTTTCGCCGCCACGAATGATCATGTCCTTGCTGCGACCCGCCAGGTAGACGAACCCGTCGGCGTCGATTCGGCCGAGGTCGCCGGCCCTGAACCAGCCGTCGCGAAGGGCCTCCGCGGTCGCCTCGGGCATGTCGAGGTACCCGAGCATCACCTGGTCGCTTCGGGTCGCGATCTCACCGACCTCGCCGACCGGGACGTCGTTCATCTCGTCGTCGACGATCCGGAGCTCGACGCCGAAGGCCGGTCGCCCGATCGACGACAACACGTGCTCGGCCCCACCCAGGGCGTACCGATGATCGGCGGCGCTCATCACGCACTGGAGCCCGGCTTCGGTCCCGGCGCCGAAGAGCTGGATGAAATCGCAGCCGAACACGTCGACCGCACGCTTGAGCACCGACGGCGTCATCGGTGCCGCGCCGTACAAGATGTTGCGAATCGACTCGTACCGGGAATCTCCGACGCCGGGCGTTTCGAGGAGCATCGTGATCATGGTCGGAACGAGGAACACCCCCGTCAAGTCGCCGGTCTGCATCGCTCCGAGGACACGCACCGGATCGAACTGGGGGATGATCAGGCTGGAGATACCCCGCGCCACGCCGATCATCGAGAACACCAGTCCGGCGATGTGGAACATCGGCGCCGCGGCATACCTGAAGTCGTCCGGGCTGATGTCGTAGTCGATCAGACCGGCGAGAGTCGTGTTGATCATCATCCGCAGCGGTTGTTCGACCCCTTTGGGATCACCCGTCGTGCCGCTCGTGAAGGCGAGACCGATGACCGCGTCGGGATCGACGTAGAGTCCCGGGTCGATGGCCGAAGCACCGGCGATCAGCCGTTCGTACCCGACCCAACCCTCCTTGTCGGGCGGCACCAACTCGGCGTCGGTCCCGTACACGATCGTGGTCCTGACGGTCGCGACGCGGTCGGTCACCCCTGCGGCGCTGGCCACGTGGCGCTCGCTGACGAACAGCGCTCGCGCGTCGGCGCGTCGGAGCAGGCGCTCGATCTCGGGGTCGGCCAGCCGGACGTTGAGCGGCACGTACGTGAACCCGGCCCTGGTGCAGGCCAGGACGGTC
>CAYMJU010000089.1:0-4362 GCA_964390555.1 uncultured Acidimicrobiales bacterium | reverse complement strand
TTGATCTCGTTGAAGTTCGGCGACCGGTTGATGCCGCCGTAGTCGGCGAGGAAACCCCGCCGTGCGGGATCGGGCCGGCGCGTCGACTCGACCTTGATCACCTCGGCGCCGAGCAGGGCGAGCAGCATCGTGGCGTACGGGCCGGCGGCGGCCCAGGTGAAATCGAGCACCCGGATCCCTTCCAACCCGCGGCCGGCTGGCAACGCCGGAAGCAGGTGGCGTCGGTGACCGAACCCGGTCGACGAGCCGAGAACCGGCGGCGGTCCGACGACCACGGGTGTCGCCGACATCCGATACGGCGCGCCTGGGACCCGGAGTCGTCCGCCGTGGCCGTCGGCGATCTCCTGCAGGAACCTGCGATGGGCGAGCTGCTCGCTGTCGAGCAGGTCCTCGGCATTTGCGCAGGCCCCAACCGGAGCACCCAACCCCGCCATGACCGACACCACCCCGGCCTTGGGCCGCGCCGCGCACCACGCCGCCGACGCCGCACCGGCCGCCGCCCGGTCGGCGGCCCGCGCCGGGGCGGTGGCGATCGCAGGATCGGCGAGCTCACCGCCGTCGGGTGACGCCGCGAGCTGGTCCCACTGGGTGTCGGTGAGGCCCACCAGCTGAACCCACCCGTCGCGGCACGCCATCATCCCCATCAAGCCGTAGCGGTTCGGTTCGCGACCGAGGACCACCCCGTCGTTGTTGTAGCGGCTGAGCCGGGTGCGGTTGAGCGTGAGCTGGGACTCCTGGACCGATACGTCGACGACCTGGCCGCGACCCGTTCGCAGCCGGTCGTAGCCCGCGTCCAGCGCGGCGACGGCGGCGTTCCACCCGGCGTCGGAATGGGCGATGTCGCTCCCGAGCTGGATCGGCGGGCGGTCGGGGAACATCTTCCACCCGAGCCCGCTCGGCAGGATCGAACCCTCACCTCCGGAATGGAACTCGGTCAGATGGTGGGCCCGGTACCCGGCGTAGGGTCCGGTCGATCCGAACGGCCGCACCACCACGACCACACACGCCTCGGGGATCGGTCCGAGCGCGTCGAGTCGCGCCGAGTCGTGGTCGGTCACCAGCACGTCGGTGGACGCCATCAGCGCTCGCAGGCGCTCCAAACCTGCAGCGGTGCGCTCGATCACCACACTCGCCTTGCCGGTGTTCAGGTACAGGAACCTTCACCACGTCGGCCCCGAGATCGCTCAGGACCTTGGCGCAGAACGCCGCCGCCGAACCGTCGGCGAGCTCGAGGACCCGCCAACCGTCGAGGGCCACATCTCCACCGATCCGAGCGCCGTCACTCGCCACGCCGACGACAGTAACGGGCGGACCGCCGGCCTCGGGCGTCGACGCCGGCCCGCGATGTAACGTCCACCACGGCCACGGTCGGTGCCGGGCACCGGTCCCTCTACCTCGGGGGTACGAATGCAGCTGATCGACGGGAGTCGCTCGTACATCGCCGGCCGGTGGGTCGAGCCCGAGCACACGTTCCCGGTCGAGAACCCGGCTGACGAGAGCCACGTCGCCGACGCCGCCGTCACCCCGCTGGCCGAGATCGACACGGCGATCGCCGAGGCCCGGCGGTCGTTCGACGGTGGCGTTTGGGCCGACATGGCCCCCACCGAACGAGCCCGACGGCTACATCTGTTCCTCGACCACGTGGCGGCGCAGCGCGACGCCCTCATCGCGACCATGATCGCCGAGGCCGGCCAACCCCGAGGCTTCGTCGAGGGCCCGCAGCTGGGCATGGGATTCGACCTGGCCCGGACCACGATCGACCTGTACCTGTCGATGCGCCACGAGGAGGCCAACCCGGTCCCCGTCGACGAGCTCGTCAAGGGCCGGGTCGCGCTGAGCATCCGGCGCCACGAGCCGATAGGCGTGGTCACCGCCATCACGCCGTACAACGCGGCGATCGTCATGGCGTTCCAGAAGCTGATCCCTGCGCTCATGGCCGGCAACTCGGTGATCCTGAGGCCGAGCCCGCTGACCCCCCTGTCGTCGCTCGCGTTCGGTGTCGCCGCCGAGGCCGCGGAGTTGCCGCCCGGTGTGCTGAGCGTCGTGACCGAAGACGGCTCCGAGGGCGCGACGCTCCTCACCACCGATCCGCGGGTCGACATGGTGTCGTTCACCGGGTCGACGGCGGTCGGTCGCGCCATCATGGCGCAGGCGGCGCCGACCCTGAAGCGGGTCACCCTCGAGCTGGGCGGCAAGTCGGCCCAGATCTATCTCGACGACGCCGTCGACCGTGCCCCGCTCGGCGCCATGGCCACCGTCGCCATGACCTGCGGTCAGGCCTGCGTCGCCGCTACCCGCATGCTGGTCCCGAACGCTCGCAAGGACGAGGTTGTGCAAGCGGTCAGCGCCATGTACGCCAACATCACCGTCGGCGACCCGACCGACCCCACCAAGCTGATGGGCCCGCTCATCAACGCCGCGGCCCGCGACCGCTGCGAGCGCTACGTGGCCCTGGCCGAGGAGGACGGCGCCAAGATCGCCACCGGTGGCGGCCGCCCCCAGGGTTTCGAGCGGGGCTACTGGTTCGAGCCGACCGTGCTCGATCTCCCCGACAACGACAACCCGGCGGCGCGCGACGAGATCTTCGGGCCGGTCATCGGCATCATCGGCTACGCCGACATCGACGACGCCGTTCGCATCGCCAACGACACGATCTACGGCCTGTCGGCGCAGGTGTACGGCGCCGACGTCGCCGTTGCGACCGCGATCGCCCGCCGCATCCGGTCGGGCGCGGTGCAGGTGAACACGTCGGTGTTCAGCGCTTACGCTCCTGGAGGCGGTTACAAGCAGAGCGGCCTCGGCCGCGAGCGGGGGCCCGAGGGCATCCGTGATTTTCAGGAAGTGAAACATCTGGCCATCGGTGAGCTCCGCCGATGATCGCCGCACCGCGCAATGGAGGGGCCGTGACCAACGACATCGCACTCGACTGGCTGATCTCGGTCGACGACCACATCCTCGAACCGCCGAACCTGTGGGTCGACCGGGTCGCGGCGAAGGACCGTGAGAAGGCGCCCCACATGACCGTCGTCAACGGCATCGAAGGGTGGGCGTACGACGGCAGGCACTACCCCAGCTCAGGCCTCAGCGCCGTCGCCGGCAAGACCAAGGAGGAGTTCAGCCCCGAGCCCCTCCTCTACTCCGAGATGCGCCCCGGCTGCTATGACCCGGTGGCCCGTCTCGACGACATGGACCGGTCCGGCGTCCTCGCATCGCTGTGCTTCCCGACGATCACCCGGTTCTGCGGTCAGTTGTTCATGGACACCAGCGACCGCGAGTTCGGCTTCACCTGCCTGCAGGCCTACAACGACTGGATCGTCGAGGAGTGGTGCGGCGCCGCGCCCGGCCGCTACATCCCACTGATGCTGATCCCCATGTGGGACCCGGCGCTGGCCGCCAAGGAGATGGAACGCTGTGCGGCCAAGGGCGTGACCGCGTTTGCGTTCAGCGAGAACCCGGCGCCGCTCGGGTTGCCGACCATCCACGACCGCGACCGCTACTGGGACCCGGTTTTCGCGGCGGCCAACGAACTGGAGATGGTGGCGTCGATCCACGTCGGCTCGTCGTCACAGGTCCCCCAGATCGCCCCCGATTCGCCGTTCATGGCCAACCTGGCATGGGGTGCCATCCGCACGTCGGGCGCCATGCTGTCGTGGATCTTCAGCGGAATGTTCGTGCGGTTCCCGAACGTCAAGATCGCCTTGTCCGAGGGCGAGATCGGGTGGATGCCGTACTTCCTGGAGCGGGCCGAGCAGGTGCTCGACAAGCAGCGGTACTGGGTCCAGAAAGGCCAGAAGTTCATGGACCACGCCACGACCGATGTCGACCTCGACGCCATCGACGTGCGCGGCGCGTTCCATGACCACATCTACGGGTGTTTCATCGAGGACCACCACGGCATCGCGAGCATCGACGAGATCGGCGAGGACAACATCATGTGCGAGACCGACTACCCGCACTCCGATTCCACCTGGCCGGACTGCATCGATACCGTGCAGCGGGTCATCGGCCATCTCCCCGCCGAGACCCAGTACAAGCTGCTGCGCGGCAACGCCGAGCGTCTCTACCGCTTCACCCCCGCCCAACCCCCCGTCCTGGCGACGGTGTAGATCCTTAGCGCTGGCCACCCTGGACCTACGCCTCGCCGCGCCCCCGGTCCCCGATGCGCGTTCCGCACCCCGCAGACGCGCTGATGCTCACCCCGGTCAGTCCGGGGACTCGATCGCATCGCGGACGATGGTGTCGTGGTGTCGTCGCCGATCACCTCGTAGGCGATGTCCAACCCGTTGACGCCATGCGGGCCATCTCGTGAAGCTGGTCGCCGCGGTGTTCCGGGCGTTCTATCGTCGTCGCCGTGCCTGCCAG
>CAYMJU010000088.1:0-35281 GCA_964390555.1 uncultured Acidimicrobiales bacterium | reverse complement strand
GTCGCCGACCACGGCTTCGTCGCCACGTACGCGCCGGGGTACATGCGCCACGCCGCCATGCCGCCGCTCCACGACGAGTACTGGGATCCGTTCTGGGCGGCGTGCGCGTCGCTCGGGCTCGCCGTAGTAGTTCACGCCGGGTTTGGGACCGAGCAGGGCAGCCTGTACGACGCCCTCGACGGCATCTACCGCGACGCGGTCGAGGCCGCCGGCACCGCCGACCGCGACGAGTTGCTCGCTCGCGCTCATGTCGTGGGCTACGTGGCGAAGGCGTACATCCTCGATCTGGCCAATCACGGCGCCGCGGCCCGGCGCCCGCTATGGCAGCTCATGCTCGGCGGCGTGTTCGACCGTCATCCCGGGCTGCGGCTGATGCTGAGCGAGGTCCGCGTCGACTGGATCCCGGCCACGTTGGCGCATCTCGACGGCGTGTTCGAGCAGCACCGACACGACCTTCCGGCGCGGCGTCGGCCCAGCGAGTACTGGGCGACCAACTGCCTGGCCGTCGCCTCGTTCGTACACAAGGCCGAGGTCGGCATGCGGCACGACGTGGGCATGGCGCAGATGGCGGTGGGTCGCGATTACCCGCACTCCGAGGGCACCTGGCCCCACAGCCGGCAGTGGCTTCACGATGCGTTCGCCGGCGTTCCCGACGACGACGTGCGAGCGCTGTTCGGCGGCAACCTCATCGACTTCCTGGGGCTCGACCGGCGTCGCCTGGCGGCGGTGGCCGAGCGCGTCGGCCCCGGGGTCGCCGAGCTGAACGGGCCGGCGCCCGAGCTCGATGAGGCGCTGGCGAAGAACTTCCATCGGCGCGGCGGCTACTTCAAGCCGGCCGAGGGCGACACCCGGATCCCGTCGCTCCAACCTCTCATCGACGAGGACATCGCAGCCCTCGCACTCCGTGCCTGACGGGCACAGGTCGACACCGGATGCTACGTAGGTAGAGTACGTACGTGCCGAATAAGACGATCAGCGTTCCGGATGATGTTGTGCCGATCATCGACAGTCTCGGTGTTCCGTTTTCGGTGTGGGTCGCCAATCAGCTTCGTCACTACGCGGCGACGCGAAGTGGGTTGAGCCTCGGGCAACAGCTGCTCGCTGACGCTGCGTTGGCGGGTGCTGAACCGCCAACCGATGACGAGTCGCGGGCGATCATGGAACGAATGGAGCGGTCCGCGCCGTGGTAGTGCGCGGGGGCGTGTACTGGATCGATCTGGACAAGCGTCGACCGTGCGTCGTTGTCTCCTCGGACGACGTCTTGGCGGTCGATGTATGGCAGACCCATGTCGTACCGCTCACGTCCAATGTCGAGCGAGCGGGCCTCGCCGGCAACGTGTTGCTTCACTCGACGGCGACGGGGCTGCCCAAGGACTCCGTTGCGGTGCCACTCGGTCTCGAGCTGATCGGTCGTTCACTGCTGGCCGAGCAGTCGGGTCGGGTACCGCAGGTCCTGCTCGATGACATCGACGACGGTCTCCGGCTCGTGCTCGGGCTTTGACAGCCGTCACTGTTCAGGCTGCTGGCCGGCCGGCCATGGAGTCGACATCAACGTGTGGCTCGCTGCCGCAGACCGAATCCAATCTCGCCGCCACTGTGCGACTTTTCGTATGTTTGATGTGGGCGATAGAGGCGCCGGATCAAGCAGACGCCGGGAGGAGGTCGTGCGCCTCGATGTGACCCGTTGCGGCGCTCGAGGACCTAGATTCTTTGACGGCCGCTCCTCCTACTACTTCACCAGCGAGGACCGATGAGTAACGAACACGACGGCGATTGGGATCTCGAAGCGGATGTCGTCGTCCTCGGCAGCGGTGGCGCGGCGCTGGTGGCAGCGCTGTCCGCCCATGACCACGGCGCCGGCCAGGTGGTCATCCTCGAGAAGTCGGGCATGGTCGGTGGGACGACGGCGATGTCGGGCGGGATGTTGTGGTTCCCGCTGAACCACCACGCCAAGGAGGCGGGCGTCGAGGACTCGATGGACGAGGTCGTCGCCTACCTCGATGCGCTCGCCCCGGGCCAACTCGATGCCGACGCGTTGTCCGGCTTCCTCGAATCCGGTCCCGAGATGATCCGCTACCTGGCCGACAAGACACCGGTGCGGCTGCACCCGTTCTCGGACTTCCCCGACTACCAACCGAATGCGATCGGAGCGAAACGCGACGGCGGCCGCTCGCTCGACAACGAGGTGTTCCCGTTCGAGGAGCTCGGCTCGTGGGCGACCCGCGTGAATCCTCCGAAGACCGGCGTGCCCAAGCTGTTGAGCCGGATCGAGGATCGTCACGGCGGTGTCAGCGACGAGGAGTTGGCCGAACGTCAGCGGCGCGACTGCTGGGCCAGGGTCAGGCGCTCGCGATGGTGGGTGAGCATCCGATCAGCTCAATGGAGCTCCGGCAGGATCTCGTCGGCGACGCGCTCGAGGTCGTGCATCGTGGCCACCGCGACCTGGAGCGAGTGGACGCCCAGGTCCTCGTAGCGGAGAACGTCGTCGACGCTCGTCACCGTCTGCCGGGTGCTGCAGTAGACGGGGATCGCCGACGGGTCGCGGCCGTGGCGACGTGCGGCCGCGTGCAGGGTGGGTAGGAACTCGGCGAGACGTTCGGGAGACATGTCGGCCGCGATCCACCCGTCGCCGAGCCGGGCGGCCCGATCGATGGCGGCGTCGCTGTGTCCCCCGATGAGGATCGGGACTGGTTGTTGCACCGGACGGGGTTCGGGGTCCATGGCCGGGATGTCCCAGAACTGACCGCGGAACTCGACGTGGCGGCCCGGCGCGCCCCAGATGGTGCGCAGGAGGTCGATGTGCTCGTCGGCCCGGGCCCCGCGGCGGTCCCACGGCATGTTCATCGCGTCGGCCTCCTCTTTCAGCCAGCCGACGCCGACGCCGTACACCAGGCGTCCGCCGCTGAGCCGGTCCAGGGTCGCGAGCTGGCGGGCGTTGAGCACCGCGTTGCGGATCGTCAACACCGCGACCGCGGTGCCGATCGCGATCCGCTCGGTGAGCGCGGCGACGTATGCGAGGGTGGTCATCATCTCGAAGTTGGGCGACAGCAGGTCCGACACGGCGTCGTCGGCGATCGCCGCCGGCCGGCGCGGCAGCACGTACTTCGACTCGACCCGTCGGGGCATGACGAGGTGGTCGACGCCCCAGAGCACACCGAAGCCGGCTCGGTCGGCGAACGTGCACCACTGGTGGATCAGCTCCGGGCTGGCGTGGCCGCCGGTGTGGGGAATGCGGACGCCGATCTCCACGTCTACTCGGCCTCCCCCGGGATTGGTATCGGCGGCCCAGCCCAGAAGGGCTCGAACGTCGGGAACGCCTCGGGCATGCGAGGGCCGCGCATGGCCGCCGACCGCGGCACCACCAAGGTGTCACGCTCGGTGCCGTGCTCGGGGTGACCGAACTCCTGGCGGTACCACGACTTCACGCTGCGGCTCCGGAAGTACCAGGCACCACCGACGAGCTCGTAGGTGTCCCAGTAGGCGAGCGCCATGTCGTACCAGTGCTCGGGTTCGAGCACGTGGTGATGGGCCCGGCAGTACACGACGCCGTGTGCGTGACGGTCGTCGTCGAAGTCGATGACGTGGTTGGCCACCAGGTGCATCGAGCAGTGGAACCGCCGCAACGCCTGGTCGAAGAACGCCTTCACGCCGGTCGGGCCCGACCCGAATCGGCCGTTGCTCACGTCGTCGGCGAACAAGGCTGCGAGCGTGTCAAGGTCCTTCCCGTCGACGGCGAGGGCGTAACGCTCGGCCAGCTGCCGGATGCCGTCGCGGGCGATCAACTCCTGGATCTGATCCATGGCTCCCCTGTCGGTCGAAGCGGCCCACGACGGGTGCTCAGACCACCGTGATCGGGAGGTTGTCCCATCCCCGCGTGTCGATGCCGGTGGTGAGCTTGGCGCCTTCGTGGTCGACTACCCAGTCGGGGAAGCGCTTGAGAGTCTCGGCGATGGCGATGCGGGTCTCCATGCGGGCGAGGGAGGCGCCGAGACAGAAGTGGGGGCCGAACGAGAAGGTGAGCAGCGGGCCGGGCTTGCGGGTGATGTCGAAGGTGTCGGGGTCGTCGAACACCCGATCATCGCGGTTGGCCGACCCCGGCATGGTGACGACGATGCTGCCCGCGGGCACCGTGGCGCCGTGGAGATCGACGTCGGTCGTGGTGGTGCGACAGATGTGGTACGAGATCGACTCGTAGCGCAGGATCTCCTCGACCGCGTTGGGGATCAACGACGGGTCCTCGACGAGCAGCCGGCGCTGGTCGGGGTGCTCGCCGAGCAGCGAGCCGGCCCAAGCGATGGCGTTGACCGTCGTGTCACTGCCCGCGCCGGTGATGATCACAAGGAACGTGATCAGCTCGTCGCGGCGCAGCGTGCGCCGGTCGCCGTGCTGATCCTCGAACTCGACGTTGAGCAGCTGGGTCATCAGATCGTCGGTCGGGTTGGCGGCCCGGTAGTCGAGGTACTCGGTGAACCACGCCCCCGCCTCGGCGATGCCGCCCAAGGCGTCGCCGTTCTGATCGGCGGTTCCCTCGTTCTGGGTGCGGTGGAACGTGTCGCGCAGCGACCGGAGATCCGAGTCGGGCAGCCCCAGCAGCATGCCGATCACCTGGATCGGGAGCATGTGGGCGAAGTCCTTCACGAAGTCGAACGAGGTGGTGCCGATCAGCTCGTCGGCCGCCGCCGAGAACAGGGCCTGGATGCGGCCCTCGAGCCCGTTGATGGCCCGCGGGGTGAACAGACGCGACACCAGGCTCCGGTGGATGGTGTGCTGCGGAGGGTCCTCGAAGATGAACAGGCCCTCGGGCAGGTCGATGCCGAGGGCCGCGATGTTGTACACGCCACCCTTGGCCGAGCTGAACGTCTCGCGTTCGCTCAGAACGCGGGTGACGTCCTCGTGGCGACTCACGGCGTAGAAGTTGTACGGCTCGTTGTAGTAGAGCGGCGCCTCGTCGCGCAGTCTCCGGAACATCGGGTACGGCGAGGCGTAGAGCTCCCGGTCGTACATGTCGAAGTACGGCTCGGACGAGGTTACGGTCATGGTGCTACCCCTTGCTGGGCCCCCGGCGGAGCCTGAGTGGTCGTTGGTATGAGGAGTCGGACCGGTCGCGGGCGATCGACCCCACCACGGTGGACAATTCGACGGCGGCGCCGGTGAAGATGTTGGGGAGCTCGGTCCGCCACTCGACGATGCACATCCGGGCCGCGATGCCCCACCGCCCGTCGCGTCGTTCGAACCGGTCGACGTAGCGACCGCCGGAGATGGTCAGGGGTGCCGCCTCGTCGCGGTCGGTGCCGACGAGGAGGTAGTACGACTCCACGTGGGCCATGTCGCCGTCGGGGTCGATTGAGTGGTTCGTGATGTAGTGCTGATGTCGGACCTGCGTACCGTGGTAGGCGAACGACCAGTCGAGGAAGTCGTCGACACCACCGACGAAGCCGACGTGATCGTCGACGGCGTCGTCGTGGTAGGCGGAGCGCGCCAGCTCGCGATCGAGACGGTCCATGCCCCGGGCGTAGCGGGCGAGGCAATCGAGGATCTCGGTTCGGTCCAGCAACGCCTGGAGCCGGGTGTCGTTGGGTGTCGTTGCGTCCCTGTCGTCCATGTCGTCCACTCTGGCCTCAGGCCGTCAGTGGCGGCCCGTCCCAACCGTCGAGAGCGCTGACTTCGGTAAGTACCTTTCGCGGCGTGGGCCGGATCTTCTCGGGGGAGCGGAGCCGGGCCACAGGGAGCAGGCAGCCCTGGGTGTGGGTGTCGGGGATGCCGAGCAGCTCGGCCGCCTCGCGAGACCGGCGCAGGTGCAACGTGGTGATGCACGTCCCGTACCCAAAGGTGCGCAAGGCCAGCTGGAAGTTCCAGACCGCCGGGAAGATCGAGCCGTACAGCGTCGCCGGGTAGAAAAGCTCGTCGCCGTCCATGCGAGGCAGGTAGGGCTCGTAGCAGGGGATCACGAGCACCGGCACCTCGCCGAGGTGCTCGACCAGCCACTCCGTCGACGACATCAGCCGGCCGAAGTCGGATTCGCCGTCGAGCGAGTCCGAGATCATCCCGCCGGTCATCGAGATGTATCCCTCGCGGTACATCGCCCCGAGCCGGGCCCGGCGCTCGGCGTCGGTCACCACGAGCCAGCGCCACGGCTGCTGGTTCGTTCCGTTCGCGGCGTGCAGCGCAGTGTCGAGGCAGGTCGCGATCTCGGTCAGGTCGACCGGGGCGGCGAGGTCGAGAGTCTTGCGGGCCGATCGGGTCGACGTGAGCAACTGCTCGACGGTGAGGGCCAAGGTTCCGGTCATGCGAGCGTCCTCAGGGGTGGGTCACGCCGGTCGCGGCGTCGAGCTGGGGGAGGAGGCCGAGGCGGGGGAGGAGCGTGATGAGCTCGTCGGCCACGCCGCCCGGTACGACGAACCGGTCGGTCGAGGCGATCTCGGCGATGTGGGTGGCGATGTCCTCGGCCGTCGGCTCCTGGTCCCGGTCCGCCATCCAGCCGTCGCCGAGCCCCACGAACACCCGGGCGAAGCGACCGGCGACGGCGGAGAACAGGTGGTGGCTCGGCTCGCACTCGCGGCTGGCGAGGTAGGCGACCATGGGGACGACCCGCTCGGCCGTGGTCGCCGCGAAGAGGGCCTCGCGGATCGGGTTGTCGTCATCGCCCATGGAGTCGAGCATCATGCGGGTGCGCCCCACGGGGAGCACCGCGTTGACGAGGATGCCGTGGGGAGCCCCTTCGTTCGCGAGCGCATGGCACAGCCCGATAACGCCGCCCTTCGCCGCGGCGTAGTGCGTGGCGAGCTCCTGGCCGAACGCGGCGATGTTCGACGCGACCAAGACGATGCGCCCATAACCCTGGGCCTTCATGATCCGGAAGGCGGGTTGGGCGAGATGGAACGCGCCGTCGAGGTGCACGCTGCGCATCTGTTGCCACTGCTGGGCCGACAGCTCGTCGAAGGGCACCATCTCGTAGATGCCGGCGTTGCTGACGATCGCGTCGAGCCGCCCGAAGCGCTCGACGGCCAGGTCGACGATCGCTTGGCCGCCCTCGGCGCTCGCGACGGAGTCGTGCGATGCCGCCGCCCGACCTCCGGCGTCGGTGATCTCGGCGACGACGCCGTCGGCGACCGAAGCGTCGGTCCCGGCGCCGCTCATCGTGCTGCCGACGTCGTTGACGACGACCGCGGCGCCGCGCCGGGCGAACTCGAGGGCGTACAGCCGTCCGAGCCCGCGGCCGGCGCCGGTGACGACGACAGTCTGATCGCCGTAGTCGATCATCGAGGTGTCACCGGCTGGCGTAGGCGGCGGCGACGTCGCGGGTCCAGCTGAGATCGTCGGTCGCCGCCGCGACCTTCAAGGCATCGAGGTCGACCCCGTACACCCGGGCGGCGTTGCCGGAGATGATCTTGCGTTTGATCTGGGGCGTGAGCTTGGGGTAGCCGAATTGCTCGCACATCGAGTCGGGGATCTGGAAGGCCCAGAAGGCGTCGAGCGACGGCTGCGTGGGGCCGTACCATATGGCGTCGGAGCCCCAGATGATGTTGTCCTCGCCGAGGTTGACGAGCAGCTTGCCGAGCGTGTGGGCGGCGTCGACCGGGTTGCTCAACAGGCAGAACCACGTGGTGCCGAGCTCGGCGTAGACGTTCGATCCCTTGCCGAGGCCTGCGGTGTTCACCGTCTCGATCAAGCGGTTGACGCCGAGGTGGGCGGTCGGTTCGGTGTAGGGCCCTTCGGGCGCGCCTGGTTCGAACCCCGAGTGGTAGATCACGAAGTCGATGTCGGGGAACGCCTTGGCCGCCGGCCCCACGTCGCTCGGCGAACCGGCGTCGACCATGCCGCTCACGCCCTTGTGGGCGCAGACGAGGCCCACGCCGAGCCGGCGGGCCTCCTCGAGGAACGGCGTGCCGGTCTCGTCGTCGTCGAGTCGCCAGAACATGCCCTCGGCGTAGTGCATGTAGGTGGGATCCATCAGGCCGAGCGTGTACACCTTCCACCCCACGGGGTGGTAGGTGTCTTTCCACTCGGCCATCATCGCCGTCTCGCCGATGTTGGGCCGCACGACGGTGTGGTTGAGCAGCCGGCCGGTGCCGGCCGTACGGTCGAACAGCTCCCGCATGGCCGCCATCTCGTCGTTGCGGATGAACATCTCGCCGGCGGCGTTCCCGGGAGCGCAGCTGATGACCGCGAGCGCGGTCTCGGACTCGACGAAGACACAGCGCAGGTACTCGCCGATCCAGTAGGCCGACATGCCGTCCAAGCCCGACCACCACTCGGGCGACATCCCCCGGTAGTGGAGGTTCACGGTCTGCTCGAACTCCTTCAGCGTGGGACGATCGGCGATCCAGTGCGTCTGGACGTCGATGACCGGCACGCCGCAGGAGAAGGTGGCCACGGCCGCGTCGTCGTCGAGCGTCGCCTCGGCCGGCACGTCGTAGAAGCGCTCACCGAACGTCTCGTTCATCGCCAGCAGCCCGGCCGCGGTCCCTCGGCGGCTCGCCGCGTAGGAGCGCTCTGTGAGGCCCACGCGCCCGGCCGCGTTCTCGCCGGTATCGGCCGCTCGGTCCGCGGCCTCGTGCTGGGCCGCCGTGCGGGGCGGGGCCGCGTACTCGTCGGTCGATGCCGGCTTCAGGATCGGCGTGACCGCCGGATCGTTGTTGCTCACGCTCGTTCCTCTCGCCGTGGTCGACAGCCGTCGATATGGCACCAGACTGTCACATCAACTCACGAGGTGCCCGCCTGCGCATCGAGGTCAGCGCGGCGAACCGAGCCCGGGGTGGTCACGGTGGCGCCGCCGTCGACGGGCAGAACAACGCCGGTGATGTAGGCCGCCTCGTCACTGCAAAGGAACAGCACAGCGTGGGCGACGTCCCAGGCGCTGCCCATGCGTCCGAGCAGGTTGAGGCGGGCGCGGGTGGCGGCGTCGAGAGAGCGCCGGCTCACGGACTCCAGCATCGGGGTGGCGACCATGCCCGGGAGAACGGCGTTGACCCGCACGTTGCTGCGGCCGTAGGCACCGGCCAGGTCGACAGTGAGCCCGAGCTGGGCGGCCTTGGACGCGCTGTACACCGGGTGGGTGGTGCCGGTGTCGCGGATGGCGGCGATCGAGCCGATGTTGACTATCGAGCCCCCGCCCCGGGCGACCAGTGCGGGAACGGCGTACTTGCAGGCGAGGTAGGTGCCGGTCAGGTTCACGCCCAGGACCTCGTCGTAGGCATCCATCCCGAGGTCGGTGATCGGGGCGTGCACCGATATCGCGGCGTTGTTCACGAGGATGTCGAGGCCACCGAATCGCTTGGTGGCGGCATCGACCATGGCCTCGCAGGCCGCCGGATCGGTGACGTCCCCGATGAACACCTCCGTCCGGCCGGGCTGATCGCCCAGCGATCGTCTCGTCGCCTCGGCGCGGTCGGCGTCCTTGTCGACGACGAGCACCGACGCACCTTCCCGGGCGAACACGGTGGCGATCGCTTGGCCGATCCCCGGCCCGGTCGCGGCGCCGGCCGACCCGGACCCCGTGATGATCCCCACCTTGCCGGTCAGCCGGTCGCTCATGGCGGCCCCCCTCTAGTCACCCGCGAAACTGGCAGTAGGTTGTCACAAACCTCGGCACGACGGGCAGGAGACCATGGCAGGGCTACGGTTCGACGATCGGCTCCCGGGCTACGACGAGTTCACGCCCGCCGGGACCGGACGATTCGAACGGCTCATCCACTTCTGACCGCACCGCGAGCGACACGCGGCGCTGGGCGCCGCAGAGCGCGGGGGAGACACCTTGACGAACGTCGTGATCGGAGCGGGCTCGGGCCTGGGCGCCGAGGTGACCCGCCAGCTGGCCCCCCGCGGGCAGTTACTTGCCGCCGATCGATCGCTGGCCGCGGCCGAGGCCGTCGCCCGCGAGTTGGGGGGCGAGGTCGAGCCGGTCGCCTGCGACGTCACCGATCCCGATCAGATCTCCTCGCTGCTGGCGTCGGCCGGGGACCTCGACGCCCTGGTCATCACCGCAGGGGTGTCCGGAGCGATGGCGCCCGGTCGGACCGTGCTCGACATCAACCTCCGGGGCACGGCCCGGGTACTGGCCGCGGCGGAGTCGTACCTCCGCCCGGGCACCGTGGGGGTGTGCTTCGCCTCGATCTCGGGATACCGGACTCCGGAGGACCCGGCGGTGATGGCGGTCCTCGAGGACCCGCTGGCCGGCGACTTCTTCGATCGGCTGGTGAGCCTCGGGGTCGACATCGACCACTCGACGGTCGCATACTCGGTGTCCAAGCGGGGCGTGATGCGTTTGGTGAGGGCGCGGGCCTCGTCGTGGGGCGCGCGAGGGGCGCGGATCTTGTCGCTGTCTCCCGCGATCAACGACACGCCGATGAGCCGGTTCGATGAGCAGCACCACCCGGTCATGTCCGACATCATCAGCCAAAGCCCATTCGGTCGTCGCGGTCGACCCGACGAGGTCGCCAACGTCGTGAGCTTCCTCACCTCCGACAGTGCCTCGTTCATGACGGGTAGCGACGTGCTGGTCGACGGTGGCATGGTGGCGTTCCAACCGTCGGGGAGATCCGGCCGGTGATGCCGACGTCACAGGGCGAGAAGTCGTGAGCAACGCGACGGTCGGGGCGCGTTTCGTTGGGCAGCGGGTGGCCCGCAGCGAGGACGCCCGCTTCGTCACCGGCCGAGGTGAATACGTCGATGACGTGGTGCTGCCCGGCACCGTGCACGCGGCCTTCGTACGCAGCGACGTGGCCCGGGGCCGCATCGTGTCGATCGCGGTCGATGAAGCGAGGGCCCTGCCCGGCGTGACCGCGGTGTACCTCGCCGGCGACCTGGCGCCCCGAGCGGGCGACTTCCGAACCGACGACGAGCACCGCGACCGACCGTTTCGGTTGCTGGCAGACGGCGACGTGCGCCACGTGGGTGAGCCGATCGTCATGGTCGTCGCCGAGTCCCGCTACGTCGCCGAGGACGCCGCGGAGCTCGTCGTGATCGACATCGAAGTCGAGGAGGCGCTCGTCGACTACGAGGTGGCCGTGCTGCCCGGGGCCGCGCTCGTGCATCCCGACCGCGACTCGAACCTGTATGGCGACGTCCCCCGGCGCGCTGTCGGCGACATCGACCGGGTGATCGCGACCGCTCCTGTCGTCGTGACCGAGACGTTCCGTCAGCACCGCCACGCCACGGTCCCGATGGAGACGCGGGGCATCCTCGCCCACTGGAACGCTGGCCGTGAGCAACTCACCGTGTGGGTGTCCACCCAGGGGCCACACGGGCTGCGCAGCCAACTGAGCCGGGGGTTGAACCTGCCGGACTCCCGGGTACGCGTCATCATGCCCGACGTCGGCGGCGCGTTCGGGCTCAAGATGCACCCGGGACGCGAGGAGCTCGCCACGGCGGTGGCGACGATGTTGCTCGGTCGACCGGTCAAGTGGATCCAGGACCGGCGCGAAAACCTCATGGCCGACGAGCATTGCCGGGAGGATCGAGCGACGGTGACCGCTGCGGCAACCGAGGACGGCACGATCCTCGGCCTCGACGTGGAGTTCGTCGAGAGCGCGGGCTCGTTCCCGGGAGCCGGTGGCGTGGCGGCGGTGTTCACGACCATGTTGTTCCCTGGCCCTTATCGGGTGTCGGCGTTGGGCACCTCGGCTCGCACGGTGATGACCAACACCGCCGGTCGCGGCGCTTATCGCGGCCCGTGGATGTTCGAGACGGTGGCCCGCGAGCAGATGATGGACCGGCTCGCGGCGCGACTGGGGATTGACCCACTCGAGCTGCGCTTGCGGAACGTGCTGCGCGACGAGGACCTGCCCTACACGATGGCGACCGGGATGGTCTATGACCAGATCACCGCCGCAGCCACCCTCGAGCAGGCCGCCGAGTTGGTCGGTTACGAGCAGCTGCGCGAGCAGCAGCGGGTTTGGCGGGCCGATGGCCGCCTCGTGGGCGTCGGCATCAGTCTGTTCACGGAGCCGACGGCCAACTCTTTCGGCTGGATGAGCACCGACGCGGCCAACGTGCGGGTGGGGAGCAACGGCTCGGTGCTGGTCGCCCACAGCGGGGCGAGCCATGGCCAGAGCCTCGAGACCACCATCGCTCAAGTCGTCGCCGACGAGCTCGGCGTCGACATCGCCGACGTACGGGTTGTGCAGGGCGACACCGACAGCTCGCCGCTCGGGCCCGGCACCGGCGGGAGCCGCAGCGCGGTGATCACCGGCACCGCGGCGAGGCTGGCCGCCGGTGAGGTGCGGGCCAAGATCCTCGACATCGTCGCCCACGCCCTCGAGGCGTCGGCACAGGACCTCGGGATCGCCGCCGGTCGGATCTCGGTCGCCGGCACCCCGGCGCGCGGGATGACCTTCGCGGAGGTCGCCACCCTCGCGTACGCGTCGCCGGCCAGCCTGCCGGCGGGCGTGTCGGCGGGCCTCGAGGCCCAGGTCCGGTTCACGCCCGAGAACTTCTGCACCTGGTCGAACGCCTGCCACATCTGCGTGGTCGAGGTCGACCCCGATACCGGCCGCGTCGAGATCCTCCGGTACGTCGTCAGCGAAGACTGCGGCGTGATGATCAACCCCAACGTGGTCGAGGGCCAGATCGCCGGAGGCGTGGTCCAGGGCATCGGCGGTGTGCTCTACGAGCACCTGCCCTACGACTCCAGCGGCAACCCGCTCGCCACGACGCTCATGGACTACCTCGTGCCGACCGCCGCCGAGGTGCCCGACATCGAGTACGCGCACATCGAGTCCTTCGCACCCACCAACCCCGGCGGCCACAAGGGTCTCGGCGAGGGCGGGTGCCTCGGAGCGCCCCCGGCGGTGATCAACGCCGTCGCCGACGCGTTGGCGCCGCTTGGCATCGTCGTGCGCGATCAGCCGTTGGGCCCGGACGCGATCCTCGGATTGCTCGACGCCGCCGGAGCCTGACGCGGTCAGCCGCGGGTCGAGAACGTCGGCCGCGCCGGGTTGGCGCTGCGAGGCGGGACGGGGGCGAACAGCTTTCGTAGCGTCCGCACCGGTCCTTCGAGGGTGACGTTGGGTCGGCCGTGCTGAACGGCGATGTTGTCCCACGCCACCAGGTCGCCCGTGCGCCAGGCGTGCGAGTAGATCGCCGCGGGGCGGTACAGGTGGGCGAACACCTCCTGGAGGAGGGCCTCGCTCTCCTCCTCGGGTAGCTCGGTGATCTGGTTCGTCATCTGCTCGGACACGTACAGCACCGAGCGTCCGGTGCGCGGGTGGGGGAGCGGGATGGGAGTGGTGCGCATCGACAGGTTCTCGAACGTGGTCACCAGCACGTTCGGGTCGCCGCCGGCCCGCGCTTGTTCGTGCTCGGCGTGGCCCTGACGCGCCGAGCGTCCTTCGAGCTGTTCCCGGAGCCGATCCGGGAGACTTGCCCAACCGTCGACAGAGCTGACGAAGATGGTGGGCGTCACCGGCTCTTCGACCTCGACGGCGTAGAGCGACAGAACCTGGAACGTGTGGTCGGACCACATCATGTCGGAGTGGAACAGCAGGCGACCGAAGGGCGCGCCGCCGTCGGGCAACTTGTTGGAGACGAAGAAGGGCACGTCGTTGGGCTTGGCCGAGGACGACTCGCCCTCGGCGAGAGGCCCCATCCGGATGAGCATGCGGATGAGGTTGGCCTGAGTCGGCTGGTCGATGTCGAGGTCGCGGAACACCAGCACCCCGCGACGGTCGAACAGCTCCTGGAGCCGGGTGGCGACCGCCGGGTCGGCGAGCGCCTGGGCCGGGTCGAGCCCGGTGATCTCGGTGCCGAGGGTGTCGGTCAGGTCTCGAAGCTGCAAGGGCGCCATAACGGCCTCCTGTCGTGTACCGAACGGATTCTCATCAAGGTACGGGGAACTGCCAGTTCTGGTCGATGGCGATCGCCATGAGCATCAGCGGCTCCTCACCCACGTCGCGGCTGATGTGACCCGAGCTACCGATGTCGTCGGCCAGCACGAAGTCGCCCGCCACGAGGTGCTCGGTGTCGCCGGAGGAGCTGACGAGCTCGAGGACGCCGCCGAGCACGACGAGGAACTGCCGCCGGGGCGCCACGTGCATACCGACGTCGGGCTTGCGGCCGATGAACTGCGCCATGCCGAGCGCCTGAGCAGGTATGTCGGTCAGACCATGGACGGTGCCCGCCGCCGTCTCGCGGAGGGGCAGCGGAAGTGGCGAGATGCGGCTCTCGCCGCTGGCGTCGGCGCTGAGGTGGTAGCCGGTCATCGCAGTGCGTCCTGCCGCGGTGCGCCGAACGCGGCCGCGGCGTAGCGCTCGACGGCGGTGCCGGTGAAGAAGTCGGGGTTGAGCGAACCGTAAAAACGCAGCGGGTTCGTGCAGAGGAAGTCTCGCAGCTGGTCGGCGTCGAGGATGCCGCGCTCGACGAGCTCGAACGCTTCTCGCAACGGCTCCTCGAACTCGGGGACGTCCCAGTGGCCGAGATCGGAGGCGAACATCGCCGGCACGAGTGGGCCACCGGTGATCCGCGGATCGAACGCCACGCCGGTCAGCGGATCATCGGCCTCGCACCCCCACGCGAACGGGACGCAGAACCGATCGCGGATGTCGTCGACCGAGGTGATCCGCGCCGCCGCGTAGTCGTCGCGGGGACGCGTCATGCGACCTTGGGCCCCCATCAGCTGCTCGACCGGGTAGCGGGCCAGCGCCGGGTCGTCGTCGGTGAGCAGCTTGATGAGCAGCTCGCGGTCGAGGTTCTCGGGGTTCAGCTTGGCGATGGCGTCGCCGCCTCGTTTGTGCCAGTTGGCGACGAGGCTCACGTAGGTCTGGACGCCGATCGCGGCGCCCCCTTCGAGGATGGCCACGCGCAGATCGGGGAACCGAGCGGTCACGCCGCCGAGGAACAGCGACTTGGCCAGCGCCCCGCCGGCCGCGGCGAAGTGACCGATCTGGTTGAACACGAAGTTGGAGATCGACGCCCGGTCGCTCGCGCCGATGCCGGCGGTGTGCGCAGCGAGCGGAAGGCGGAGCTCGACCGCGCGGGACCACACCTGGTCATAGTCGTAGAGGCTGTCGATGCCGAACGTGTCGATCCACCCGCGGGTGTCCCACTCCGGTACGCGAACGTCGGCCCAGGGGTCCTCCTCCGGCCAGGCCGTTCCGTGTGGACGGTGGACGTGGCTGGCGATCAGCGCGACCTTGGCGCCGAGCGCACTGACGTGGTCGAGGGCGGCGAGAGCTTCGCCGGGGCTGTGCATCGGGACGAGGGCGGCCACGGTGAAGCGGTCGCGGTATGGGGCGAACCGTTCCGCCATGTACTCGTTGTAGAGCCGGCACAGCCCCACGCGCGCGTCCTCGTCGGGGAGCTGAAGCAACGAGATGCCGGCGGTCGGGTAGATCACCGCGAAGTCGATGCCCGCTTCGCCGAGACGCTCGTGGTAGCGCTTGGGCGATGTGACGGTGGCGTAGTACTCGGTGGTGGCGGGCACGTGCCACGAGTGAGGGAGTATCCCGCCCTCGCGCCGGTCGGCCATCGTGAGGTCCTCGATGGGTCGGCGCGTGCCGAACACCCCCCGGAGCAGATCGCCGTGGCCACGGTCGCGTACGTAGTCGAGGAACACCGCCATCAGCTCGACCACGTGACCGTCACCGTCGATCACCGGGTGACCCAGTTCCTCGCGCAGACGGGCAGATCGTGTGCTCATCCAACCCTTCCCAGGTGGTTGACGAGAGCAGGCTAGCACGCTCCTCCGATTCTGGCAGTCGACTGCCACCTCACAGTACGGTGTGGGCATGCGCCGACTGATCACAGGAATCGATGCCGAAGGCCGCTCGTGCCTTGTCGAGACCGGCGATGTCTCGCCTTCGCCGGTCGGTGGCGGTCACGGTGTGTCGTTGGCGCGGCTGTTCGCCACCGAGCAGTGTCCCCCACCCCCCGCTGCGCCTGCCCGAGCCGACTGGGTGGACGTGCGCATGGACCCCGGGATCGTCCGTTGGCAAGTGGTCGATCATCCGCCCCACGACGACGAGATCGAACCCCCGGGCAACGAGGTCATGCACCACACCGACGCCATCGACCTCGTGCTCGTCATGGAAGGGTCGGGGCTGCTCGTCCTCGACGATGGCGCGCACGAGATCATGGCCGGTGACTTCGTGATCATGCCCGGCAACGACCACGCGCTGAAGCCTGGACCCGAGGGACTGCGGATGATGTCGGTGAAGATCGGGCTCCCACCTCGCCGCTGAGGCCGGTTGGTGCTGACTGGTCAGTCCCGCTCGGCATCTCGCGGGCACAGCTCCGCGAATCGTCGGAGGTAGCCGTCGAAGGCCTCGGCCACCTGACCGACGCTCAAGCCGTGATCGGCGAGGTTGTAGCGGTGCTCACCCCGGACTCCGCGCCGGTTCGCAGCCGCCCACTCATCCATCGACTGTCGGGTCGAGTGGGAGAGCTCGAGGCCGGCGAGGCGAAGGACGCGCTCGGCCGTGCCGCCGGGATCGGCCTCGAGATCACGCTGGGCGACGTCGACGAAGCGGTGCTCGCCGATCGCCGCTCGGGCGGTCACCGCCCTGGCCATGCCCGCGGCCCAGTGCTCGAGCAGCTCGGGACCGAAGGACTGGCCTGGGGACCACGTCGGCGTCCGCTTGCGCCGCGAGTCGGCGATCGTGCTGCACGTCGAGGCGAAGGCCGCCACCGGATCGCGGTGGGTGAACACGAAGCGGGCGCCCGGGTAGTGGGCCGCCGTCTCGTCGAGGAGGAACAGGTAGGCGGGTGACTTCAACAGCCAGCGGGTCGGTGGGCGGTGCGAGTGCAGGAGGCGCAGCACCCGCTCGTGATAAGGCATCAAGGTGCCGTGGTCGCGCTCGCGCCACCATCGTGTGTTGGATGGGACGGGCAGCGCCAGCTCGGCGTGGTCGAACGCCAGGGCGTGGATGGGCCAGTCCTCGGCCGGGCCGTCGATGGTGGTGATGTGGCGGACATCAGGGGCGAGCGCAGCGGACGAGCGACGTGGATCGGCGTGCTCGGTGGCCACGTCCGGAGGCGGCACCGGATCGTTGACCTCCCATGACCGCAGCGGGCGCAACTGCGGTTCGATGGCGAGGAGGTGGTTGAGTGCCGTCGTGGCGGTGCGAGGCAGGCCCACGATGAACAGCGGGCCTTCGACGGGATGGCCGGGCTCGGCGGCGTGGTCGGTGTACCACTGCTCGATGCGCAGCCGAGTGGTCAACCGGTCGACGATCGTGTTCTCGATGCGGGCCATGGCGGCTGGGTCGTCGCGGAGGTCGTGGGCGGCGGCATCGAGCAGTCGGTCCAATCCGTCCTGCCAGCCGTCGGGCCCGAGGTCGTGGTGCTCGACGCGAGATCGAGCCAGCTCGACGAGCTCGGCGGACGAAGCGCTCACACCGTCACCGTAGTGTGACCCAATTACACGGTCACCGTAGTGTGGCGAGATGGCCCTGCTCGACCTCACCGGTGGTCTCGATCCAACGGTCGACGAGGTGACCGCTACCGCGCCGGCCTCACCGGAATACCGCGAGGGCGTATCCCTGTGGCTCTGGGACGACGCCGGGCGTTTCGGCTTCCCGCGCATCGGGGTCGAGGCGGTCGGCGCCACGTGGGGGGCGACGTTCGGTACCGCACTCTGCCTGGCCCAACCGGGGGGCCGGTTGCTCCTGGTGAGCGGCGACCACCCGCCGGAGCCGCCTCACGACCATGCGGGTCGACCACGTGTCCTCGGCGCAGGACCGTTGCGGTTCCGGTGCGTCGAACCGCTTCGCCGGTGGGTCGTGGAGTTCGACGGCCCCGTTGTGGCCACCGATTGGCGTCGCCATCTCGACGGCGGGCTACCACAACTTCGGGTTGGCGCCGGTCACGAGGAGACCCACCTCCGGCTCCGCGCGGAGGCGCGCATGGTCACCCCGCCGTGGTGCCAGGGAACCCATGACCCCGAGGGTCACTTCGTGCCCGGCGAGCGACGCTTCGAGCAACTGTGCACCGTGAGCGGCGAGGTCGCGGTCGACGGCAGCGTCTCGGCGTTCTCCGGGGGCGGCCTGCGGGTGCACCGCAAGGGCGGGAACCGGAGTGACTACCGTGACTTCTACGGCCACAATTGGCAGTCGGCGTGGTTCCCGAGCGGGCGGGCCTTCGGGTTCTTGCACTACCGTCCGCACCCCGACGGCTCGGTCAAGTACCGGGAGGGGTGGCTCCTCGACCGAGGCGATGTCGTGCCGGCGCGCGTGGAGGGCACGCCGTGGATGGTCGGCACGCAGCCGGCCGGCGAGGATGTCTCGTTCACGTTGTGTACCGCCAACGGCGAGGTCACCGTCGAAGGCGAGACGATCGTGTCGTCGTTCCGGCCACCGCGGCGGGCGGTCGATGGTGCCACCTTCCCAGTGCTCCACTCGGGCATTGCCCGCTATCGATGGGGCGACGAGGTCGCCTACGGGATGATCGAGCGATCGGCGCGGGTCTCCTGAGCCGAATCACGTAGCGTCGTGCTCGCTCGACCGCACCGACGCGGTCGTGTAGAATCTGACAGTGTACTGTCGCCTTTTTCTGGGAGGTCCGACGGATGACCATGACAGAGTCAGCAATGACACCGAGTGATGCCGAGGCTTTGGCGCAGGCACAGTCGGCGCCGATGCTGGTGGTGTCGTGCGACACCCACACCGGCCCTCGCCTGCGCGAGGACCTGCGCCCGTACTGTTCGGCCGACGTGTTGGACGAGTTCGACGTCTACCTGACGTCATGGGAGGAACAGAAGGCGGCGGCGGCGGCGGCGCAGGGGCGGGTGGCGTTCGCCGGCGCGGCCATGGGGCCGGATTGGGGGGTCCGCGTCGACAACCTCAAGACACCTGGGCACTATGACATGCACGCCCGGCTCCGGGACCTCGATGCCGACGGCGTGGCGGCCGAGGTCATGTTCCACGACAGTCAGAACGGCCAGCCCATCCCGTTCCAGTCCGACACGCTGCTGTCGGCTCGCAATGGCCAGGGCCAGGACTTCGGCCTCCTGCGGAAAGGGCAGCGGATCTACAACCAGTGGTTGGCCGACGTCTGCTCGATCGAGCCGGAGCGCCACGTCGGCCTGATGCACCTGCCGATGTGGGACATCGACGCCGCCATCGAGGAGATGGAGTGGGCCCGCTCGGCAGGGTTGAAGGGCCTCAACTTCCCCGCCCTCAAGGCCTACATCGAGCCGTACAACTCGCCGGTGTGGGACCGTTTCTTCTCGGCGTGCGAGGACCTCGGTGTGACGCTGTGCAACCACGGCGGTGCCGGATCGAGCGGGGGGCGTCACCCGGGCGCGATGTCGATCGCCAAGTTCGAGATCTCGATGCTCACCCGTATCTGCCCCATGGACCAGCTGATCTTCGGCGGCGTGTTCGAGCGACATCCGCGGTTGCGGCTGGTGCTCACCGAGTCGCCCGGCGTCTGGTGGCAGTTCGTGCTCACCGAGATGGACTCGATCTACCTCACCGACACCGTCAGCTACGGTCCGAAAGAACGCGAGCGGGTGCCCCACCTCCCGAGCGAGTACGCCTCCCGCAACGTCTTTGTCGGCGCCAGTTTCCATTCTCGCTTCGAGGCCGAGGACGCCATCGCCAAGGGCTACGTCGACCGGGTCATCTGGGGCTCGGACTACCCGCACTTCGAGGGGACCTACCAGTACGAGGCCGAGGGGCCCAACGGCGAAACCATGACATGGGCGTCGTGGCGCTTCCACTACGCCGGCCTGCCCATCGAGCCGGTGCGAGCCTTCCTGGGCGGCAACGCCATGGCGGCCTACGACCTCGACCACGCGGCGTTGAGCGCGGTGGCGGCCCGGATCAACGCACCGAGCTACGACGACCTCAACTCCGCACCGGTGACGGAACGCCCGGCCGGTTCGGGCCATCTCGCCTTTCGCACGTTCGGTTTCTGGCACTGAGAACGCGCCGCAGGCGCGAGAACGTCCCTGTCCGCGCATGTTCTAGCTGGGGAACCGGCTGGTCGTCGTGGCGACCTGACAATTGGGGGAAATCATGCAACGAAGTCATCGGTCGAGCTCGAAGCGTCGGCTTCTAGTCCTTCTCGCCTTCATCGGGCTCGTGGCCGCGGCGTGCGGCTCCGACGACGATGACGACGCGGCGCCAGCCGACACCACGACCACGGTGGTGACCGAATCCACCACCGAGGCGACCGACGATGGCGGCGCCACGACCGGCGACACCACCACGACGGCAGCGGCCGACGAGTCGACGCCGACCACCGAGTTCGTCTCGATCGATGGCGTTCCCGGGGTCACCGACGACGAGATCCGTTTCGCCGTCCTCGCCACCGCTACCGCGAACAACCCGACCGGAAGCTGCTACCTCGAGTGTTTCGCCGATGGTGTCGCGGCCTACTTCGCCTACCGCAACAGCGTCGGCGGTGTCCACGGTCGGGATCTGGTGATCTCCGAGGAGCTGAACGACGAGCTCGGCCGGGGCCAGCAGTTGGCCCTCGAGATCATCAGCGACAACGATGTCTTCGGGGTGTTCGCCTCGCCGCTGGTACCCACGCCGTACGCCGAGTTCGCCCGGGAAGGAGTCCCGGTCTACGCCTACCTCACCGCACCGGCCGAGTCCGTGAACACCAACCTCTTCGGTTCGCCGGCGCCGAGCTGCGTGGAGTGCGACCGTGTCGACCAGGCGTTCATCGCCGAGACCGTGGGTGCGACCAAGGTGGCGGCGCTCGGTTACTCGGTCGAGTCGTCGGCCATCTGCGCGGAGGGCGTGCGGGGATCGTTCGAAACCTATGGACCCGAAGTCGGTGGGGCCGAGGTCGTCTACCTCAACTCCGGGCTGGACTTCGGGTTGCCCAACGGCCTGGCTCCCGAGGTGAGCGCGATGGTCGAGGCCGGCGTGGACCTCGTCTTCACCTGCATGGACGCCAACGGAGTGAAGTCGGTGGGTGAGGAGATGCGGCGCCAGGGCCTCGATGCGGTGCTCGTGCAGAACAGCTCGTACGACGCCGAGTTCTTCGCCAACAACGCCGACGCCTACGAGGGTGCGGTAGTGCAGACCTCGGTGATCCCGACGTGGGCGGCCCTGGGTGGGACCGAGCGGGAGCTGTTCGACCAGTGGATCGCGGAGACCGGCGGGAACGGCGCGCCCGAGATCACCGCCCACGCCTGGGTGGTGGCTCGCTTGGCGGTCGAGGGGATCGAGCGGGCCGGGGCACCGTTCGATCGCGCTTCGGTGATCGATGCCACCAACGCCATCGAGGACTTCACAGCTGGCGGGCTCATCGCGCCGTGGGATGTCGGTACGCAGCGCGCCGTGAGTCCCGAGACCGTGGACGATGTGGGGCCGTACTGCCGCATCACCATGCTGGTGATCGACGGCGTACCCGAGCCGATGCCACCCGCGACGCCCGAGGAACCGTTCCTGTGCTGGGAGAGCGAGTCGGCGCCCTTCGCTCCGCCCACGCCCACCCGGTTCGAGTGAGGCACTTCCACCCGGCCGGCACCATGCTCGCTCTCACGCCGGACACCCGGCGTCGGGTCGGGACCGAGACCTTGGCGGCCGCGGCCCGCTCGGCAGGGTTCACACACGTCGGTCTGGTCTCGGGCCGCTTCGAACCCGAGGCGCGGGCCGTTCTCGATGCGGCGGGGCTCGGTTGCCACGAACTGCTGGGTCTCCAGGTGACCAGCGATGCCGAGGCCACCCTGAACGAGTGCGAGCGCCTGGCGGCCGATGCCGTTGCCGTCGGCGCCCGGTGGGTGCTCACGACGTTCCAGGTCGGGCTCTCCGACGCCGTGGCCGACGCCGTTGCTCGCGGCGCGGCGCGGATCGCAGAGGCTGGAGCTGGGTTGGCGGTGGAGTTCAGCCCGCTGGGACCGGTGGCCACGATCGCCGACGCGCTCGACGTGCTCGCCGTCGCCGGCCCGGGCCGGGCTGGGTTGGTCATCGACTCGTGGAACTACTGCATCAGGCCGCCCCGGTGGGACGACCTCGAGACGGTGCCGTTGGAGGCGATTGCGTACCTCCAGTTCGCCGACGCGCTGTCCCCGCTCGGCCCGCTCGACTTGGAGGAAGCGATGACGCGCCGGGCTCTGCCCGGCCAAGGCGTACTCCCACTCGAGCGTTTCGCCGAGACCTTCCGCCGCCGGGGATGGGACGGCATCGTCAGCCTGCAGGTCCTGAGCGACGAGCTTCGTCGCCTGCCGGTGGCCGAGTACGTCCGACTGGTCCACGACGCCGCCGTGCCCTACTGGTCATGAGCTGTTCGACATGAGCCTGTTCGACGTGAGCCTGCGCGACGTGAGCCAGCTCAACTTGAGACCGAGGTGGCAGCGGTGATCGTCGGAGCATCGATCCCCGAGGACATCATCCGCGCGATCCTCCAGGGAGTGCCGCCAGGCACCGTCTACGCGCTCATCGCGCTGGGGTTCGTTCTGACCTACAAGACCTCGGGTGTGTTCAACCTCGCGTTCGGCGCCCAGGCCTACGTCTCCGCGGCCCTCTACTTCAAGCTCAAGGTCGCTTGGGGTTGGAGCACCGTGCCGGCGCTCGTGGTCGCCGTCGTCGTGGTCGCGCCGCTGCTCGGCCTGATCCTCGAGCGCCTGATCTTCCGGAACCTACGCACGGCGGGCGCGTTGCCGAAGCTGGTCGTCGCCATCGGGCTCTCCGTGGCCCTGCCCAGCCTGTTCGACTGGATCGCGAGGTTCGAGATCATCCCCGGGCGTTCTCCCGAGGGGATGTTGCCGGGCGGGAACACCGTCCTCTACGAGGTCTTCGGGCTGTACTCCTTCAGCCGCAACGAGCTCGCGGCCATGGCTGTCGCCGGCCTCGCCGCCGTCGGGATGGGGATGATCCTTCGATTCACCAGCCTCGGCTTGCAGATGCGGGCGGTCGTCGAGAGCCCTCGCCTGACCGAGCTCAACGGCATCGACGCCGAACGGGTGTCGGCCGCCTCGTGGATGCTCTCGTCGCTGTTCGCCGGGCTGGCTGGCGTGCTGATCGCCCCCCGGTTCCAGACGTTCGCCGCCGGCAACTTCTTCCAGCTGATGATCATCGCGATCGCCGGCGCGGCGATCGGTCGGTTGGCCAGCCTTCCGTTGGCTCTCGCTGGGGGGCTCGGGCTCGGGGTCTTCATAGCGCAGGTCAACACCTTCCTCCCCCGATGGAGCAACCGCTACTCCTGGCTCGAACCGCTGCAGGAGAACGCCTCGTCGGCGATCCCCTTTGTCGTCTTGTTCCTGGTGCTGGTGTTCGTGCCGGCGATACGGTCGTCCCGCGAGGTGACCGATCCGTTGTCGGGCGTGGATCCACCGCCGCCATACCGGGGTGGATCCGTACGAGACCGCCGGCAGGTGAACCGCCAGCGCGCGGTGAACCTGTTGATCGTGGTGGCCGTCGGGCTCGTCGTGTTCTCCAGGGCCGATCGGGCGTGGCTGTTCATCGTCACCCAAGGGGTGGTGATGTCGGTGATCTTCCTGTCGATAACGGTGCTCTCCGGCTTCGCGGGCGAGATCTCGCTGTGCCAGGGCGCCTTTGCGGCGATCGGCGCCTACTCCGTGTTCCAGCTGGCGACCGAGCACAGCGTGCCCGCATTGCCGGCGCTGGTGATCGGGGCGGTGATCGCCGCGGCGGTCGGCGCGGTGCTGGCGATTCCTCTGCGGCGACTCGGTGGCGTCTGGACGGCGATCGGGACCTTGGCCTTCGCCTACTTCTTCGACAGCGTCGTCGTGAAGCTCTCGTGGGTGGGCGGCGGTACCACGGTGTTCGCGGGAACGGCGGTGCCACGACCTTCGCTCGGGCCGATCGACTTCGAGAGCGACAAGTCGTTCCTCGTCCTCTCACTCGCGGTGCTCGTTCTCGTCGCCGTCGCGGTGCTCAACATCGAGGGGGGGACGGTCGGCCGGACCTTGTCGGCCTTCCGGGGCAGCGAGGTGGCGGCCCAGTCGATCGGCATCTCCTCGAGCCGGGCCCGGGGGATGGCCTTCGCGATCTCGGCGGCGATCGCGGCCATCGGCGGTGGGCTCCTCGCCATGATGCAGCGCGACGTCAACTACGCCACCAGCTTTCCACCGTTCAACGCACTGTTCTGGGTGGTGATCGTGGCCGTGCTGGGAGTCACGAGCGTCAACGGCGCCATCCAGGCCGGCATGTCCTCTGTCTTGTTCGATGCCGTGATCCTCAAGGGCGAGTTCCTGGGTTGGATCCTCCGCAGCCCCGACCGGATCCCCGAGTTCTTCCCTGTCCCGTCGTACTGGGTGTTCATCTTGTTCGGGCTGGCCGCGATCCACTTCGCGAAACACCCCGAGGGGTTCGTGCTGCACGGCCAAGCGCGCTCCGCGGCCCGCCGGGCGGAGAAAGCGACACCTGCCGACCCGTGACGACGAACAAGGGCGTGCGGCCCCGGTTCGCGAGGACCCGGGCCCGGGCCCGGGTCCCACAAGGTGTGCGTTCCCTTGACGGGCATCGGCGACGCTCCATAGAGTGACAGTCGAGTGACAGTTTGTCGAATGGTGCTCCGATCCGACGACGCAGGAGAGCGTGGGGGTTCTCGCGCCCTCCGGTCACACCGACGCCGACGGCTCGCCGGGTCGACGGTCTGGCGCGCCCCAGCGCACAGGCGAGCCGACATGGATCGGTCCCGGTGAGGTATCCGTGCTGAAGCTCGTCGCGCGTCGGCTGGTGCTCCTGGTACCGACTATGATCCTCGTCACCCTTGGCGCCTACTCCCTCATGGCTCTGGTCCCGGGCGACGCCGCAACGGTCCTGGCCGGCGGGCAGACCGCCACGCCCGAACGCATCGAGCAGATACGCGATGAACTCGGTCTCGACGACCCCTTCTTCGTGCAGTACGGGCGCTGGCTCGGCGACGCTGTCCGGTTCGATCTCGGCGAGGGTGTCGTGAGCGGTGGCAACGTCGCCGACGAGATCCGCCACCGGCTCCCGGTCACGTTGAGCATCGTCGCCGGCGCGGTGCTGATCGGCCTGCTGCTCGCGGTGCCGATCGGCCTGTGGAGCGGCGCTCGCCAGGGCGGCATCGTCGACCGAGTGCTGCTGTTCGTGACCAGCGCCGGGTTGGCGGTGCCGAACTTCGTGCTCGCTTTGTTGCTCGTCAACTTCTTCGCCAGCGGGCTCGGTTGGTTCGACGCCGTCGGCTTCACCCGCATCACGAGCGGTCCCGGTTTCGCGATCGCCGACTGGCTCCGCTCGATCACGCTTCCGTCGCTGGCGCTCGGCGTCGGTATCGCAGCCCGGCTCGCCCGCCAGATCCGCGCCGGCGTGATCGACACGCTCGATGAGCCGTACATCCGCACTGCATGGGCCAAGGGTTGCTCCCCGCGGTCGGTCATCGCCAAACACGTGTTCAAGAACGCGGCGATCCCGTCGGTGACGGTCGCCGGTCTGCTCATCGGCGGCATGCTCGGTGGAACGGTGATCATCGAGCGGATCTTCTCCGCCCCCGGGCTCGGCGACTATCTCGTTCGGGCCATCACCGCTCAGGACATCCCGGTCATCCAGGGGGTCGCGGTCATCTTCGTCCTGGCGTTCGCCATCATCAACCTGCTGGTCGACGTCGTGTACGGATGGCTCAACCCCAAGATCGAGGTGGCGTGAATCCGCCCCGCGACTCGCATTGGCGAGCGGCGGGCGCCGAGTTCGCCCGTCAGCCCGTGGCCATGGCGGCATTCGTGTACCTCGTGGTGGTGGGCGTCGCCGCGATCGCCGCGCCACTCGTCGCCACGCATGACCCGAACTTCCAGGTCCTCGGCGACCGCTACCAGGGACTCTCCGCCGATCACTGGCTTGGTACCGACAACCTCGGCCGCGACACCTTTTCGCGCCTGGTCTATGGCGCTCGGGCCTCGCTCATGACCACGCTGGCGGTCTGCGGGCTGTCGACGGCGATCTCGGTCCCGATAGGTCTCGCCTCGGGTTACTGGTCGGGCAAGGTCGACATCGCGGTCATGCGGGTGACCGAGGCGATGCTGGCCGTTCCTCCGCTGGTCCTGGCGCTCGCGGTCGCCGCGTCGCTCGGGCCGGGCATCCGCAACATGGTCATCGCGCTCGTCATCGTCATCATCCCTGGCCAGGTGCGGTTGGTGCGGGGCCTCACCCTCTCTGTGCGAGAAGAGGGATACGTCGACGCGTCGCGGGCGATCGGCACACCGTCGCTCGTGGTGATCGCCCGGCGCGTCTTCCCGCATGTGCTGTCGCCGTTGCTCGTACAGATCTCCATCATCCTCGGCACGATCCTGGTCGTCGAGGCGTCCCTGGGTTTCTTGAACCTCGGCAGCCCGCCGCCGAACGCGTCGTGGGGCAAGATGCTCTTCGACGGGTTCGAGGTCATGGTCACCGACGCCCGGCTCATGCTCGTCCCGGCCATCGCCATATCGGTCACCACATTGGCGTTCAACGCCGTGGGCGACGGGATGCGCGACGCCCTGCGGGGAGCCAGCGGCAGCCGTCGACGGCGACGGGATCGGCTGGGGACCACGTCGGTCGCCGTCGCGAGACGCGGCGAAGGCCCGGCCCCGGTCGCCGACGACATCGTGCTGTCGATCCGCGATCTCAGCCTCGGGTTCGATTCGCGCTCGGGTGTGGTGCCGGTGCTCGACCGGGTCAGCCTCGATGTCCGCCGCGGCGAGATCCATGGCCTGGTCGGCGAGAGCGGGTGCGGCAAGACCGTGACTGCGATGTCGGTGCTGCGGCTGCTGCCGTCGCCTCCGGCCCGGATTTCGTCGGGCGAGGTGCACTTCGGGGGCCGTGACCTCCTGCGACTGTCCAGGAAGGAACTGCGGTCGGTGCGTGGCCGCGAGATCGCGATGGTGTTCCAGGATCCGATGGCGAGCCTCAATCCGGCCTTCACGATCGGATCGCAGGTCGTCGAAGCCATCCGCATCCACGATCAGGTGTCCAGGTCCGTGGCCCGCCGGCGTGCGATCGAGATGCTCGACCTGGTTGGCATCCCCGACGCCAGCCGTCGTCTCGACGACCACCCGCACACGTTCTCCGGCGGCATGCGCCAGCGGGTGCTCATCGCCATGGCCCTGGTGAACCGGCCCAAGGTGCTCATTGCCGACGAGCCCACCACCGCGCTCGACGTGACCGTCCAGGCCCAGATACTCGAGCTGATTCGCCGCCTCCGCGACGAGCTCGACATGTCGGTCATCTTCGTCACCCACGATCTCGGCGTGGTGCAGGAGCTGTGCGACCGGGTCACCGTCATGTACGCGGGCCAGGTCGTCGAGCAAGCCGACGTCGGCGATCTGTTCGGTTCCGCCGTGCACCCCTACTCCAAGGCGCTCCTGGCGGCCCGGCCCCGGCTCGGCGAGGACCACGAGCGGCTCCGGTCCATCCCGGGCGTGGTGCCGGCGCCGCACGAGATGCCCACCGGGTGCCGGTTCGCGCCGCGCTGCGGCTCGGTGGTCGACGCCTGCGCCGAACCGGTGCCGTTGGTGCGCTCCGATGCCGGGCGCGCCTTGCGCTGCGTCGGCTCCGATGCCGCCGACCTGGCGCCGCCCCGCGAACCCTCAGTCATGCTCGGAGACCGTTCGTGACCCCCCTCCTCGAACTCGAGGGTGTCTCGATGCGCTTCGCGCGCAAGAGCCCCCTGCTCCGCCGGACCGTCGGTTGGGTGCGCGCAGCCGACAATGTCGATCTCGAGATCGCGGCGGGCGAGACGCTCGGGCTGGTCGGCGAATCGGGATCGGGCAAGTCGACGTTGGGGCGCATCGCCCTGGGGCTGCTCGCCCCGACCGAAGGCCGGGTCCTGCTCGATGGGCGCGACGTGGGCGCCATGAGCCGGAGCGAGCGGCTGGAAGCGCGGCGGTCGCTCGCGTTCGTGTTCCAGGACCCCTACTCGTCGCTCGATCCGTTCACGCCGGTGGGTGAGTCCGTCGCCGAGCCGCTCCGGACGCACGGGACCCACGATCGTGCGGCCCGGCGCGCTCGCGTCGCCGAGCTCTTCGGGTTGGTCGGCCTGTCCGAGAGCGCGGCCTCCCGTTACCCGCGGCAGTTCTCCGGGGGGCAGCTGCAGCGGGTGGCGATCGCCCGCGCGCTGGTGCTCGAGCCCAAGCTGGTCATGCTCGACGAGCCCGTGAGCTCGCTCGACGTGTCCACCCAGGGCGAGATCATCAACCTCCTCAACGATCTGCAGGTCAGCACCGGCGTGGCGTACCTGTTCATCTCTCACGACCTGACCGTCGTCGAGCACATGAGCGATCGGGTGGCGGTGGCGTATCTGGGTCGCATCGTCGAGACTGGATCGGTCGCGTCGGTGATCGCCACACCTCGGCACCCGTACACGCTCGCCTTGCTGTCGGCCGTTCCGGGCCGGCCCGCGCACGACGGCGTGGTACCCGACCGGATCGTGCTGCGCGGCGATCTGCCATCGGCGGCGCAGCCGATCGAGGGATGCCGATTCCACACCCGGTGTCCCTTCGCCATGGACATGTGCCGAGCGGTGGCCCCCGAGCCCTTCGCCACGCCCGACGGCACGGTCGTGGAGTGCCACCTTCACACCCACGGTCCCCGGCTCGATGGGCGGTCCGTCGCCGAGCTTCCCCTTCCATCGGCCACCACCACGGTCGGGGTGTAGCGAGGTGTTCGACCCCCGACCCGTAGAGGGCGCGACCACTGTCCAGTGGGTGGTCCGGCGTCCGACGCGCGATCATCAGGGAATCGAAATAAGAGGGGTAAATCGATGATGGAAACGTTCTTCGGCCGGCGCGCGCGCCGCCTCCTCCTCGCGGTGATTCTGGTCACCGCCCTCGCCGCTACCGGCTGTGGCGATGATGACGACGACGATTCCGGTTCCGAGTCGACGACGACCGTGGCGCCCGACGTCACCGATACCAGCGAGCCGGGTGACGCCGAGCCGGGCACCGACACCACGGTGGCCGGCACCGAGACCACGACCACGGTGGTCGCCGACGCCGCGGATCCCGCGGGTGTGGTCAGGGTCGGCTACGACCTGCGGCCCGAGTCCGGAGGCGCGTTCGATCTCGATCCGACGCTGTCGACGTCGGGCGTGCACGACGCCTGGTTGTACATGGTGTATGGCCGCCTCCTGCGCCCGACCCAGGACGGCGGCGTCGAGCCCGACTTGGCGGAGAGTGCCACGGTGGTCGATCCCAACACCATCGAGGTCACGCTCCGAGAGGGCCTAACGTTCTCGGACGGGTCGCCATTCGACGCCGAGGCGGTGAAGGTCGGGCTCGAGCGCAACCTCGCCGAGGGAGACCCGGCGGCGCTGTCGGAGCCCTTCTTCGCCCTCACCGGCGTAGAGGCGGTCGACCCGACCACGGTCCGGCTCACGATCGGCGACGGCACGGCCCCGAGTTGGTACAACTTCCTCGCCCAGTGGCAGACATCGATCGCTCCCGACGGCGTCGATCCGCAGAGCCCCATCGGGGCCGGACCGTTCGTGGTGACCTCGTTCGAGGTCGAGCAAGCGGTGGTGTTCGAGAAGTCCGAGACGTACTGGGACGCCGAGTCGATCCTCATCGGCGGCATCGAGATCGTGCAGATCGCCTCCGACCAGCCCCAGTCGGGGACGGCGGCGCTGCAGGCCGACCAGATCGATCTCGTGATCACCGACGCGGCGCAGATCCCGGCCCTCACCGGCAACCTCGACGTGCTCGTCAACACCGACGCCAACCAGACCGTCAACACCATGTTCTGCAAGACCGATGGTCCGCTGGCCGATCCGCTGGTGCGCCGGGCGATCAACATGGCGATCGACCGCGAGGCGATCGGCGAGGCCATCTACGCGGGGACTGCGTCGCCTTCTACGCAGCCCTGGCCCGATGGGCACGTGTTCAACAACCCCGACCTGGTCGACTTCTTGGCCTACGACCCCGATGCCGCCGCCGCGCTGTTGGAGGAGGCGGGCTACGCCGACGGGTTCGACATCGACATGTACGTGATCCCGGCGTTGAGTCTGCCCGACGTCGCCCAGGTCATGCAGCAGCAGCTCGGCGAGGTCGGCATCACCCTCAACCTCATCACGGCCAACAACTACGTCGAGGAGTTCCTTCGGCCGCAGGTGGCCGGCATCGGGCTCTACCCGGGCAACGCCGCAAACCGGATGAAGCTCGATCAGTGGACCGGCGACGCTATCGGGAACGCCTGTGGCTACGACGATCCCGAGCTCAACGAGCTGGTGGGCCAGCTGCGGGCCGTGAGCGACGACAGCCCCGAGGCGGCCGACCTGTGGCACCAGATCGAGGAGATCGTGGTCGGCGACGCGCTCAGCGGATTCTTCCTGTTCCGGGCCGGACTGGCCGGCTACAACACTGAGCGGCTCGGCGCCGTCGACGTGTGGCCGATCGGCAACGTCATCGTCCCGGATCCCCGCGAGACCTGGGTCAACGCCGAAGGCTGACGGGCCGGCATCGACGCTGATTGCAGTCTGGCGAGAGGATGAATGCCGACGATCCTCTCGCCAACGCGGCGGTCGGTCGCGCCTTCGTCGAGGCGTTCGACGCGCGGGACCTGGCGACGCTCGAACGGCTCATGGCCGAGGACTTCGTGTGGCACACGGCCATGGTCGCCGACGGCGAGACCGAGCCCCGACCGTTCCAGTCCGCCGCGCTGAAGGGCATGGAGCTCACGCTCCTCGGGGCCATGGTGAAGACCAAGGCCGAGATGCTCGCCAACTTCGCCCACCTGTTCGAGGTCGCTGAGACGATCCCGGTGCGCCGCTTCCGCATGACCGTGGTGAGCGTCACCGCGCAAGACGACCGGGTCGCGGTCGAGATCGCCGGCGACACCCTGAACCCCACCAACGGGCGTCGCTACCGCAACCTCTACTTCGTCTTGATGCGCATCCGCGACGGCCAACTCGTGCTCTACAAGGAGTACCAGGACACGTTGCACATCTACGACGTCTGGCACGCCGAGTAGCCGTCACGGTCGGACCAACCGCTTGCGCGTGTTATACCCTCGCTGCGGTGCAAGAGTGGTTCGCGGTGCGGACCCTCATCGCTGACACGCTGGAGCGCGCTGGCCTCGAGGCCGTGGACGCGCTCGATTCATGGTCAGCGCTGTTGCTTGCCGAGCAGCTGGACGTGGCACTGTTCACCGCGTCTGACGAAGTCGACAGCAGTCGCATAGAGGTCATCCGGCCCTGGTAGCCCCGTTGGCGGCACGGGCGACACACGCGACCGGACCTTGGCGATCGTTCGCGATGTCGCTCGTCCTGATCCAGGGGGCAGGTGCGCGAGCGCGCGAGGTCCCTGCGACGTTACCGAAGGCGGTAGTGGAGGTGAACGACGCCGCTGCTGAACCGGTGCTCGTCAATTAGCTTCAGATCGACGTGCATGTCGGTCGGCAGTGCGGGGGTGCGCCCACCGAGGACGACGGGCCAGACGAACAAGGCCAATTCGTCGACCAGGCCAGCGGCGAGAGCCTGGGCGGCCAGGTTCGGGCCACCGACCAACAGATCCCTACTGGCGACGGCCTTCAGGTCGCGTACCGTGCTGGGGTCGAAGTGGCGTTCGAGCCGAGTGTTCGCGGTGCGTGGTGCGACCAGGGTTGAGGAGTACACGACCTTGTCCGCCGTCTGCCAGGCGCTCGCGTAGTCGGCCATGAGGTCCGACCGGTTGGCCAGGGTGGCGTCGCTTTCCCACACAGCAAGGGTCTCGTACATGCGCCGCCCATAGAGGTACGTGCCTGCGGACCGCATGAGCTCGGTGATGAACACGAACACGTCGTCGTCCGGCGGTGCCCAGTCGAAGGCGCCGCTCTCGTCCTCGGTGCAGCCGTCGAGGGACATGTTCGACGCGTAGATCAGCTTCGCCATGACACTCTCCTGCATCGCCGTCGACAAACTCGACGCCCTCGTCCAACCCTAAGAACCCGCGCCTCAAGTACGTCGCAGCGCCCACCCGACGGTGTCGGCCGCTGCGATCGGAACACACGCGGCGGTGTTCGCGACATGAGCACCGACTCGACGACGTCGACCGCAACGGCTCCGCCGGTTCTCGGGCGGCTTGTGGTCAGTCGTCGTTGGTTGTCTCCGGCGGGTAGCCACAGACTCGTGTGCGTGGCACAATCGTGACCATGACGACTGATTCGTTGCGGAACGTGAAGGACCGGTTCTCCGAATTCGTTGACCGCGTTGACCGAGAGCACGAACGCATCGTTATCACGCGGAACGGTCGACCCGCCGCCGTTCTGATCAGCCCGGATGACCTCGACAGTCTCGAGGAGACCCTCGAGCTGCTCGGTGACCACGACGCGATCAAGGAACTCGTCGAGGCCGAAGCCGCCGTAGCCGCTGGCGACGTGGTCCGAGGCGTTGAGGCCGTCCGAGCGTTGCGCGCATCACCCACCCGATGACCGAAGCCGGCTACGAACTCGTCGTTGCCGGTCCCGCGGCGCGTGCGATCGCCGAGACTCTCCCCGAAGCGGTCAGCGCTGCCGTCATCGACTTCATCACCGGCTCGCTGATCGAGAATCCCCGTCGCGTCGGTCGAGAGCTGCGCAAGGAACTCGCTGGCATCCACAGCGCACGCCGAGGGAGTTACCGCGTCCTGTATCGGATCGACGATGGCAAACGAACAGTGACAGTGCTCCGCGTCGACCACCGTGGCTCCGTCTACCGAACGAGGTGACGTCCGGCCGAACGAAGTGATCGGCGGTGCCGGGCGGTCATTCAGCGCATTGCGCCGGCTACGTCGCGCTCGATCGTGGCGGAGCGACCGCCGACCTCGAGTCGGTGTTGGTGCGACCCGCGCCGGCTGCTCTCGTCGCGCCAGAGGAGGCACGCTTCGGTGCGTAGTGGATGAGCGTGTATCGCCGATTCGGTGCGGGCGCTGTGATGTCGAGCGTCCGGTCCGGGAGCGCGGGCGGTCGGATGTCGGCCCGGTTCAGGCGGGAACGTCGGCCATGCCGGCGAGCATCGCTTCGAGGGCGGCCTGGTCGGGGCCGACGTAGCGGTCGGCGGCGGGCACGAGGGCCAGAGAGTCGACGAAGACGTCGAGCATGGCGCCGGGGGCGGGCGGGAGGTGGCTGCTGCACACCATGGTCGGCTCGATCGCTCGCACCTGGTCGAGGGCGAGGCTGAAGGCGTCGCGGTCGACGTCGTGCACCCAAGCCGAGTCGATGGTCGCCCAGCGCAACTGCCCGGCCCGCAGCTCGTCGGGGTCGAGCTCGGCGGCGGCGTGGGGGACCGCGGGGAGCACCGCACCGAAACAGTCGGAGCTGAACAGAATCCCGGTTCGGTCGTCGTACAAGCCGGTGGTGATGGGGTTGTCGTAGACGGGCGGCTTCACGGCGGTCAGCCGGCGGTCGCCGACCGTCACGGACTGGCCGGGGTTGACGAGGTGGACGCGGTCCATCGGCAGCGGCATCGACGACAGCCCCATGATGCCGACGCCGAGGAACGACGTGATCACCCGCAGGTAGGGATTGGCATCGAGGAGCGTGGCCAGCGAGCCGATGTGGTCGAAGTCGGTGTGGGTGAGCCAGATCCAGCGCAGCTTGCCCGGATCGATCACCGACGACAGCACCGACATGAACTCGGCGCCGCCGGCAACGGTGCCGGTGTCGACGAGGACGGGCTCGCTGCCGTGCAGCACGAACGCGTTGATGGCGAGCGAGCCGAGGGCGGGGATGTCGGCGGTCGTCGTGATCACATCGACGCCGGGGGTGGCGGTGAAGCAGGTGGTCATGACCCGACCTCCTTTTGGGCCTCGGCGGGAGCTGACGCGTCCCGCTGCTCGGCCTCGGCCGTCGCTTTCAGGCGCTCGAGGGTGGTGCGCATGCCTTTGAGCAGCTCCTTGTGGCGGTTGGTGGGCACGTCGAGGATGCGCGCCCACCGGGGGATCCACCGCACCTCGTAGCCCTCGGTCACCCGGGTGCTGCTGTCGCCCTGGGGCTCGAACCGGTAGCGCCACACGGTGGACTCCCGGCCGCCCTCGTCGGTGACGAAGGCGAACTCGCGTCCCGGATCGGCGACCAGCACCCGGCCGTGGCGCGAGTAGCGGATGCGCCGCCCGGGTCCGACCGCGTTGTGCCCCATGAACGTGGTGCCCGCGACGGGGACGGTGGCGTCGCCCTCCCAGTCGACGCTCTCGCACTCCGGGCTCCACGCCCCGATGCGGGGCAGGTCGGAGATCATCGTGTAGAGCGCGTCGGCGCTGGCTTGGATGTCGAGCTCGACGTGGTCTTCGGTCAACCACCAACGCTGGTTCTTCGGTGCCATCGTGTGCCTCCCTTTCTCGTAGTGATATTCCGGAAGCTAATAACTATAGCTATTGCTGTCAACCGATTCTTCTGCTACAGTGCGGAGCATGTCTTCGACCAGCGAGGTGACCGCCCCCGCACCAGGTGACCGTCGAGAACGGCGGCGCCAGGAGACCATCGAAGAGATCCTCGACATCGCCGTCGACGTGATGAACGAGGAGGGCGTCAACGGCCTCAGCCTGTCGGAGGTCGCCCGTCGGCTCGGGGTGAAGCCGCCGTCGATCTACAAGTACTTCGATTCGCGATTGGCCATGTATAACGCCCTCTTCGAACGTGGCCAGCGAGCCCACCTCGACGTCATGCGCTCCGCGATGGCCCGAGCCGAGCCGGGCCTCGACGCGCTCGCCGCTGGACTCGAGGCCAGCGGCCGCTGGTTGCTCGCCCACCCGGCAACCGGCCAACTGCTGTTCTGGCGCCCGGTCCCCAGCTTCGAGCCGACGCCCGAGGCCATGGCCCCCAGCGTCGAGATGGTCCGGCTCCAACGCCGGGCGCTCGCCGATGCCGCGGCGGCAGGCCAACTCGGCACCGGCGCCGACTCCGACGAGGCGATCTGGGTCACATCAGTTCTCATCAGCGGCGTCATCGGCCAAGCGATGGCCAACGAGCCCGGCCTCGCCTGGGGCGAGGGCCACTTCAGCCCTCTGCTCCCCAAGTTGCTCGGAACACTCGTCGCCCTCTACCCCCCGAAAGCCGCCCGCCGCAGCCCTTGAGACGGTGACGCACCCCTGACGACGCACGCCCCGAACGGCGCCCACAACGCGCAGCCGCGGGGACTGCGGCCGAAGTGCCGATAGGGGCGCTGGATACCATGCGCTCGATGTCCCGGCGAGAGCCGAGCAGCGACCACGCGACTTCGGCCCGTATGGGCGACAGCGGTGCTGGGCGGCGTGCGTGGCTGCTGCGGGTCGCGGTGTCGGATCTCGGGCGGGCGAGTCGGGCATCCCGGGCAACGGCAGGATCCTCATCGTGCCGGGGTCGTCCGCGGCGCCCGCGACGTCACAGCAGTCGGCGGCTTGCTGCGGGTGAAACGGTCGGTCCGGGTAGGACGGGGCCGTGTGAGTTCGCTTCTTCGAACTCGCTAGTGGTCCGTCGCGGAGTTGATCTGGTGGGTGAGGGTG
>CAYMJU010000087.1:0-21508 GCA_964390555.1 uncultured Acidimicrobiales bacterium | reverse complement strand
TCGGCCACGTTCTCGGCCAGCTGACGCCAGCAGGTGACGTCGAAGAACGACGTCTTCTCCTCGCCGTCGGTGCTGCGCAGATTCCACGCCAGACCGAACGTCGCCACCGCGGCGCCGCTCGGCGTGAACCGAAGCTCGGGGTCGCGGGTGATGTTCCCAACGACGATGACAGTGTTGTCGAACGCCATGACGCGCTCCTCGTGTGTGAGTTACCCGGCCGCGGCCGGGGTGTCGGCTCCGAGAAGGCCGCGACGAGCGCCTTCCTTGTCGGGCAGACGGATGATCTTGTGGCGGACCACGACGTCCGCGATACGCAACTGGCGATCGAGCTCGTGCAAGTCCGAAGCGGGCGTGGCGATGTCGAACACCACGTAGGTCCCGTCGTTCTTGTGCTTGATCTCATAGGCAAAGCGACGCTTGCCCCAGTTGTCGACTTTGGCCACGGTTCCGCCGCCGGCCCCGACGGCCACCGAGACCGATGCGATCACGCCCTGGATCTGCGCGTCGGTGGCGTCGCCATCGACAATCACCATCAACTCATAAGCTCGCATGGCGAGCCACTCCTCCCTGTGGACCCGGCCCAGCCGGGGCCCCGATCTGGGGCAGGGTGTCCGATTGACCTGGCAATGCTAGCGGCATGCACCGAGTATGCGCCGGGGGTGTGACACTGTGCCGCTGGCGGTCTCGCGCGACCGCTCCGCTCGGTGTGCCAGCGGGGGCGTGGTGCTCAGGTGGGACGGCCGTAGAGGGAGAGGGCTTCGGCCTGCTCGGCGGTGAGGTGGTAGCTCTCGGCGTCGCTCGGGAACGCGCCCGAGCGCACGTCGGCGACATACGCCGACAAGGCATCGATCGATGCCGACTTGAGGTCGGCGTAGCGCCGCACGAACTTCGGCAACACCCGGTCCTCGATGCCGAGCACGTCGTGATAGACGAGCACCTGGCCGTCACAGTTCGGCCCGGCGCCGATACCGATGGTCGGCACGTCGACGGCGGCGGTCACCAGGCGGGCGACCTCGTTGGGCACCCCTTCGATCACCATGGCGAAACAACCGGCGTGGGCCAGTGCCTTGGCGTCATCGACGAGCGCCAGCGCGGCCGACGTCTCGCGGCCCTGCACTCGGAACCCGCCCATGGCGTGAACCGATTGCGGGGTGAGGCCGATGTGGCCCATCACCGGGATCTCGGCGTCGATGATCGCTTCGATCATCGGTATGCGTTTGCGGCCGCCCTCGAGCTTCACGCTCCCGGCTCCGGCGCGGATCAGCGTGGCGGCGTTGCGGACGGTCTCCTCGACCGACACGTGATAACTCATCCAGGGCAGGTCACCCACGATCAGGGCGTTGGGCTTCGTGCGAGCGACGGCGGCGGTGTGGTGGGCCATGTCGTCGATGGTGACCTGGAGCGTGTCGTCGTAGCCCAGCACGACCATGGCGAGGGAGTCGCCGACGAGGATCATGTCGGCACCGGCGGCGTCGACCTGGCGCGCCGACGGCGCGTCGTAGGCCGTCAACATGACGAGCGGATCGGCGCCGAGCGCGACCTTGCGAGAGCGCACAGAAGGTGCAGTGACATTGGCCATGGCCAAACCTCCTCCCGTCCAGCTCCTCCTGGGATGCCGGCGGTCACGCGCACAATAACCAGTCGGTCGATCCTGCGCCAGCGGTCGTATGTCACGCGGCCGAGGATGCGAGGAACCAGCTGTGCACCAGGTGGTTCCACCCGCACGCCAGGCACACCTCGACCGCGTATGCGCGGTACTCACCCTTGCGACGACCGAGCCGTTCCATCTCGAGACGGCTCGTCACGCAGCGGCCCCCGCTCGGCAACCTGGGTCCGAACACGTAGACGACGTTGTGAAGTGGCGCGAGGGCGCACACCGGGCAGGGACCGTCGATCACGTCGCCACAGAACTCCGCGTTGCGGCGCAACTCGGTGTGGGCGTCACAGACTTCCGAACGCGCCACTTCGCCGCGGGCAAAGCGGTCGAGCACCGACTGGCGGGCCAGCCGGTAGTCGATCACGCCGGGAGCGCTGTGGCGCGCCTGGGCCAGGCCGAGTTTCACGGTCCACAGCGTAGAGCGGCCGGCGCGCCAGACTGGTGCGGTGCAGAGGTACACGACCTGGGGACCTCGAGGGCGACTTCGACCGATCGACCGCGTCGAACTGGCGCCCGGCATGCCCGACGGGCTGGACCGGCGACTGCTCGGCGACCTGACCGGCCGCCGGATCCTCGATCTCGGCTGCGGGTGCGGGAACAGCTCGGTCGCCATGGCCCGCGCCGGCGCCAAGGTCGTCGCCGTCGACACCGATACCGCACAACTCCAGATGGCCCGCGAGCTGTCCGAGGCCCAAGAGGTGCGGATCGAATTCCACAACGCTGATCTCGCCGACCTGGCCTTCCTGCGGGCCGAGACCTTCGACCTGGCCGTCAGCGTCTTCGAGATCACTCGCACCGACGACCTCGACCGGTTGTTCCGCCAGGTTCATCGGGTGCTCAAGCCCGACTCGGTGTTCCTGATGAGCCTCCCCCACCCGGTCGCCCAGCAATGCGATCCGCTCGACCCGACCCGTCTGGTCGCCCGCTATCACTCGGACACGCCGGCGACATCCGGCAGCCCCACGGACATCCGGTACCGCATCTCGGACGTGTTCAGCGCCTTGACCAGAGCCAACTTCCGCGTCGACACGCTTCTCGAGCCCGAACCGGCCGACCCCGGGGCACTGCTGCCTGATGCCGTGATCATCCGCGGCCGGCGCGAAGGCAAGTGACGCCGACTCACAGCTCGAGGAGGTAGCGCTCCTCGTCGGCGCGGGTGGCCGGTCCGTCCCGCAACCGGCGCTCGACCAGGTGGGCCAGCGCGAGGCCGATCTCGGGACCCTCGGACAGCCCGAGCAGCCGTTTGACATCTTCGCCGTCGAGGTGGGGCGTGAGGTCGGTCAGGTCCTCGACTGCGGCCAGAGCCCGTAGCTGGCCCGCGGCGGCGGCGACCGCGACCGAAGACATCGGGTCGTGGGCCCATCGGGCCGCGGCGGCGGCGAACAGATCGTCTAGGTCCGCCCCAAGTGTTGGGGCCAGTGTGGTCACCAGCCGCCGAAGGGCTTCGGCGGACCAGTCCGCGCCGGGAGCGCCGAGCGCCGCTATCCCGCGGCCGATCCGCCTGACATCGGAGGTCGTGGCGTTGGAGTGCTTGAGGCGTCGGGCGACCCGGGTCGGGTCCGCCGGTTCGAGCAGGTGGGCCAGGATCGCCAACCGCCGGGCGCCCCGGTGCTCGCACCCGTCGATCAACGCGAGCGGAGGAGAGGAACCGCTCACCGGCAGGACGACTCCGAGCACGCCCAGGTCGGCCAGCATGACCAGTCCCCGGCTCGCCGCGGGCAGGGCGAGCAGCTTGTCGAGCTCGTCGCGGACCCGCTCGATCGAGACGATCGATAGGCGATCGTGCAGGCGGCCGATCGAGGCCAGCAAGTCGGACGTGGGAGTCAGGTCGTGGGCGGCGTGGAAGCGGGCGGCCCGGATCATCCGCAGGGGGTCCTCGGTGAACGATATGTCGGGCTCGAGCGGCGTTCGCAGGACCCGGCGGGCCAGGTCGCCGCGCCCGTCGAAGGGATCGATCAACGTGCCGTCGAAGGGATCGATCGCCATGGCGTTGACGGTGAAGTCGCGCCGCACGAGATCGTCGTCGAGCCGATCGGAGAACCGCACCACGGGTTTGCGCGAGTCGTGCAGGTACACCTCGGACCGGTGGGTTGTGATCTCATAGACCCGACCGTCGCGGTGGGCACCGATCGTGCCGAAGCGGGCGCCCTGGGTCCACACCGCGTGAGCCCACGGCTCGACGATGGCGAGGATCTCGTCGGGCCGAGCGTCGGTGGTGCAGTCGATGTCCAGGGCCTCGACGGCGAGTCCGAGCTCGAGGTCACGGACGAGCCCGCCGACCAGGTACAACCGGTGCCCGGCGGCGGCAAAGCGCTCGGCCAGCGGAACGACGAGCCCGAGCACCTGATCGCGGGCGAGCGCTTCCGCGTTCACTGCTAGGAGACCGTGGAACGGACGCGCGCCGCGGCGCGAACCGCGACCAAACCCCGGCCCCCGGTGGTGAGCGGCTCGGGCACGTGGGGTTGGCCCACGAGCGCGCCTACGGTCGCCGCGGCCGAACGTCCGAGCGCATCGAGGTCGTAACCGCCCTCGAGGAACACGAGACGCCGGCCGGCGGGGACCAGCCGCGCCAACCGGGCGATCAGGTCGCCGTAGTCACCGGCGGACAGTCCCATGTCGGTGATCGGATCGGCCCGGTGGGCGTCGAAACCGGCCGATACCAGCAGCCAGGTGGTGTTGAACTGCTCGATGGCCGGCCCCACGATCTCGTCGAACGCAGCGCGATAGGTGTCGCCCTCGGACCCGGCCGGTAGCGGGACGTTGACGGTGGCGCCGATCCCAGCCCCGGTACCGGTCTCGTGGGCCGGACCGGTTCCGGGGTACTGCGGCCACTCGTGCAACGAGACGAACAACACCCGTCCGTCGGCGTAGAAGACGTCCTGAGTTCCGTTGCCGTGGTGGGCGTCGATGTCGACGATCGCCACTCGCTCGCCCCGGTCGGCCAGATGGCGGGCAGCGACAGCGACGTTGTTCAAGAGGCAGAACCCCATCGCGGTCGTGGCGCTGGCGTGGTGTCCGGGCGGGCGGACCGCACAGAACGCCGCGTCGGCCGAGCCGGCGTCGAGAGCGTCGATGCACACCAGTCCCGCGCCGGCGGCGAGGCGCGCCGCCTCGAGTGACGCCGGGTTCATCACGGTGTCAGCGTCGATCCGGCCACCCCCGCGTTCGTCGATCCTCTGGAGACGGTCGAGCAGGGAGCCGTCGTGCACCGCCAGCAGCTCGGTCAGCGTCGCCGGTCGGGGGGCGATCGGCGTGGTCGCGTCGGCCAGCCCCGCGGCGGCGATTCCGTCGAGCACGGCGGTGAGCCGAGCGGGACGCTCCGGGTGCCCTCGGCCGGGATCGTGGTCGACGAAGCGCTCGTGGGTGCAGAGCAACAGCGTCACGTCCGGACTGTACAAGGCGCATCCCGGCTCCGGCCGGCGACGACGCTCGCGCCGCGGCGACCTCCGGCGCGCTCGCTGGCCCAGTAGCCTCGGTTACTCGATATGCCGTGGCGCCGACTGTCCCGATCGTCTCGCCGCGCGACCGCCGCGCTCGACGTCGTTCGCGTCGACGGTCTGCGGTTCCGAACCGGGCCGTGGCGGGGCGACCCCACGGTCGGCTACCTCGCGCCGCTCGCACCGCTGGCACTTCGTCACAGCACGTCGGTGGCGAGGGCGGCGAACACGTTTCGGTCACGCGGCGTCACGTCGGTGATCACGTCCGCCCTCGGGCCTCTCGAACAAGCCCCGTTCCTCGCCCATGGTTTCGAGCCGATCGAAGAGCTCCACGTGCTCGCCCGCGACCTCGATGCCGGTCCCCACGGACAGCATCTGACGGCCCGTAGCCCGCACTGCCGGGCCGGCGTCACCGTCGTCGGTCGACCAGGAAGGTCCGCCGACACGGCTCGCGTGCTCGAGCTCGACGGCTGCGCGTTCGAGAGCTTCTGGCGTCTCGATCACCCGGCCCTGGTCGAGGCGCTCACGGCGACGAGTTGCGTTCGCTACCGCGTGGCCCAGGTCGGCGGGACCGTTGTCGGCTACTCGATCACCGGAGCGCAGAACGGTGGCGCCTACCTACAGCGGCTCGCGGTCGACCCGGGTCACCACGGGCTGGGCATCGGGCGGGCGCTCGTCGACGACGCGATCTGGTGGTCCCAGCGGCGGCGGGCCCGCACGATGCTCGTCAACACGCAGCTCCACAACGAGGCGGCGCTCGCGCTCTACGAGTCGAGCGGCTTCGTCCCTCAGCCGACCCGGCTCGCCGTTCTCCGACTCGACCTCGAAGCTCGACCCGACCTGTCGCGCTCTCCTTTGGTGCACCCGAGCGACTCGCCGCCCCGGTCGTGGCCGTGAGCCGGCGCTCGCTAGTTCGATCGGTGGTCGCTGCCGTCGTGGTCGCGATGGCGCTCGATCCGATCGCCGCAGGGGGCCAGGAGCAGTCCCCGGGCTCCCGGCGACCGCCCGACGTGGTTTCCCAGACCACGTTCGTGCGACCCGGCGAGACGTTCGAGCTGGCGGTCATCCTCGACGCCGAGCCCGGATCGCTTCTGACCGTCGAGGTGTACGAGAGAGTCGGTTCCCGGTCCACGTACTGGAATGCCCTGGCTGGCGATCCGAGCGGCCGGCGGCTCCTGACGCCAGCGGCGGTGCCGATCGACACGATCACCTCACCGAGCGGCATCACGACCGTAACCATCGCGACCCAATCACCCGACGGGATCACCATCTCGGAGTCGGGGGGTGTTCACCCGGTCGTGGTCGAGGTGACCGCCGAAGGCGACGACGAATCCCAGCAGCTCGTCACGTTCCTGATCGCCTTGCCGACCGAGCCCGGGACCTTCCCGTTGCGTGTCGCGACGATCGTGCCGTTCTCGGCCCCGCTCGCGAGCGGTCCCGACGGGTCGGTGAGCATCGACGCGGCGGACGAGTCGCGACTGACATCGATCGCGGCCAGCCTCGAGCGCACGCCCGCTCCGGCGGTGTCGCTGCTACCTCGTCCCGAGACGCTGTGGGCGCTTTCCAGGTCAGGCTCGGCCGACCACGACGACATCCTCGACCGGCTCCGCGGTGGAGTCGCGACCCGCGAGGTGCTCGCCTCGCCGTTCGTGGCTCTCGACCCCGTCCGCTGGATCCGGTCGGGTCAGACCCCGCGGTTCGACACCGAGATCGATCTGGGCCGGGTCACCATCGATCAGGCTCTCGGCGTCACATCCACGCTGTCGACCTGGATCGCCGCGCCCACCCTTGACGAGCTCGCTCTCGAGCACCTGACCGACATCGGCGTCGAGCGCATCATCGCCGACGAGCGGCGCCTCGACGAGCTCGACATCGACGTGTTCGACCGAACCCTCACCCAGCCGTTCGAAGTCGTCCTCCGCTCGGGGGCCAGTCGAGGTGTCGTCGATGGCGCTCAGATCGACCAGGAGCTGGCTGCGTACCTCGATGCCCCCGACGACCCGGAGCTCGCCGTCCATCACCTCATCGCCGATCTCGCCGTGCTGTACCTCGACAGTCCTGGCGTCGAGCGCGGCGCAGTCGTCATGTGGCCCGAGCAACCACTGCCCGACACGGTGCTCGACGCCTACCTCGAAGCCCTCGACGCCAGGCCCGACGGTGGCCCCGCAATGCTCAGCGGCGTGACGACCGCCGAGATCGTCGGTCTGAACCCGGCCCGCTCCGACCCCACCGATGCCGAGAGCCCGGTGCTGACCCGCGAGCTCGACCCGATCCCGGCGCCGTCGCTGCCCGACGTGACGTCCGCGCTCGACGAGGCGCGGATCGCCATCACGAGCTACCTCGAGGTGATGGACCGCCCCGAGACCGCGGTAGAGCTCGACGCATTGATTCACTTGAGCACCAGCGACGAGCTCGACGCCGACAGGCGTGACGCTTACCTGGGCGCCATCATCGACGAGATAATCGACGGACTGACCGGCATCGGAGGGCCCGACGGCGAGACGATCAACCTGACCGCACGGGAGACCGTCCTCGAGTTGGAGTTCACCAACGACCAGGATGCCCCGGCCACGGTTCTGGTGAGGTTCGCGAGCGAGAAGCTCGACTTCCCCGACGGCCGGGAGCGGATTGTCACACTCGACGCGTCTGGTCCGACGACGGTGCCCATTCGGGTACGGAGCCGATCAGCGGGCGGCGCCACGCTCGAGATCGAGATCCTGTCCCCGGACCAGCGCTATCAACTCGACGACTCGCAGGTGGTGGTGCGATCGACGGTCGTGTCCGGTGTCGGGCTGATCATCTCCGCGCTGGCGATCGTGTTCTTGTCCTTGTGGTGGGGCCGGGAGATTCGCCGGGGCCGCCGAGACAAGCGCGCCGCTGCGGCCGCTGGGCCCGACGGGCCCGGGAGCGCCACCGTTGACGAGGAGTCCGAAGTAGCCTCTCATCTCACTGGCACCGTCGTCGGCGCCGCCGCCCAGGCCCCAGATCCCTCGGAGAGCCAATGACCATCCGCATCGTCACCGACAGCGCGTGCGATCTTCCCGCCGACGTCGTGGCCGCTCACGGCATCGAGGTCGTTCCTCTCACCATCCGCTTCGGCGACGACGAGTTCGTCGATCGATCCGAGCTGAGCGTCGATGACTTCTACCGGCTCATGGCCGAGCGCCCGGAACTGCCGCAGACCGCGGCACCGTCACCGGGCGCGTTCGAAGCCGCGTACCGCAAGGTCGTCGCCGAAGGTGCCAGCGGGGTGTGTGTCATCAACCTGTCCTCGGCGTTGTCCGCCACCATGCAGTCGGCGCAGACGGCGGCGGCCGCGGTGGCCGGCGATATCGAGGTGGCCGTGCACGACTCGACCTCACTGTCGGCCGGTCTGGGCACGATCGTCGTCCAGGCTGCCGAAGCCGCAGCGAATGGAGCGTCGTCAGCCGATCTAGCGGCACTGGTGGCCGACCGCCGAAGCCGCACCCGCATGTACGGCGCGCTCGACACCCTCGAGAACCTCAAGAAGGGCGGTCGCATCGGTGGGGCCCAGGCCTTGCTCGGCACCATGTTGTCGATCAAGCCGGTACTCGACCTGAGCAGCGGCGCCGTCGAGGAAGCCGGCCGCCAGCGCACGCGCCGCAAGGCCCTTCAGTGGCTCCGCGACAAGGTCGCCGCCGAACCAGCGGTCGAGCACCTCTCGCTCTGCCAGGGCCAGTCACCGGACCTGGACGACTTCATCGCCATGTTCAACGGCGTGGTCGACACGGAATCGATCTCGATCACCACGATCGGTCCGGTCATCGGCAGCCACGGCGGCCCCCGGGTGATGGCCGTCGTCTATCAGGTGCCGGCCTGACCGACCGGTCCGGACCATGCCGACCGATCTCGGTGCCACCGATGACCAGACGCTGATCGCCGCCGCGCAGGCTGGTGATCGCACGGCGCTCGATCGCCTGTTGCGCCGCCACCATGATCGGATCTACGCCGTGTGTCGTCGCCTGGCCGGCAACGACGCCGACGCGCAGGATGCAACGCAAGAGGCCCTGATCGCCATCGTGAGGGGGTTGGCCCGATTCGACGGCCGGGCGGCCTTTTCGACCTGGTCGTATCGAGTGGCGACCAACGCCTGCCTCGACGAGCTGCGCCGGCGCGGTCGCCGGCCCACGCCGAACATGCCCGACGGCGTCCCCACCGCCGACGGCACCGACGACGCACCGCCTCTCGACGTCACCGTGTCCAACCGGCTGAGCCTCGACGATGCTCTGGCCGCCCTGCCCGAGGAGTTCCGGGCGCCCGTCGTGCTGCGCGACGTGCTCGGAGCGGACTACGCCGATATCGCCGCGACCCTCGGCATCCCCCCGGGCACCGTGCGCTCCCGGATCGCCCGGGGACGCGCCGCCTTGGCCCGGATGCTCGAACCACTCGACGGGAACCAGAACGCGGGCCAACAACGTCCAAGTTCAGGACCGGAACTACGAACATGACCCACGACGACTTCCCTGACGCCGACATCGAGTCGGGCGATGACCTCGAGCTGGCCTCGGCCTATCTCGACGGTGCTTGCACCGCGGCCGAGATCGCCCGGGTCGAGGCCGATCCCGGGCTCCTCGACCGGATGGCCGCGCTGCGCGCCGTGCGCGACCTCCTCGCCGCCCCGGTATCGGTGACCGACGACCATCGCGAGGCCAACCTGACCGCGGCTTTGGCCGCCTTCGACGCCGAGCGGGGCTCGACGATCGGCCGTCCCGTCGATCTCGCCGCTGAACGGTCGCGACGGCGGCCGTGGTTCGGGACCCGATACGCCGTGGGAGTCGCCGCGGCCGCGGCAGTGATCGCGGCCATCGGGGTCACCGGCAGCTTCGACAGCGCCGGCGATGATGGCGGCGGCGACCTCTCGGCGGCCGACGAGCCCACGGCCACGGCTCTCCTCGAGTCGGCCGTTGCCGCCGATTCGCTGGCCGCCGAGGCGGACGATGGCCGCCTTCTCACACCCGCCGACGGCGCCGACACGACGTCGACCGCAGTTCCCGCCGCGGGCCAGGACCAGTCCGACGGTGGCGAGCTCGGGCCGGAATTCGACGCGGCTGGGAGCGGTGGTCTCACCCCGCCCGATCTCGGCGAGTTCGCCTCCCTCGACGAGCTGGGGGCCGCCGCCAGATCCCTTGGCGACGCCGCCGACGAAGCATTCGCGGCACCATCTGTAGGCGCCGAGTCGCTCGACCAGACCCTCTCGACCTGTGGCACCGATCTCGCCGAACCAGCGGTTCGCGTCGCCACCGCCACCCTTGCCGGTCAGCCGGTGGTGCTCGTCACCTTCGAGGATGACGGGGTGCTGCGTCTGCTGGTGTTGCGCGCGAGCGACTGCAGCCGATTCGCGACTGTTCCCCTCGACTCGGGGGGCTGAGGCGCCGCGAGGATAGGCTCTCGCCCCATGGCAGACGAGCCGTTCCGTCCCGCGACGCCCACGACGCCAGCGGATTTTGACCGCTCCGACTGGCCGGCCCGGGTCGCCGACCAGATCGTCGACCGCATCGACGGCGTGCGTTCCAAGACGACCCGTCGGGCGGTGTTCGCCACCCGCGTGCTGGTGTACGGCGTGGCGCTCACCATCCTTGGTGGGCTGGCCTTGGTGCTGCTCCTTGTGGCGCTGTTCCGGGTGAGCGCCGAGCTGTCCGACGAGATCGCCTCGCAGATCTACTGGGCATATCTGGTGTGGGGGTTGGTGTTGACGATCGTGGGCGTGGTCCTGCTCCGTAAGGCAGCCGCGCATCCCGACCCCGATCGCTGATCCACAGCAACCCCCGAAAGGTTCGTGACCGACATGGCAAGCGACGTCCGCGACGTCATCATCATCGGCTCGGGCCCCGCCGGGCTCACTGCGGCGATCTATACGGCCCGGGCCAACCTCGCCCCGCTGATGCTCGAAGGCGAGCCGTCATCGACGAGCGACCAACCCGGCGGCCAGCTCATGCTCACGACCGAAGTCGAGAATTTCCCCGGCTTCCCCGAAGGGGTGATGGGGCCCGATCTCATGTCGGGCTTCCGGGAGCAGGCCGAGCGATTCGGCACCGAGATCCACACCGTCAAGGCCAGCCGCGTCGACCTGTCGGCTCGGCCTTTCGGTGTGTGGGTCGGCGACCCGCAAGCTCCTGAGCCGACCCACCGGGCCAACGCGGTGATCGTGGCCACCGGTGCACAGTCGCTCCTGTTGAATCTCCCGAACGAGAACCGGCTGATCGGCCACGGTGTGTCGACGTGTGCCACCTGCGACGGGTTCTTCTTCCGAGGTCAGCGCATCGCCGTGGTCGGGGGCGGCGACTCGGCGATGGAGGAAGCGATATTCCTCACCAAATTCGCGGACAATGTGACGATCGTGCATCGCCGCTCCGAACTGCGGGCGTCCAAGATCATGCAGGACCGGGCGTTCGCCAACCCCAAGATCTCCTTCGCCTGGAACAGCGAGGTCGCCGAGCTCGTCGGCGACGACAGCCTGGCCGGCGCGGTGCTGCGCGACACCGTCACCGGCGAGCTTCGATCACTCGACGTCACCGGTGTGTTCGTTGCGATCGGCCATCGGCCCAACACCGACGTGTTCGTCGGCCAACTGGCGATGAAGGACAGCGGCTACCTGATCACCCAACCCGGTACCACCAGGACCGACGTCGAGGGGGTGTTCGCCTGTGGTGACGTGCAAGACGACGTCTACCGCCAGGCCGTCACCGCCGCCGGGTCGGGATGCCAGGCCGCCATCGACGCCGAGCGCTGGCTCGAGAGTCAGCACCACTCGCCGGGGGAATAGCCTTCACCCGTCCGACGTTCTCACTGCCGGCCCCGGTGGGCCGATCACCGAAAGGGACACCCATGGCCGGAGCCATCACCACCCTGACCGACGCCACGTTCGACGAGGTCATCAACAGCGCCTCGGAGCCGGTCCTCGTCGACTTCTGGGCCGAATGGTGCGGGCCGTGCCGAGCCATCGCCCCGATCCTCGAAGAGATCGCCGCGGAACAAGCGGGCAAGATCACCATCGCAAAGTTGAACGTCGACGAGGCCCCCGAGATCGCTCGCCGCTTCGCGGTGATGAGCATTCCCACCATGATCGTCTTCAAAGACGGCGAGGCCGACACCCGCATGGTGGGCGCTCGCGGCAAAGCCCAGATGATCGAGGCGCTCGCCGACTACCTCTGATCGCGTTGCGATCAGTTGACGGCGCGGTCGCGGCCTTCCCAGTAGGGGGCCCGTAGCTCGCGCTTCAGGACCTTCATCGCCCCCGAGAGGGGGAGAGGCTCGGCGCGGAACTCGACCGACTTCGGGATCTTGTAGCCGGCGATGAACTCGCGGCAGTGGGTGATGAGCTCGTCGGCGGTCGCCTCGAGCCCCTCCTTCAGCACGACGATGGCGTGCACGGCCTCGCCCCATTGCTCCGACGGGATACCGATCACCGCTGCTTGCAGGACCGCGACATGGGTGGAAAGGGCGTTCTCGACCTCGACGCTGTACACGTTCTCGCCGCCGGTCACGATCATGTCCTTCACCCGGTCGACAAGGAACAGGTAACCGCCCTCGTCGATCATTCCGGCGTCGCCGGTGTGGTACCAACCGCCCCGGAACACCTCGGCGGTGGCCTCGGGGTTGTTCCAGTACTCGATCATGAAGTTGCCGGCTTGGGCGCACACCTCGCCGGTCTCGCCGAGGGGGACCGGGTCACCCTGCTCGTCCTGGATCTGGAGCACGACGCCCGGAACCGGCCGGCCCGCCGACCGGAGGCGGGGACCACCGGCGCGGTGCTCCTCGGCTCCGAGGATCGTGAGGACCGCCGAGGCCTCGGTCATGCCGTAACCCTGGTAGATGGCTACGTCGGGCAGGTCGGCGAGCACCCGGTCGAGGATGGCCTGGGGCATCGGCGACGCCCCATAGGTGAGCGTCGTCAGGCTGCCCAGCCGCTCGGGGGAGTACGCGGGATGAGCGAGCATCATGCCGATCATGGTCGGGACCATGACCGTCATCGTCACCCCCTGGGCCTCGATCGTGTCGAGCACCGATCCCGGCTCGAACATCGGCACGAACGTCGACACGCCGCCGACGGCCGGAGCGCCGAGGATGCCCGCCATCGACGCGGCGTGGAACATCGGGGTCTGGTGGAGGAACACCGCGTCGTCGGCGAGGTCCCAGAGCATCCACACGTGGTACAGGTTGAGCATCTCGGCCCGCTGGTCGAGCAGGACTCCCTTGGGCAGCCCCGTGGTCCCCCCGGTGTACATGAGGATCACCGGGCTCGACTCGTCGGGCTCGGCGGGAAGCTGGGGATCGGCGGCCGCCACCAGATCGTCGTAACGCAGGTCGTGAGGCACATCGCCGCCACCGACGAGGACCACCCGCTCGATCCCGGCGTCGGCGCGCACGGCGTCGATCAGCGGCGCGAAAGTGGCATCGGTGAAGCAGACCTTGGTGCCCGAGTCGGCGAGGATGTAGGCCAGCTCGCGAGGGGCCAGGCGCAGGTTCAAGGGGTTGATCACGCCGGCACCGCAGAATGCCGCGTGGTACAGCTCGAGGTAGCTGCGACTGTTCAACGCCATCACGGCGAACCGGTCGGTGGCGCCAACCCCGAGCTCGCCCTGAATGGCGCTCGACGCCCGCGCGACCCGGTCGAGATGGGTCTCGAAGGTGTGGCTCGTTCCGTGGTCGACGAACGCCGGCTTAGACGCAAAGCGCTCGACCGCTGGAAGTAGCAGCCTGGTATAGACCAACTCTTTCACGACGCCTCCATTGGACTCATCGAGCTGACGCCGGCCGGTATGGTGACAGCCGTGCGACGAACCAGTGCCGGGATGTTAGTGGTGATGATGCTCGCCGTGGGCTGCTCGGGCGGCGACGACTCACCCACCGGCACCGTCTCGGGCGTGGTGACCGCCGAGCTGTGCGCCGAAACCGATCCGGCCGCCCCGGCGTGTGAGCCCCAGCCTGTCGTCGGCGCCCCGATCGAGGCGCGTCACGCCACCGACCCGGCCGCCGAGCCGCGGCGCACCATCACCGACAGCGCCGGCGAATACCGCATCGACCTCGATCCCGGCGCATGGATCGTCAGCGGCGGACCGATCCCCGCCCTCGACGGCACGCCGGCCGAGGTGTCGGTCACGGTTGCAGCAGGGGACGACCTCGAAGTCCCACTCGTCTACGGGTCCGAGGTGTCGTAGTGCCCGACACTCGCTGGGTCGGCACCGCCGCGCCTCGCGGCGACGCCTACGACGCGCGCTGGCGGGCGATGGAAGCCGCGGGCCAGAACCCCCACGGCGAGGCCGACTTCGTCATGGGCTTCGCCCCCTCATCGGTGCTCGATGCCGGGTGCGGGACCGGTCGGGTCGCCATCGAACTCGCTCGCCGTGGGGTGACGGTCGCTGGCGCCGATCTCGACCCCGGCATGCTCGACCAAGCGCGGGCCAACGCCCCGGATCTTGCGTGGACGCTCGTCGACCTGGCCCAACTCGACCTGCGTGGGGCCACTGACGAGCGTCGGCGATTCGACGTCGTCGTGGCGGCCGGCAACGTGATGATCTTCCTCGCTCCCGGAACCGAGCAGACCGTGGTCGCCCGCATGGCCGACCACCTTGAGTCGGATGGGAGTCTGATCGCGGGGTTCCAGCTCGGGCGCGGTCTCGACCTCGACGCATACGACCACTACGCCAGCGCTGCCGGCCTCGAGCTCGAACAACGGTGGGCGACCTGGGACGGCCAACCGTTCGCCGGCGGCGACTACGCAGTATCGGTCCATCGGATGGTCCGGTGACCGACCCTGTCGAGTCCGCGACGTCGTCTGCTCCGAACGACTCGCGGCAGCGATGGCTGTTCGGCACGATCGGCGTGCTCGTCGGCATCGCCATCGGAACGGCACTTTGCCTGGTGACCGACGACGACGCAGGGGCTGACCGGCCGGGCTCAGCGAGCATCACGGTCGATCCAGCTGTCGCGGACGCCGCGGACCAGGCGCGGCTCGTCGACGAGTTCCTCGATGCCTGGTTCCGCTACCGGACCGCCGACCTGGTCGTCGAGTGGAGCTTCGTTCGTGAGCGGCCCGACGGCGAGCAGCTCGAATCGATCGCCACGCTGGTGCAGCGCCCCCCCGATCGCCTCTACGGACTGCTCGGCTCGGTCAGTGGAGTCGTCGGCGGCCAACTCGTCAACTGCGACGCGGCCGCGCCCCAGTCCGACGACGCGCAGTGCGTCGCGACCGAAGCGGTGACGGCCTACGAAGATCGCATCCGCGCCGAACAACGCACTCGTTCGATCTACTTCATCGGCTCGCCGCCCCTGTACCACCTCGCCGACGGCGGCCCCGGCTGCTACGACGTAGTCGCCGCGGTGTCGGCTGATTTCTTTCCCTGGGGTACATCGGCGCGCTTCTGCTTCGATGCCGAGACCGGCGCCCTCTCCGAATCGGTCATGGACCATGGCAACCTCGTCGAGACGCTCGTGGCCACCACGATCCGCGACACCGTGACCGACGACGACTTCGAGGCCGCGCTGCCCGAAGGTTGACGTCGAGCCAGGCCCGACGAGTACGTCAGGCGATCAGACTGCCGAGCGCCCACACGGCCGCAAGAGTCCCGAGCACGATGAAGACGACCGACCGAACCATCGGAGCGCGGTCCAGATCGCCGTCGCTGCGGGGCTCTTCGGGCGGCCGTAGCAGAGCCGCCAGGTTGCCCACGGCCATGGCACCACCCATGGCGAGCAACAACCACGTGATCAGATCGTCACCGAGGAACACGCCCCCGAGTATCGCCGTCGCGGACCCGATTTGGGCTCAAGGTCTTCGGGGTGGTGCCGATGTAAGGGGTAGCCGCCGGTATCGCCCCCGGCGGTCGACAAACGGGGATACGGGCGAGGGTCACAACTCCCTCCAACGCATCGCAACCGGGGCTCGCAAGGGTCTCGGAGCCACTGTGGCTCTCGCCCGCCCTCCCGTGTTTCTGACGACCTCGGTACCCGGAGTTCGGTCGCGGGCCGCGCGAGCGCGGCTACAGAACCAGGGGACAGGCGACGTGGAGGTCGAGGACGGTGTTGAACCGGCCGAGGGCCACCCAGCTGCCGATGGCGAGTGTCATGTCGACCACCTGCTCGGGGGTGTAGTGAACGAGCAACCGGTCGTAGAACTCCTGGTCGAGGCCGGTGTGGGCCACGGCGAACCGCTCGGCGTACTCGACCGCGAGCCGTTCGGAATCGGTGTACAGAGGCGTCGTGGCGTAGTCGGCAACCGCCGCGTAGAGCTCCTCTTGCCCCGCCAACTGCGAGGCTCGGGCGTCAGTTCATATCTCGCACTGGTTGAGCTGCGCCACCCGCATCCGCATCAATTCGCGCGTCCGGACGGGGATGCGAGCGTGCTCGTAGACCGCCATCGAGTACGCCGCGGCGCCCTTGGCCAGGACCGGTGACAGGCTGAACGCGGCGCCGATTTCGCCGCCGTCAGGGAGCGGGATGCGCGCCATGGGTTCTCCTCAGCCCGCTCGGTCCGAACGGGCGTAGTTGGTTGATCGGTCCTCGACGGTAGCGCCTCGGCTCGCGCCGACGCACGTCGCCAGGTCGGCGAGGTACTCATCGACGACCGGGGCGTTGCCGGCGCTGACCGTCGCGTGCAGCGAGTCGGGTCGGGACTGGCGGTCGTGGACCCAGCCTCGGGCCGACATGGCATCGCCGACGGCGAAGATGTCCAGGTCCGATCCGGGGCAGGCCGTGATGGCGTGAAGGTGGGCGTCGGGGATACCGACGATCTCGATCCCGTCAATGGCGTCGATGCCGGCGCGGATCCGCCGCGCGGCCTCGAGTGTCACCGCCGTGAGCTGGCAATAGCCGTCGATGCCCAGTCGTTGCATCACCGCCCAGGCCGCGGCCATCGGTGCTCCCGATCGGGTGCCCTGCATGTTGGGCGAGGCGTAGTAGCCGCCGAGCCAGCCGTCGAACTCGAACACCTGGTCCTGGCGGAGCTCCTTGGTGCGGTGGAGGATGATCGAGGCGCCCTTCGGGGCGTAACCGAGTTTGTGCACATCGAGCGAGATGCTGGTCACGCCGCGAACTCGGAAGTCCCAAGGCGGAACCGGCTCGCCGAGCCGTTCCATGAACGGCAGGACGAACCCGCCCATGCACGCATCGACGTGCATGGTGGCGCCGGCCGCCGCGGCGATGGCGGCGAGCTCGGGGATCGGGTCGATCACGCCCTGGGGGTACTGCGGCGCGCTGCCCACGACCAGCACGGTGCGATCATGAACCGCCGAGGCCATCGCATCGACGTCGGCTCGCCAGTCGGGCGCGACTGTCACGGTGGTCACGTCGAGCCCCAAGTCGTACGCCGCCTTGTGGTGGGCGACGTGAGCCGACTCGGCGACGACGATGTGGCCTCGATCGACGCCCCGGCGGCGGCCGCGTTCGCGGGCGGCCTTGACGGCCATCATGATGCTCTCGGTTCCGCCCGACGTCATGAAGCCGGCCGCGTCGGGTTCGCTGAGCAAGTCCGCCATGGCCGAACAGACGCCGCGTTGTATGCGGCCCAGGCTCGGGAAGGCCCCGGGATTCAGGGCGTTTTCGTGGAGGTACATGAGCGCGGCGGCCTCGGCGACACGTTGCACCTCGGCCCCCGCGTCGTAGACGAGCCCGAACGTTCTCCCGTCCTGCCAGCGAGCGTCGCCCTCGCGCATGGCCCCCAGTGCCGCGATGACGTCGTCGTGCTCGCGCCCCCGTTCGGGGAGGGCCATCAGCCGACCTCGTCGAGCCGGTCGATGACGCCGCGAAGCAACGCGGCGACTCGGGGTCCGGCGGCGCGGCCAGCCGCCACGACCTCGTCGTGGGACAGCGGCTCGGACGCGATGCCCGCAGCCAAGTTGGTGACCAGCGATGTCGCCATGACCTCGGCGCCCAGGTGCCGGCCGGCGATGACCTCGAGCACCGTCGACATGCCGACCAGGTCGGCGCCGAGGGTCTTCGCCATCTGGACCTCCGCCGGCGTCTCGTAGTTCGGGCCGTGGAAGCCCGCATACACCCCCTCGCCCGCGCCGGGGTCGACGCGCCGGGCGAGAGCTCGAAGTCGCGGCGAGTAGGCGTCGGTCAGGTCTGTGAACCGGCCCGCGAACGGTGCCGGCGGAGCCGCGCCCATCAGCGGCGCCTGGCCGGTGAGGTTCAGGTGGTCCCGGATGAGGACCGGCGTGCCAACTCCGAAGTCGGCGTTCACCGATCCGGCGGCGTTGGTGAGCAGCACCGTGGCGCACCCGGCGAGCACCGCCGTGCGCACGCCGTGGACGACGGCGTCGGGTCCGTGACCCTCGTAGAGGTGGGTCCGTCCGAGGAACACGAGCAGCGTTCGGTCACCAGCAGCGGTGAGCCGCACGGTGCCGTGGTGGCCCGGAACCGTCGACGCCGCGAAGCCCGGCAGCTCGGTCACCGCCACCTCGTCGAGCACATCGCCGAGAGCGCCGACGGCGTCATTCCAGCCTGAGCCGAGGACCACCGCGACCGTCGGCGGCGGTCCGCCTCGCGCCAGCAAGACGTCGGCAGCGGCGCGAGCGAGTTCGAATGGTGAGCCGGTGCGGTCCATGGCCGCCCATGATCGCACTAACCTGCCCCGCTCATGCTCGACCACGTCTTCACCGATGCCATCGGCGCCCTCCGCGACGTGTTCGAGGAAGGCGTACATCTCGAACGCCAGGCCTTCGAGGAGCGGTTCCAGACCGACATCCTTCTCGGGGACATGACGTGGGAGACGTCCTATGGCCTGCCCGGCGAGGGGTTGCCGCCGAGGGTGCGCGCCGACATCACCCTCGAGTGGTCGACGTGGGCGCAGACCGCGTATCGGGACTGGTACCTCACCGAGGAGCTCGACGAGGCGCCCCGCATCCTCACCGAGGTCACGTTCCGGGTGCAACGACTCGCCGAGGCTCCAACACCGGGCGACGTGACGTCGTTGCTGCCCGACGACAGCCCGACGATCGGCCACGACATGTTGCACCGCGTATCGGCCACCGCCGAGACGATCTGGGACGTCGGCGAGGATGACCCGCACTTCGCGATCGAGGTCAGCTACGAGGGCGAGATCGAGCTCGACGAAGCAGCCTTGGCCGACGGCTCGGTCCTCGACGAGCGGTTCAGCGCGCTGGGAGGCTGGATAAGCGCGACCCTGGTGCGCCTCGGCGACCTGAAGCTCGTGTTCCGCCCGCCGTCCGAGGAGCCATGACCGCAGGGCCCGATGCGCTCGACCAGTGGATGCAACTTGCGCTCGACGAGGCCCGGCTGGCGATCGGCCACGGCGACGTGCCTGTCGGGGCCGTGGTGGTGATCGACGGCAAGGTCGTGGCCTCACGGCACAACGAGCGCGAGCTGACGGGCGATCCCACCGCCCACGCCGAGGTACTGGCGTTTCGTGACGCGTCGGAGCGCGCCGGCACCTGGCGGCTCGACGGCGCCACGTTGGTGGTGACGCTGGAGCCGTGCGCCATGTGCGCCGGGGCCGCGGTCAACGCCCGGGTGGGACGCGTCGTCTACGGCGCCACCGATCTCAAAGCTGGGGCCATGGGTTCGCTGTACAACCTGGGCGCCGACCCGCGCCTCAACCATGAGATCGAAGTGACCGCGGGCATCCGGGCGTCGGAGGCCGCCGAGCTGCTGACCACCTTCTTCGCCGAACGGCGAGGCTGACCGGTTTCGGGGCTGCTACCCTCGTCGCCGGAAGGTTGCCAGAGCGGACGAATGGGGCGGCCTCGAAAGCCGTTGAGGAGCATCGCTTCTCCGAGGGTTCGAATCCCTCACCTTCCGCGCTGATTCACCCGCCTGGCTCGCCGCTTCGCGCTCGCCGTCTCGCGAGCTCACGCGTCGTCGGGGTTCGTACGTCGTCGAAGAAGGACCGCGCAACCGAAATCACCCTGCCGCGGAGCGGGCGGCAGCGGCTACCATTCTGTCGCCGACGCCGGCTTGCCGGACGACGCACGGAGAGGTGGCCGAGTCAGGTCGAAGGCGCTCGCCTGCTAAGTGAGTGGGGACCACAAGTCCCCCGCGGGTTCGAATCCCGCCCTCTCCGCGAACTAGGTGCTGGGGCTCGTCCCCTACACTTCAGACCCTGCGCTCGTAGCTCAATTGGATAGAGCATCTGACTACGGATCAGAAGGTTGGGGGTTCGAGTCCCTCCGAGCGCGCTGACCGAAACCCCTGTCAGGGGCCGTTTTCACCCGGATCGCTGGCCAGTGTCACAACCCCGTGAGAAGATATTGAGAAGATCCCGTCTTCTCAAGGGGGTGACCCGATGCCGAAGTTCCAGGGCGTGTACCAAGACCGCCGCGGCGGCTGGTACTTCAAGGTGTCGTCCCACAAGGACCTGTTGACCGGTCGTTGGCACCAGATCACGCGGCGTGGGTTCGCCACGGCGGCCGACGCCTCCCGGGCCCGGGCGGCCTTTCTCGCCGAGCAGGAGTGCGCACCCCCGTCGTCCGTCCTGGCGGGGTTGACGGTCGCTGAGCTGATCGACGGGTACCTCGACGACGCTTCGACGGGTGGCCTGCTGTCGGCCAAGACCCTGTACGACTACCGGCACTACGCCACGCACTACATCGGCCCGTACCTCGGGACGAAGCTGGTACGTGACCTCGACGCCGAGACGATCGCCGCGTGGCAGCGAGCGCTCACCAAGGGCGGCGCGGCCAAGACCGGCAAGAGCCTGTCGGCCAACACGGTGCGGATCGCCCGCGCGCCGCTGGCCGGGGCGCTCAAGTACGCCGTCGCTAGGAGAATCCTGACCGTGAACCCGATGACGTCGATCCCGCCGCCGCGCATCCCGAAGAAGATCCCGCAGCACTGGTCGCCCGAGCAGGCGCGAGAGTTCCTGGCCCTGCACGAAGGCGATCGGCGCCTGGCGGTGTGGGCGTTCCTGCTTGGCTCGGGCCTGCGCATCGGTGAGCTGGTGTCGCTGCGGTGGCCCAACGTCGAGCTCGACCACCGGCTGGTCCGCGTGCACGAGTTCGCCACCGTGCTCGGGTACGAGGTGGTGCGCTCGGGCGGCAAGTCGCCCGACGCCGTGCGGACGGTCGACGTCGATGAATACCTCGTGCGCATGCTCCGCCAGCACCGCAAGACGCAGGCCGCAGAGGCGCTGGCGACCACCGACTACGAGGCGAGCGACTACGTGTTCACGCGGGCCGTCGGCGGGCCCTACCACCCGCAGACGCTGTCGAAAGCCCTGGCCCGAGCAAGTGTGGCGGCGCGTCTGCCGCGCCTTACCGCACACGGGTTGCGTCACACGAGCGCCACCCTGATGCTGGCGAGCGGTGTCGCCCCCAAGGTCGCCGCCGAGCGGCTCGGCCACGCCGACGCAACGTTGTTCTCGAACCTCTACAGCCACGTCACACCAACCATGCAGCGAGAGGCCGCCGAACGCATCGGCGCCGCGCTGTTCGGGGCC
>CAYMJU010000086.1:0-116791 GCA_964390555.1 uncultured Acidimicrobiales bacterium | reverse complement strand
GCTTGGAAGAAGTTGGCGTGCTTGGAGGACACTTGGGCGGTGCGCAGACGGAGGCCCTTGGCGCCGGCCCGGTCGATGAGCGCTCCCGCGGAGACGTCGGGCGGGTTGGCGAACACCGAGCCACTGTTCTGCCCGCCCGGCTGATTCTCCAGCCGCCACCGGACGACATCGGCCAGCTCGGCCCGCCCCGACACAGCGTGGCCCGGCTCGAGGGCCAGGTCGGCCTCGATCACGATCTCGTGAGCGGCGATGGCCGAGCAACGGTACCCGAGCCCCAGTTCGGCGACCGCCCGGCGCTCGATGACCCCTCGGCGCAGGTCGACGACGGTCGCGGCACCGAGCGACGCCGCCATGTCCGACCCATGTCCGCCAGCGTTCATGCGCACTGCCCCGCCGATCGATCCCGGCACGCCGACCGCCCACTCGAATCCGGTGAGACCGGCGGCGACCGACCGCCTCGCCACCACCGGCAGCGCGGCGGCTGCTCCGGCTCGCACGGCCGCGCCGGCAACCGTGACGGTCGCGAACCGCTCGCCCAGCACCACGGCCACTCCCTCGAACCCCGCGTCGGCCACGAGCAGGTTCGAGCCCCGACCGACGACAAGCACGTCGATACCGCTCATCGCCACTGCCTCGGCCAATTCGAGCAGCTCCGACCGGTCGTCGACCTCGACGAACAGTCGCGCCGAGCCCCCGACCCGATAGGTGGTACGAGGGCCGATGGCATGGTCGCGCTTGACGCGCGCGGCCAACGATCCCGCTCGCAGCACAGCATCAGCCGCCTCGATGGCGTCGGGGGTCACGACAACACCAGCCTTCACGCCGCGTCTCGCAGCCGGGCCATCAGCGCGTCGGGAAGCGTCGTGAGGTCACCCGCCCCCAAGGTCAGGCACAAGTCGCCGGGACGCAGTTCCCCGAACAGGAAGTCGACCAGCTCCTCGCGGTGACGGAACCAGCCGACGCGCTTCCACGGATCGCCGTCGAGCACGGCATCGACGATGAGCTTGCCGCTCACCCCGGGACGGGGCATCTCGTTCGAGGCGTACACGTCGGTCACCACGACCAGGTCGGCATCGACGAACGCCTGGTCGAAGTCACGCCAGAGGGCTTGGGTCCGGCTGTACCGGTGCGGCTGGAATACGCACACCACGCGCTTCCACTCGCCGTCTCGGGCGGCGGCGAGGGCCGCCCGCACCTCGGATGGCAGGTGTGCGTAGTCGTCGATGAACGTCACGCCAGCCTCTTGGCCTCGGCGCTCGAATCGCCGAGCCACGCCGCCGAATCGCGCCAGCGCCCGCCTGATGGCGTCGACGTCAGCGCCGAGGGTCAAGGCCATCGCTGCCGCGGCGGCCGCGTTGAGCGCGTTGTGCACGCCGGGAATCGGCACCGTGAACCGCCCCAAGCTCCGCCCGCGGTCGACCAGCTCGAACTCGGTTGCGTCACCGTGACGGCGGAGATCCTCGATGCGTATGTCGGCTCCGGCAAGAGTCCCGTAGGTGATCGCGGTCTCGATCGTCGCCGCCAGGGCGGCCGCGCCGGGATCGTCGGCGCAACAGACGACCGGACCGACCGTCGATGCCGCGAAGTCCCCGAACGCGGCCTCGAGCGCGGCCACCCCACCCCAGTGCTCCAGGTGGTCGGGCTCGACGTTCGTCACGATCGCGGCCACGCGCGGCAAGGCGAGAAACGTCCCGTCGCTCTCGTCGGCTTCGACGATGAACCAGTCGCCTTCGTCCCACGCGGCCCCGCTACCGATCTCGTTCACATCGCCACCGATGATGAACGATGGCCGGAGACCGGCCTCGACGCAGATCAAGGCCAGCATCGACGACGTGGTCGTCTTGCCGTGGGTGCCGGCGACGGCCACCGTCCGTCGCTCCATGGAGATGGCCCGGAGGGCGTCGGCGCGACGCAGCACCGGGAGGCCGAGATCGGTCGCCAGACGCACCTCAGGGTTCGACGGAGGGATGGCGGTCGAGATGGTGAGCACCTCAGCGCTTCCGACGTTCTCAGCGGCGTGACCGATCGTCACCTCGATGCCGAGGGCCCGGAGCCGCTCGGTGCTCGGCGACTCCTTCAGATCGCTTCCGGTGACGTGGTGACCCATCCAGCGGAGCACGGCCGCGATCGCGCTCATGCCAGCACCACCGGCACCCACGACGTGGATCCGCCGCGGCGTCGACAGATCGACATCGCAACGGTCGACCGGCTCAACCACGAAGGTTCCCCTCGACCAGATCGGCGACGCACTCCGCGGCGTCGGGACGCCCCCGGCGCCGGCCCGCCGCCGCCATCTCGGCCGCCCGCTCGGGGTCGGCGAGCAGCGCATCGACCTCGGCCATCAATCGAGCTGGCGTCAGCTCGCCATCGGCGACGAGCACCGCGGCGCCCGCATCGACGAGCGAGCGGGCGTTGGCCGTCTGATGGTCACCGGGCGCCCCCGGCAACGGTACGAGTATCGCCGGGCACCCCACCACGGCCAGCTCGGCGACGGTGGTGGCGCCGCTGCGACACACGACGGCGTCGGCCGCGGCGTACAGCGACGCCATGTCATCCTCGTAGCGCACCGGTTGATACTGCAACGCCGCGACGCTCAGGTCGGGGATGGCGGCAGTCACCGACTGGTGGTCGCGCTCACCGATGATGTGACGCACAGCAAGGTCCGCACGGTTCGCCCATCCGGGCAGCGCGCCGACCACGGCGTCGTTGATCCGCCGGGCCCCGAGCGATCCCCCGAACACGACGACCAGACGCCGGCTCGGCTCGATTCCCAGCGCGGCGCGAGCGGTGGTCGAATCGCGATCTCGGTCGACGGCGATCACCTCGGAGCGCACCGGATTCCCGGTCCAGGTAGCTCGCGGCAGGGCCGTATCGGGGAACGACGTGGCGCACGCCCGGGCCACGCGACCGGCGAGTCGGTTCGCCATCCCCGGGACAGCGTTCTGCTCGGCCACCACGATCGGGACCCGCAAGACGCGCGCCCACACGACGCACGGGACGCTCGCGAATCCGCCGACGGCGACCAGCGCGCGGGGCCGCAGGCGCCGCATCAACCCCGCGGCGCGAAGAACGGCGAGGCCGAGGCCCACCACGGCCCCCACGTTGGCCCAGGCGAACCGCCGGACGATCCCCCGGCCGGGCAGGACGGTGAGCGGAAAGCCGGCGTCGGGCACGAGCCGCCGCTCGATGCCCCGCTCGCTACCGACGTAGTGGATCGAGGCGCGGTCCCACCCTCGCTCGACCAGCTCGCGCCCGATGGCCAGACCGGGTAGCACGTGCCCCGCGGTGCCGCCACCGGCGACGACGATCACTCCCTGCCGTCGCACACCAGCCCCGTCGGCACCTATCCGATCGAGGCCGGGAGACGGCGACGAGCCGCTCATCGTGTATGGCGGGCGACGTTCAGCACCACGCCCATGGCCAGCATCGACGCGATGAGCGCGCTGCCACCGGCGGACAGGAACGGCAGGGCGACCCCGGTGGCGGGAAGCACGCCGAGCACCCCACCGATGTTGGCGAACGCCTGGAGCATCAACCAGGCCACGATGCCCGACACGAGCAGACGACCGAACGGATCGTCGGTCCTCATGACCACCAGCAGCCCGAGGACGCCGAGCACTGCGTAGAGGCCGATGACGCTCGCCGCTCCGACGAAGCCGAGCTCCTCGGCGACTACAGCGAAGATGAAGTCGCTGTGGGCGAGCGGAAGGTACCCGAACTTGCCCCGGCCGTTGCCCACCCCCATGCCGGTCACGCCACCGTTGGCCACCGATACCAGCGACTGCAAGGTCTGCCAGCCGCTGTTGAGCTCGTCGGACCACGGGTCTTGCATGATCTGGAACCGCTGGCGCCGGTAGCCGGCGCTCATGCCCACGAAGAGAGCGACGGCGCCAACCGATGTGAGCAGTCCGAGCAGCGCCCGGAGTCGCAGACCGGCCGCGGCCAGAACAGCGAGGACGGCACCGGCCAGTATCACCGCTGTGTCCATGTCGGGCTCGACGACGAGCAGCAGGCACACCACTCCAGTCATGACCGAGGTCGGGAGGAGAGTGAGCCGGAGATTGTCGATCGACCGTCGGGGCCGCGACAACAACTCGGCGACGATGACGATCGTGGTGAGCTTGGCCAACTCGGATGGTTGGAAGCGCAACGGACCGAGGGCCAGCCACCGGGCCGAACCGTTGATGCGTACACCGACGCCCGGTACCAAGACCGCGACCAGAAGACCGACCGAGATCAGCCACACCGGCAGGGCGAACTGACGCCACACGCGATAATCGAGATGCAGTCCGACCATCAGCGCCACGCCGCCGAGGCCGAGCCACATCGCTTGCCGCCGCACGACCACAAAGGCCGACGCCCCACCGGCCGAGCCCCCTGCCGATGCGGACAGCACCATCACCAACCCGATGAGAGTGAGCAGCACCAGGAGCATGAAGATGCCGACGAACAGCCCCGAACGTCGGCCCGAGGGTGGGTGGACACGGGACGGGCTCGGCACGGTGTCGCGCTTCGGGTGAGCACGAGCCGCGTCGGTCGGCCGCCGACGCGAATCGAGTCGGACGATCGTCGAGGTCATGCGCTTGTTCCTTCCTCGCCGGCGTACCCGCCGGCTCGGTCCGCGAGCTCTCGGACCAGCCGCGAGAAGTCGTCGCCGCGTTCGGCGTAGTTCGCATACCAGTCGAACGAGGCGCACGCCGGCGACAGCAGGACCACATCGCCCGGCCGGGCCAGTCGAGCGGCGGCGTCGACTGCCTGTCGCATCGACCCGGCGCGAACTACCGGGCGCCGGCCCGCGAACGCGGCCATCACGTCGTCGGCTGAATCGCCGATCGCTACGACGGCTCGGACCCGGTCGCTCAGGTCGCCGAGCGGCGAGAGGTCCAGGCCCTTGTTGCGCCCGCCGGCGATCAGCACGACCGAGTCGAACCCAGACACCGCGGCGGCAGTCGCCTGCGGGACCGTGGCTTTGGAGTCGTCATACCAGGACACACCCATTGCCTCGGCCACAAAGGCGACGCGGTGCGGCAGCGCCCGAGGCTCGGCCAGCACCCGTGCGATGGCCGCGAGCGATGCGCCGGCCGCCGACGCCGTCGCCGCGGCAGCGAGGGAGTTGGCCACGTCGTGGGGTAGCGATCGGGCCAGGGCCGCAGTCGTCATGAGCGCCCCGTCGGGCCCGACGATCATGCCGTGCTCGACCCGCCAGTCGGCTCCCTCGCGCGCTCCGAACGTGACAACGTTGGCGCGCGACGAGACGTTGCGCATCACGACCTGATCGTCGGCGTTGGCGATGGCGATGTCCTCGGAACCGAGGCGCGACCAGATCACCGCCTTGGCCGCCTCGTAGGTCGCGAGGTCGAGATGGATGTCGAGGTGATCGGGAGCGAAGTTGAGCCACGTCGCGACCCGGGGCGCGAACCGGCAGCTGTGGTTGAGCCGGAACGACGACGACTCCACGACGAACGTGGCAATCGCGGGGTCGTCGATGGCGGCTACCAGGGGCACATCGGTGTTTCCGACCGCCGCCGCCGGGATGCCCGACGCGATCAGCATGTCGGTGACGAGCGTGGTCACTGTCGTCTTTCCGTTGGTTCCGGTGATGGCCACGCACGGCCGTGTGTCCCAGTGTTGGGCCAGGTCGGTCTCATCGGCCACCGTGACGCCCCGCTCGGCTGCGACGGAAAAGATCGGGTGAGCGTCGGGCAGCCCCGGCGCGGGTATCACCACGTCGACCCGACCGACCAGGTCGATCAGCACGCCCAGCGTCGGCTCGGCGGCCAGTTCGATCGACCGCTCGACGGCGAACGCCACGACTGAAGGGCCAGGTCGGTCGTCGGCGGCGATCACCCGTACGCCACGGGCGAGGCACGCGTCGACCACGGCCCTTCCGGTGACCCCGAGCCCGAACACGAGGACGCGGCTCATCCCGACAGTCCCTGATCGATGGCGTCGGCGTAGAACAGTCCGAGCCCGACGGCGACGCACAAGCCGTGCATCATCCAGAAGCGGACGATGACGGTGGTTTCGGGCCACCCACCGAGCTCGAAGTGGTGGTGGATCGGCGCCATGCGGAACACCCGCCGACCCCGGGTCCTGAACGATCCGACCTGAATGATCACCGAGACCGTCTCGACTACGAACAACCCGCCGATTATCGGCAGGAGCAGGTGGGTGTTGGTGGCGAGAGCGAGCGAGGCCAGGCCGGTCCCGAGGGCCAACGATCCGGTGTCGCCCATGATGATCTGGGCCGGCGCGGCGTTGTACCAGAGGAACCCGGCACAGCCCCCGATCATCGAGGCGGCGACCACCGCGACGTCGAGCGCGTGGCTGACCTCGTAGACCCCGGTGTGGCGGAACTGCCAGTAGGCGATCACGCAGAACGCCGCGAAGCTGAACAGGGCCGATCCCGCGGCGAGGCCATCGAGACCGTCGGTCAGGTTGACGGCGTTGCTGGACCCCAGGACCAACAGCACCGCCCAGACGATCCAACCGGCGCGGCCGAGGTCGAGGCCGATCGAGTCGAACCGGGTTGCGGCCAGCTCGGTGTGGACATTGGTGAACGACACGAGAGCCACCGCGAATCCCACCGCGACGACAAGCATGCCGATCACCTTGGCCCGCTTGTTGAGACCGAGGTTGCGCTCGTCGCGAACCTTGATCCAGTCGTCCATCATGCCGACCGCCCCACCGGCGACGATCGCCATCATGGCGATGATCCCGGTGCGCGTGTAGATGCCGCGGTACAGATCGGACGTCACGTAGCCGACGAGGGCCCCGATCACGATCGCCACCCCACCCATCGTCGGCGTGCCGGCCTTGGTGTGGTGGCCTTCCGGTCCATCGTCGCGGATCGGTTGGCCGATTCCGTGCCGGGTGAAGAACCGGATCAGCCAGCCCGATAGGAGAACTGAGACGCCGAGAGCGACTCCGGCGGCCAACAGCAGGCGGATCACGACCGGTTCTCCGAACCGACGCCGAGCAGCCCGGTCGCGACCACCACATCGTCGAACGGGAGGAACCTGCCGGCGATCTCCTGGGTGGACTCGTGACCTTTGCCGGCGAGCAGGACGGTGTCCCCAGCCTCGGCCAAGTCGACGGCGGCGGCGATGGCGGCGAGCCGGTCGGGCTCGACCACCGCCGGCCGACAGCGCATGCCCGCCAACACGTCCGCGATTATCGCGGTCGGATCCTCGCTTCGGGGGTTGTCCGACGTCACGACGACCAGATCCGCCCCCCTCTCGGCCACGGCTCCCATGAGCGGACGCTTGGCGGTGTCGCGGTCGCCGCCGCACCCGAACACGACGATCACCCGACCGCGGGTTACCTCGCGGGCCGTGGCGAGGAGCTTCTCGAGCCCGTCGGGCGTGTGGGCATAGTCGACGACGAGCTGGAATTGTTGCCCGGCATCGACGCGCTCGAAGCGGCCGGGCACCGGACGCGCCACGGCCAAGGCATCGACGACCTCGTCGGACTCCATGCCGGCGGCCACGGCGATCTCGGCGGCCAGCAAGGCATTGCGGAGGTTGAACCGGCCACCGAGAGGTACCTCGACCCGTCGACCGCGCCAGCTGAACGAGCCGCGGTCGACCACGACATGGATCGGGCCGGCCTCGTCGAGGCTGACGGGCCGCACTGCGACCTCGGTGCGCGCGGCGAGACGACGACCGGGTTCGGTGTCCACATCGATGACGGCGACGTCGATCCGCTCGGGCTCGAACAGCATCGACTTGGCCCGGAAGTACTCGTCCATCGTGACGTGGTAGTCGAGATGGTCGGGAGTGAGGTTCGTGAACGCGCCAACCCGAAACCGCATCGCGTCCACTCGGCCCTGCACCAGGGCATGAGACGAGACCTCCATCGCCACGAGCTCCACACCGTCGGTCCGGAACCCGGCGAGCCGTTCCTGGAGGTCGGTCGACTCCGGTGTCGTGCGGTTGCCGCTCAATGTCCCGATCACCTCGGCGTTCTGCCCAGCATGGCGCGCGATCTCGGCGACCAGGTGACACGTGGTCGTCTTGCCGTTGGTTCCGGTGACCCCGATGACGGCGACGTCGTTCGCGGGATGGGACCAGAACTCGGCCGCCAGGAACGGCAGGTAGCGGTGTACGTCGGGCACGACCAGCTCGGGAACCCCGGCGCCGGTCGGATGATCCACCACCAGGGCCACGGCGCCACTCTTCACCGCGCTCGCGGCATAGCGGTGCCCATCGCTCCGGTCGCCGCGACAGCAACAAAACACGTCGCCCGGGAGCACCGATCGCGAGTCGTGGCGCACGCCGTGGGCCACGAGTCCGGTCGGCCACGACGCCGCGAGGCCCCGGTCGAGCCCCGCCAGCGCCAGCGATTCCTCGGCGACCTCGTTCACCCGCCGGCCGTTCATCGGTCGGAGGACGTGGTCGTGGACGTGGTTGGCACGGTCGTCGCCGTGGGGATCGAGGCGGTGGTCAGGACGCGCACCCGAGTCCCGTCGACCGGAGCCAGCTCCTCGATCGACTCCTGCGGCGGGGGGACGTGGCGGTTCGCCAGGCTCAGCCGCATGACCTCGGCGAACAACGGCGCCGCCACCCTGCCACCCGACGCCTCGAAGGTGGCCGGGTCATCGAGGATGACCACGGCCACGAGCTGCGGGTTCTCGGCCGGTGCGTAGCCGGCGAAGCTGACCACCGAATGCCGGTTGCCGTCCTCGCCGTAGGTACCGTCCTCGAGGATCTGCCAGGCGGTGCCGGTCTTGCCGGCCACCTGGTAGCCGGGTACCGCAGCCTGGGCTCCCGTCGATCCGACGTCGAGAACCTCGGTGAGCATCTCGGTGATCGCCCGCGCGGTGTCGGAGTTCACCACCTGGCGAGGTGTGGTGGGAGCGATCGGCGTGATCACACCGTCCTCGGAGACGGTGCCGCGGACCAGTGTCGGCGGTACGAGGGAACCGTCGTTCGCGAGTATGAGATAGGCCTGGAGCACCTGGAGCGGTGTCACGGCAACGCCCTGTCCGATCGCCGTCGTAAATGGTGTCAGGCCGTCCCAGCTGTCGACCGGGGGCACGATGCCGGCGCCCTCGCCCGGGAACCCGACCGACGTCACGCTGCCGAAACCGAAGTCGACCAGATTCTCGTGCAACCCGGCATCGGTGGCGCGCTGTTCGACCACCGAGATGGTCCCGACGTTGGATGAGTGAGCCAGGATGTCGTAGGGCTGCCAGTAAGCCCGCTCGTAGCGTGGCGGAGTGTCCCGGAAAGTCTTCTCGTCCTCGGTGCCGGCGTACACCGTGAAGTCCGGCGGCACGTCGAAGGACTCCGATGGCGATAGCAGACCCCGGTCGACGAGACCTGCGAATGTGATCGGCTTCATGATCGACCCGGGTTCGAAGATCATGGTCGCGGCCAGGTTCTGACCGGTCTGGCGCAGCGGTAGCCCGTCGCCCGCGGCCACGTTGGCGAGCGCGAGGATCTCGCCGGTCTCCACGTCTGCGACCGCGACCACGCCTTGTCGGGCGCCGTGGAGCGCCACGGCATCAGCGAGCAGCCGTTCGGTCTCGAACTGGAGGGTGCGGTCGATCGTCAGCATCAGCGTCTCACCAGGCGTGGCCGGTTCGATCTCGAATACGCCTTCGGGGATGGTGCCGCCGTCGAGGCTCTGTTCCACCCGGAGCCGGCCGGGCTCGCCCGACAGTATGTCCGCAAACTGAAGCTCGAGACCGCTCACCCCTGCATTGTCGACGCCCGCTCGGCCGAGGAGGGATCGCCCCAACCCACCGCCGATCGGGTTCACCCGGCTCGGTTCATCGACGACGTTCACTCCGGCCAACCCGAGCGCCATGACCTCAGCCGCCAGCGCCGGGTCGACCTGTCGCGCGATGTACGCGAACGACGCCTCGCCAGTCAGCCGTTCCTCGACGACGATCGGGTCGGTACCCAGAACCGCGCACAGCTGGCGAGCGGTGGCCGCCGGATCGACGACCGAGCCTGGGTCGGCCCAGATCGAAGGCCTCGGCACAGTCACCGCCAGATCGACACCGTTGCGATCGACGATCGCTCCGCGGTCGGCCGACAGTTCGAAGCTGGTCAGCCGCTGCCCCTCGCCCCATGCGACGAATCGATCGGGCCGCAACAGCTGTATCGACGCCAGACGCCCTCCGAGCATCGTCGCGACGATGAAAACGCCCACCATGCCGAGCAGCGGGCGAACGTTGGTGCGGGCGGTCATCGACCGCTTCATGAGTCGCCATCCCCAGTCGCCTCGGGGAATACCGTCGGCGCGAACGGATCGCCGACGGGGGCGGGGAGCACTGTGGCCGGGTTGCCGGGCAGCACCGGCGGCAGGAACAGAATTTCGACGGGCTCGACGAGGCCGAGCCGGATCGCCGCGACTCGAATGCGGTCGGGCGATTCGAGCTGACCGGCGAGGATGCGCAACTCGCCCCGGCGATCTTGCTCCAGCGCGATGCGGTCGCCGATATCGTCGATTGTGTGCTGCTGTTCCGCGAGCACCGCTCGGAGCGCCACCGTGCCCGCGAAGGCGCCGAACATGACCGCTAGCGATATACCGGCGAGGGCGTACACCGAGGTCCTCGGCGCGCGCACCGATGGAGCGAGCACCGGGCCGCGACCGATACCGGTGTCGGTCCGGCGATCCGCCTCGATTGGGGCGATGGCGCGCCCGGCCATCAGTCCGCCACCCGGCGCTCGATCACCCGCAGGCGCGCGCTCTCGGCACGCCGGTTGGTCCGGCACTCGGCGTCGCTCGGCGAGCGCGAGCCGCGCCACAGGATCCGGTAGTCCGCTCCCGCCCCGGGCTCGACCGGCAGGCCGCGCGGGATGTGTAGGTCGAGACCCGCCGCCCGGTTGAAGCACGCCTTGACCAGCCGATCTTCACCCGAGTGGTACGAGAGGACGGCGCCTCGGCCCCCCGGTGCCAGCCGTGTGACCGCCGCATCGAGCGCGATCGGGAGTTGCCCGAGCTCATCGTTGACCGCGATCCGCAGTGCCTGGAACGTACGTTTCGCCGGGTGGCCGCCGCGCCGACGGGCGGGCGCCGGGATCGCGTCGCGGACGATGTCGGCGAGGGTCGCGGTGGTGGTCACCGGTCGCGCCGCCACTATGGCGCGGGCGATGCGCATCGCATGGCGCTCGTCGCCGAATCGCTCGAGCAGCCCCGCGAGGGCTGCGATGTCGAGCCCATTGACCAGTTCGGCGGCCGTCGTCCCTCCGCCCTGCGGGTCCATCCGCATGTCCAGCGGACCCACGGCGCGGTAGCTGAACCCCCGTCGAGCATCATCGAGCTGAGGGGAGCTGACGCCGAGATCGAACAGGAACCCGCTGATCGCGGTCACCCCGACCGAATCGACTCGCTCGGCGACCTCATCGAATCGGGACTGGATCACCGTCGCCCGTTCGTCGAATTCCGCCAGGCGTGCTCGGGCTGCGGTGACCGCCGTGAGGTCACGGTCGAGCGCCAGCACCCGTAGATGGGCGTGGGTCGCCAGCACGGCCAATGCGTGGCCACCACCGCCGACCGTCGCATCGAGAAGGAGTCCGGGCGGGATGGCTGCGAACACCTCGACGATCTCGGCGACCATCACCGGCACGTGAACAAACGCGACCCCGGACGATCCACCGAGGTGACCGAGGCCGCGCTGGGCGAAATCGTGGCCGGCCCCCTCAGGGGGCTCGTCAGCAGGGTACGGGTTCGACGATGTGGACATGGCTCGGCTCCCGGCCCCGGTGGGGCCGCCGGTCGAGCCGGTCATCGGCTGTCCCCCGATCGGCGGGACGCTGACGGGTTGTCTCTCCCGATCGAGCACTGAATGGCAAAGCGGGCGGAGTAGGGGCCTTCCAGTTGCCGATCGGAGGACAGCCGATGAACGGCTCTCGATTGTTCGCGGTTCGGATTCAGTTCGTGAGGCGGTCGCCCTTCTCGTCGGTCCCATAGCTCGTCGTCATACGCCGAGGCCTCGCTCCAGGGCCGACATGATCTCCTCGTCGGCCGAGGACTCGAGGGCGTCCCAGCGTTGGCGCTCCCAGATCTCGATCTCCTCGTCCTGGCCGACCACCACCACGTCACCCCGGAGCCCGGCAGCGTTCCGCAGCCGTTCGGGGATCACGAAGCGACCCTGGCGGTCGGGTCTCACCTCGACCGTCCGGGCCAGAAAGGTCGAGAAGGCCTCGCGCCCGAGTCGCTCGTCGCGCACGAGGGATCGGAGCCGCTCGACCTTGGCGTCGTAGGCCGAGGGGAGGCTGAGGGTCACACAGCGAGGTCCGAGGCTCAGGTAGGCGTGCGAGTCCTCGAAGTGGGACCGAAAGCGCGACGGCAGCACGATCCGACCGTTCTCGTCGATCGAGTGCTCGTGCTTTCCGACGAACTTCACCGGCTGTTGCTGTCCCTGTGTCTTGACGATTCGTGCGAACCGAGCTAGTCGCTACGACCTGGGCTTCACCCATTCGCATACCAACTTGCTCCATAGTCAGCCAAAGTAACCCAATTCGACCCTCCAGTCAAGACTTTCGTCACTTTCCGTGTAACCGAACACACGTTCCGCGCGAATGGGCGGGTGATTGCTGCCGGTCAGGTGACGGTGAGCTCGACTGTGAGCCGCTCGAGAAGCAGCTCTCGGTGCTCGACTCCCAGGCCGACGACGCCATTGGTCAGTGCGTCGACCAGTTCGTCGCGCCAAGCCTCAGGCATCCGGACGAGGGAGCTGATGCCAACCGGATCCCACGCGAGCACCGCCAAGCACGACACCCGGCTCCCGACCCGCGTGCGGCGCTGTGAGAGGCCGACGATCTTGGCTCCGCTGCGGTCATCCACCACCTCGCCACGGCCAAGGCCCGCGAAGCACACGAGACCGCCGAAGTCCTGGCGCCGCGGCGTCGCCACCACCCTTGCCGGCCTTCCCAGCGTCGCGCTGATGGCTCTCGCCCATGCCCCTCCGAGCCAGTCGAAGGACCGGCTGACGTCATCGACGTGGTTCGGGTGATCGGCGGGCACGACAACGTCGACCCACAGGCCGGCACCGGTTCCCAGCAGCACCGCACCACCGCCGGAACGGCGTTGGACCACCTCGACGCCCGCCCGGGTACAGGCCTCGACGTCGACGACCTCGCCGATCTGCTGAGCGCTGCCGATCACCAGCGCGGGCGCCGTCACCTCGGTCACCCACACCGCTGCTTCGTCGAGGGGGTCGGCCGCCGCCAGCTCGAAGAGCTCGGTGGCCGTGCCGAAACGACGACCGAGCCGGAACCTCGCGGTCAACGGCGGTCGATCCGCCGGGCCCATTCCAGCCACGCGACGATCGCATGTGCGTCGGGTCGGTGCGACGCGTCGCCGTACATGGTCGTCAGCCTGAACGCCAGCCAAGCGCGATCGGGAACCGGCACGAACGGCGGACGCCGATACCACCCGCGCGGCGCCATTCGCCGCACCTGGCGCAACGCCGTGACCCAGAGCCGAGGTCGGACGATCACCGCCCCCGAGGCGACCACCAGCCACCCCACTGTCGACGGTTGCGGCTCACCTCTCACAGGATCGTCTTCCGCTTGCCGCTACGCCCAGCCTCGCATTTCGCTTCGCTCATGCGAACCTCCCGAAACCGAGGCCGCGCCACGCGACGGCACCGGCGCCGACGAGGGGCCCTCGGTCGCCGAGCCCGGCCGGCACGATGCGAAAGCCGCGCGAGAACCCGATGCGACACACCCGGTCTATCTCGGCCTGGGCGGCGGCGAAGAACGGATCTCCGAAGCCCAGCGCCACCGACCCGGCGACGACCGCCAACTCCAGGTCGAGCAGGTTGGCGACCGAGCCCGCGACCCGGCCGAGGAGAGTGCCCGCCCGGATCCGGACGGCGTAGTCGGCCTCAGCCGCGGGTCGACCCGTAGTCCGCTCGATGCTCGATCCCGAGATCTCAGCCTCGAGGCAGCCTCGGGCACCGCACGTACACGGCTGGCCGTCGGCGACGGCGATCATGTGACCCACGTGGCCGGCGTTGTACCGCGCCCCGTCGAGCAAGCGACCGTCGACCACGAGGCCGCCCCCGACTCCGGTAGAAACGACCATGGCGAGGAAATCATCGACCTCCGCCGCCGCGCCCCACCATCCTTCACCGAGCGCCAATGCCTTGGCGTCGTTGTCGACGAAGACCGGAAGCCCGATCAGCTCACCGAGCCGCCGCCGCAACGGGAAGTCCCTCCATTGCGGAATGTTGAGGGGTGAGACAGCTTCGCCGGCCGGGGTCATCGGGCCGCCCGTCCCCACGCCGACCGCGGCGACCTCGGTGGCCACGCCGATCATCACCTCCGCGATCAGCCCCGCCAGCGCGCCGAACACGGCGTCCCCGTCGTCGCCCGCGGTTGCCACGCTGCGCCTGTGATCGACCGACCCGTCCTCACCGATCAGTGCCGCGGCCAACTTCGTTCCCCCGATGTCGACAGCCAGCACCGCACACACCCCTCCGAGACTAGGCCCTCGTTCTCGCTGGGGGCTGCGCCCCCAGATCCCTTCGGCGTCCGCTGAGCTCCGCAGCCTCCGCGACACTGCTGGAGCGTGACGATCGACACCCCGGACCTCCGCGGTGCAGCGTCGGGCCTCATCCCCTACGATCCGCCCACCCCCGGCGGGCGCATGCACGACAAGTCGCAGCGCGGTGTACCGCGGCGATCCCGACCCCGGCACGACCCCGACCCCAAACGACGAGGAGACCGACCCACCGTGAGTCCAGACATCGCAGGGACCGAGGCCCCTCTCCAGCTCGACGCCGTGGTCGCCGCGGTCGACGCCGTCTGCGCCAACATCGAGCGGGTCATCCGCGGCAAGGCCCGGGCGGTGCGGATGGTTGTACTCGGCCTCTTGAGCGAGGGCCACATCCTCGTCGAGGACGCTCCCGGCGTCGGCAAGACGAGCCTGGCCAAGGCCCTGGCGTCGTCGGTCGACGGATCGTTCGGACGGGTGCAGTTCACCCCCGACCTGCTCCCCAACGACGTCGTGGGCATGAGCATATGGAACCGGGGAACGGGCGAGTTCGAGTTCCGGCCCGGGCCGATCTTCTCGAACATCGTGCTCGCCGACGAACTGAATCGGGCATCCCCGAAGACCCAATCGGCGCTGCTCGAGGCGATGGCCGAACGCCAGGTGACCGTCGACGGGACCACCTACGTGCTCGCCAACCCCTTCATGGTTCTGGCCACCCAGAACCCACTCGAGCACGAAGGCACGTTCCCCCTTCCGGAGAGCCAACTCGACCGCTTCCTCCTCCGGGTCAGCATCGGCTACCCCGACCGCGCCACCGAACTCGACATTCTCGAGACGCACGGGGCGGCACAACCGGTCGCCGCCCTCCGGCCGGTGATCGGATCCACCGAGCTGGGACGGCTGGCCCAGCTCACCCGTTCGGTCTTCGTCGCGCCGGCGTTGCGCCACTACCTCGTCGAGCTGGCCGATAGCACCCGTCGCCACCAGGCCCTGAGGCTCGGGGCGTCGCCGAGAGCGCTGCTGAACCTCCAGCGAGCGTCACAGGCAAAGGCCGCATCGGAAGGGCGCGACTACGTCGTCCCAGACGACATCAAGACCTTGGCACCGGCAGTGCTGGCCCATCGTCTCGTGCTCACGCCCGACGCCCGGTTGCGTGGGGTCGACACCGACTCGGTCATAGCCGACTTGTTGCGCAGCCAGCCGGTCCCGAGTCGGGAACTTCCCTGAGGTGCCGACCCGGGCCGGGGTCGCCGCGTTCATCATCGGCGCGGGATGCGTCGTGCTCGCGCGGATCGTCGGCGCCCTCGAGCTCTACATCCTCGGCGTCGCCTCGCTAGCCGTGCTCGGGCTCGCGCTGGCGTGGGTTTCCGCTTCGACGCCACGAATCGAGATGGCCCGGCTGGTTCGCCCCGATCGGATCCACGTCGGCGACGACTGCTGGATCGAGCTGCACTTCACCAACCGTGGCCGCCGCCGTAGTGCGGTCATCGACGTCGTCGATGACGTCACGACGACCGCCGGGGCCAGCGTCTTGATCGCACCCCTGGCGCCGGGCGAGATGGGCAACGTTCGTTACCGCGTGACCGCCGAACGTCGAGGCGAGATATGGGTCGGGCCGCTCACCATCGGCTGGTCGGACCCGTTCGGCCTGGTGCGCCGAACCTCGACATACCGAGAGCGCCGCCGCGTTCTCGTTTACCCGACGCTCCTGCGTCTTGGAGTCGGACCGCGATCTCGCGGCGTCGGCGCCACCCCCTCCCCCATCCGGCCCGACGCCCTCGGACGAACCGGCGACGACGTCTACGCCCTACGTGGCTACGTCCCCGGCGACGACCCACGACGGATCCACTGGCCGTCCTCGGCCCGCCACGACGACCTGATCGTGCGCCAGGCGCACCACCCGACCACCAGCCGAGCCATCGTGATCATCGACGACCGGGCCGAGCCGCTCGGTGCTCGCGGTCTGGACCTGGCGGCGAGCGCTGCCGGATCGGTCCTGCTGGCCGCCCACCAGCGAGGTGACGAGATCCGGTTGATGACCGCATCGGGAAGCGACACCGGCTACGGCACATCGACTGACCACCTCCTCGCGCTGCTCGAGCGTCTGGCACTGATGGCGCCGACCCCGGCACCGGACTTCGATGCCGCCCTGGGCCAACTCGGTCAGGAACGGGTGCGGGCCGCTGTCGTGATCGTGTCGGCCGCTGACGCCGGCGCCCGGCGAATCCTCACCGGCGAGCACGCGCTCGACGGCGACATCACATGGGTCGCGCTGCATCCTTCCGCGTACGACGACACCACCGGGCTCAGTGGCTTCGAAGGGCCGGCGGCGGCCCCCGGTGCGGCCGGTGGCGCGCTGATCATCGACGTAGTGGCGCCAGGCACCTTTCCGGCATTGTGGGCGGCCGCCAGCTCCGGCGGTTCGATCAGGCGCGGCGCGTTCGGACACACGCAAGCGGTCGGCTCGTGACCGCGCCTCGCCTGATCGCCCGCGAACTGACGCTCATCGCGTTGACGCTGGCCACCGTCGTCGGGTGCCGCCGCCTGCTCGACGGGTGGACGTGGTTCGAACCGCTACTTGTCGTCAGCGTCGTCGGTCACGTAACGAGCGCAGCTATGCGCCGGCTTCGATGGCCGCTCCCGGTTGCGGCGCTGGCCTCGCTCCCGATGCTCGTCATCACCATCGGTCTGGCGTTTCATCGATCGTCCACCGTGGTAGGCCTGCCGACCGGTGACACCATCGACGCGGTGCGCGCCGACCTCGACGTCGCCTGGTCGACGTTCGGCTCGATCCGGGCCCCGGCCGAACCGCTCGACGGGTACGTCATCTCGGCGGCCGTCGGTTTCTGGCTGATCGCCTTCCTCAGCGATTGGGCGGCGTTGCGACTCCGGTCGCCTCTCGAGGCGGTACTGCCGTCGACGGTCATGTTCGGCTTCGGCGCCGTGATGTCACGCGGCCCGTTCCGCGAGACCGCGATAGCTGTGTGGCTTCCTGCCGTGCTCGTCTTCTTCGTCGCCGCTCAGATCGACCGCCGCGACGCGACCGGCAGTTGGCTCGCGGGGACGGCCCGGCGGGGCCGAGCCGTGCTCGTTCGTGACGGCGTCGTCGCGGTCGCAGCGATCAGCGGTTTCGGCTTGCTCATCGGTCCAATGTTGCCCGGCGCCCGCAGCGAAGCCCTGGTCGACATCGCTCACCTCGGCGAGGGCGGTGACGGCACGCGGGTGACGATCAGCCCACTAGTGCAGATCCAGTCGCGACTCGTCGACCTGGCCGACACCGAAGTGTTCACCGTCCGCTCCGCCCAGCGCGACTACTGGCGCATCATCAGTCTGGATGCCTTCGACGGCGCGACGTGGGGACTGCGTGCCGACTTCGAGGAGGTCGGCGGGACGCTTCCGAGCAACGTCCCGGTCGGCACGGTCACCGACGTGGTCACCCAGCAATTCGCGATCCAGGCCCTGGACTCGGTCTGGATGCCCGCCGCGTACGAGCCCCGCCGCATCGTCGACACCAGCGGCGCCCAGCTCGACTATCACGCCGGCCTGTCGACCTTCGTCGTACCGCGCGGCACCGCGACCGGCGGCCTTGCTTACACGGTCGAGTCGGCGGTGCCCCGGCGCGACCCGGATCTGCTCCGGGCGGCCGCTCCCGCCGACCCGCTCGTCTTCGCGACCGAGTTGGCCCTGCCGGCCGCCTTCAGCCCCGCCTTGGCCGCCGAGGCCCGACGCATCGTCGGCAGCGAGACCCAGCCCTACGCCCAGTCCTTGTTGTTGCAGAGCTACTTCCGCGAGGGCTTCGAATACGACCTCGACGTCGCGAAAGGTCAAGGCATCGGTCGGATGGAGGACTTCGTCTTCGACGTCCGCTCCGGATACTGCGAGCAGTTCGCGGGCACGTTCGCGGCCTTCGCCCGCGTCGTCGGGCTCCCGTCGAGAGTCGCGGTCGGCTTCACGCCCGGCGACTACGACGCTGCGAGCGATGTGTACCGGGTCCGCGGCGTCCACGCCCACGCCTGGCCCGAGGTGTGGATCGCCGGCGCCGGGTGGGTCCGGTTCGAGCCCACCCCGAATCGGGGCGCCCCCGGCGACGAGGGTTACACCGGCGTGCGCGAGCAGCAGGCCACGCCGACACTCGCACCCGTCCCAACCACCACCACCACCGCGCTCGACGGCGATTCCACAGCGACAACGGTCCGGCCGGTCGAAGTGGTGCCCGACGCCGGCGCGGGGGCGGCGACCGCCGACTCCGATTCGGGGTCAGCGACGCCTTGGCCTCGGCGTCTCGCCGTCGCCGTGGCGGTGACGCTCGGGACGGTCGTGGCGTTGGCGGCGTTCACGTGGTGGCGGCACAATTCGCGCCGGCGCCGGGCGACCCAGCCGGCCGAGCGGATCGAGGTGGCGTGGATCGAGTTCTGCGAGGCCGCCGCCTTGGTCGACTTGGCCCCCGACGACGCCGAGACCCCGATCGAGTACTCGACAAGGATCGAACGACGATTGGGGTCGACAGCGCCACATCTGCGCCGGCTCGCCGCCCATGCCACCCGGGCCCGCTACTCCCACCGGCGCCCGAGTGACGAGATCGTCGCCGATGCCTGCACGCTGAGCGACACCCTCGTGCACACCTTGGTCGACCGCGCGTCACGCCGGTCACGAGCCCGGTCGCTGATCGTCCCGGCGCGGTCGCGCCAGCCACGCCATCGTCCCGGGATCGACTGACCTACAGTGGCGCACGTTCTCAGTTGTCGGCGTCGCCCTGGTTACCGCGATCGCGGAAGCGCTGCCCGGTGGTGCCGAACACGTCGCGCAGACCCCCGGCGTGGAGCCGGTGCGTCAGCTGCTGCATACCTACCCGGCCGAGCCGCTGGGCGTTGCGCACCAAGTTGAGCGCCGCGGCGAGCATCAGCAGGAACCCGACGAAGGCCACCATGTAGTGGATCTGGAGCGTGACGACCATGGCGGTCGTGCCGATCACGAAGACGAACATGGACCATTTGAGCCCCCGGACCGCACCCGTGTACACGGTCGTCGAAGCGACTTCGCGCACGAGACGCGGGTCGGATTCGTACAGACGCTGCTCGATCTCGCTGAGAATGCGCTGCTCGTCCTCGGACAGGGGCACGCCCTCGCCTCCATCTCGTTGCGTGGCGGTCGGACAACGCCGATGGCAGGGCCGACTGGTCAGTGCCAGTGTCGCACACCGAGCACGCCATCACAACGCACCCGAGATGTCATCGTTCGGCGTCCGGCCCCCACTGTTGGTCGCCGCCGCGCAGTACCCGCACCCGGCCATCTCGCACGATCGAGCCCGGTCCGATGGCATCGGCGCCGAACCGGGACCGAATCTCGTCGACCGCCTGGTCCACGTCTCGCCGGCCCGGCCGGCCGAGATCGTCGAAGCTGAGCTGGCGCACCGTTGCGTCGACCAGGTTCGATGCGCTGACGCCGAGCAGGCGAACCCCGGCCGCGGGATCGACGAGGCCGAGCAGGCGCCGCGACGCGGCGACGATGCCAAGGCCCGAATCGACCGGCGATGCTGCCGTCTCGGACCGGGTGATCGTGCTGAAGTCACCGAACCGTACCTTCACGGTGATCGTGCGGGCAGCCTGCCGATGGTGGCGGAGTCGGCCGGCGACCGCGTCGGCCATTCGCACCAGCTCGACGTCGAGGGCGCCGGGATCGAAGAGATCGCGGGCAAAGGTCTCCTCGTGCCCGATCGACTTGTGTACCTGGTCGGGAATCACCGGTCGGTCGTCGATACCGAGGGCCAACTGGTGAAGATGACGCCCAGCGGCGTTCCCTACCGCCCGCACGAGCGTGTCTTCGGGCAGCCGGGCCAGGTCGCCGATGGTCGCCACCCCGAGGCGGTCCAACTTGGCATGGGTGGCGGGCCCCACCCCCCACAAGGCGCCGACGGGCAGCGGATGCAGGAAGTCGAGCACCGAGTCGGGCAAGACCACATGGACGCCCGAGCCGGCGATCGGGCCCTCTCGGCTCGCGCGGGGCTTGGCCGCCTCACTCGCGAGCTTGGCCACGAACTTGCTCGGCGCCACCCCGACCGAACAGGTGAGGTGCTCACGCTCGAGGACCTGCTCGCGAAGCCGCCGACCGATGTCGAGACTCCGACCCGACGCACGCTCGGCACCGGTCACGTCAAGGAAGGCCTCGTCGAGAGAGATCGGCTCCACGAGCGGCGTGACCTCTCGGAACAGGTCGATCACCCGCTGGCTGATCTCGCCGTAGAACCGATGGTCGCCCCGGAGGATGACAGCATCGGGGCACAGCCGGCGGGCCCGCACCGATGGCATAGCCGAGTGGACGCCATAGCTGCGGGCCTCGTAGGACGCCGCGGCAACCACGCCCCGCTCCCCCGTACCGCCGACGATCACGGGGCGACCGCGGAGCTCGGGTCGCCGCAGCAGCTCGCAGCTCACGAAGAACGCGTCCATGTCTACGTGCAGGATCTGGCGCCCCCGCACCCGCGAAGCCGGCGCTCCCGTCACAGAGTCCACGGCCTTTGGCCGCCACGACGGATGAAAATCCTCGCACTGGGTGCAGGGAGCGAGGGGGGTGTGGGGGGAACGGCTCTTCCTGTTCCCCCCACCGTCGCCCGATCCGGCTTGCCGGTCGGGCGACCCGTGACCGGGCGCCGAAGGCGCCACCTTCGGAGGAACTCGGGCGAACGGAGGGAGCGCAGCGACCGAGTGAGCCCGATTCTCATCATTGCACGCGCACGACGGTGCTCGGACCCGACGCTTCCGGGTCGACTCGGAAACCGAAATAGCGAGGGTCGACCCACGGGCCGTCCAGCCATTCGCCGACGGGGTCGCGCACCCATCGGGGACTCGATCCGAGGCGGTCCCGGGCCGCCGCTCCCGAATAGAAGCCGGCGTCTACGACGATCTCGTCGGGGTCGTCCACGACGAGGCTGCCACTCCATGACGTGGCGACGTGGGCGCTGACATGAAGCGTCATGCCCCGCGACCCGAAGTCGACGGTCACCTCGTAGACCGCCGCCGACCAGGTCTCGACGGTCAATCCGGTCTCCTCGGCCACCTCCCGTCCGAGCGCGTCGAGCACCGACTCGCCGCGATCGATCACCCCACCGGGCGGCGTCCAGTCGATGCTGGCGTCGCGCCGCTGGTTGGCGACGAGCAGCAACCCGCCGGGTCCTTCGATCAACGCACCGGCCACGCGCCAATCACGTCTGTCCAACTCACCGCGACCCTGCGCCATGGTCCCAGTCTGACAGCGCTCACGCCTCCTTCGCTGGGGCCGGGCCCCCACGCACCCCGAGGAGGCCTAGCGCTCGACGACTTGGGGATCGACGAGCTCGACGGGACCCTCGCTGGTGTCCACGAGGTAGCCGCCGGGGGACAGCGATGATCCGAAGTTCGGTGCGTCGTCAGCCAGGTCGCGTTCGACGACGGTGGCCGGCACCAACTCGACCGTCGGCGGGTTGGCCGCCGGCCGCTCGACGGTGGCCGCGCCGCCGATCTCCACGACCGGGGCGCTGGTTGCCGGCGGTACCGGGTCGTCGCCGCCCTGCACGAGCACGATGGACCCGACCGCCGTCACGCCGAGCAGCACCCCCGCCACGGGGACGAGCAGGCGGCGACGGAACAACGACTCGCTTCGCTGGACATCCGGGGAGGCGTTGTCGATCAAGGACAGGAGCCGCCGTTGGACCTCGGCTTCCTGAAGCTGCAGGGCGGCGCCCAGGACCTGGAGATCGAGGTCGCGAAGCTTGATGAACGACCCGATCGGCAAGTCGCGGATGGCGTAGACGAGCCCGAGGTACCGGCTGAGCACCTCGTCGACCGACGGTGCATCGTCAAGCTCGATCTCGTCGACCGACGCGTCGCCGGCTTCGATCGCCAAGCGACCTTCGTCGAGGTCGATGACGAGTCGGGCGCGATCCGGCACGAGTGTCCCGGGCTCGATCCCGTAGGCCGCGATCAGTGCCTCGATCGTGGGATCGTCGAGCGCGAGACGCCCGTGCTCGGCATCGTCGAGCTGGTTGCGGGAGAAACGTCCAGAGCGCTCGGCCAATTCTTCGAGCGTGGCACCGAGCGCCTCGCGCGCCTCGACCAACAGGTGGCCGAGGCGCAACGGTGCGACGAGGGCGGTCGAGTCGGTCATGGTGCTTCTATCGACGAGTATCGCACTCCGCTGTACCCGAACGCGGGTCATCGGGCGCGTTTCGAACCCCATGTGCGTCCCCTAGCGGCAAGGCGACCAGGAGCGCGGTATCGCCGGGTGGCGTCCCCGCCGGGCTCTAGATCAGAACTCGTGGCCGGCGGCCACGGCGCAGCACCCGGTCGCGTATGCCCCACCAGGTCACGAGCAGGAGGGCCTCGTGGATGATGTGCCAGGACATCTTCGACTCGCCTCGCTGGCGGTCGCTGAAGCTGATCGGGAGTTCGACGATACCGAGTCCGGCCCGGTGCACCTGATAGGCCATCTCGATCTGGAACCCGTAGCCGTCGGCGCGGACCGCATCGAGATCGATCGCTTCGATCGCCTGCCGCGAGTAGGCGCGAAAACCCGACGTGGCGTCGGTGACGGCGAGACCGAGCACGGCGGCGGCGTAGCGATTCCCCCAGCGCGAGAGCTGGCGGCGGTGCCATTTCCAGTTCGGAATCGATCCGTGAGGCACGTAACGACTCCCGATAGCCAGCGCCGCGCCCGCATCTCGAACCCCCGCGACGAGGTCCGGGAGAGCGGCCGGATCATGGGAAAGATCCGAGTCCATCTCGATCATCACCGTCGCCCCGCGATCGAGCCCCCATCGAAAGCCCGCTCGGTAGGCGCTTCCCAAGCCGGCCTTGCCCGGGCGTCGCAAGACCTCGATCTGGCCGAGCTCGGCGCGGAGCCGGTCGGCTATGTCAGCGGTGCCGTCGGGGCTCGCGTCGTCGACCACGAGCACTGTTGCGTCGACGAGCACACCTCGTACCGCCCGGAGGACGACCTCGATGTTCTCGGCCTCCTGATACGTCGGCAATACGACGAGGACACCCATGCGACGAGATGGTAGAGGTGAAGCACCCCCGACCGGTGACAGCTTCGGCATCGCTAACCTCGTGGGTCGTGAACCCTGTACCGCGCGACGACCGACGTCGTCCAGAGCCGCCGGCCTCCGCGGCACCGTCGGTAGGTGCCCGGGCACTCGCCGTCTTGGCCATCCTCATCGCCGGGGCGTGCGGCGGTCTCATCGGTTACGCGGTCATCGACCTGCTCTACGACAGCAGCGCGGCGTCAGCCACCGGAACTCTCGTCGGCGCGCTCGGCGCGGCCGCGGGCGTTGCCGTCATCGTGAACCTGACGCTGCAATCGATGGCCGAGTGGCGCTCGATCCAGGAACGCGATCGTCGCCGCTCGTCGACTCGGTCATCGTGACCGCCGATCCGTCGAACTCGACACCCGGCGCGCTCCGTGACCTGGCCGCACGGATCGCATCGGTCACCGCCGGCGAGGCCGACCGCCGCCGCCGAAGCGGCGCGGTGATCGTCGAGAGCAAGTCGTCACCGGTCGATCTCGTGACCGAAGTCGACCGGTGGGCCGAAACGTTCATCGTGGGGCAGATCCTCGACGCCCGCCCCGACGACGCGATCGTGGGCGAGGAAGGAACCTCGATCCGCGGGACCAGCGGCGTGGAGTGGCTCGTCGACCCGATCGACGGGACGACCAACTTCGTCTATGGCCATCCGGGCTGGAGCGTCTCGATCGCCGCGGCAGCCCAAGGCGAGCTGGTCGCGGCCGCCGTGTGCGACCCGAGCCACGCCGAGCTGTTCGCCGCCGGTCGGGGCCTCGGTGCGACCCGGAACGGCCAGACCATCTGCGTCAGCGCGACGACCGAGCTCGGCCGGAGCCTCGTCGCCACCGGATTCGGCTACGACCCCGAACGACGGCGACGACAAGCCGAGCTGTTGGTCGAGCTGTTGCCGCTTGTCCGCGACATCCGCCGGATGGGAAGCGCGGCCGTGGACATGTGCTCGGTGGCGTGCGGCCGAGTCGATGCCTACTTCGAGCTCGGCATCAACGCCTGGGACGTCGCGGCGGGCGAGCTCATCGCCATCGAGGCCGGAGCGATCGTCACCGGACTGGTGCACGAGCAGGCCCGGCAAGGCTCGGTCCTGGCGTGTACGCCGGCGCTGTACGATGCGCTCAAGCAGCTGGTCGCCAGATGATCCCGGTGACCAATGCTGGCCCGGCGCCAGCGGGCCCCGCGGGCACCGCACGACAGGAGCAGCCCATGGGTACGCGGATACTCACCGTCGAAGACGATGAACGGATCCGGACCGCGGTGCGCCTGGCCCTCGAAGACGAGGGATGGGAGGTCGCCGAGGCCTCCGATGGCGAGGACGCCCTCGAGCGTTTCCGCCGCAACCCGGCCGACGTCGTGCTGATCGACATCATGCTCCCCGGTATCGACGGCTTCGAGGTATGCCGATCGATCCGGCGGTCGAGCGATGTACCGATCGTCATGGTGACCGCACGCAACGACACCCACGACATCGTGGCCGGCCTCGAAGCCGGGGCCGACGACTACCTCACCAAGCCGTTCGCTCCGAAGGAGCTGTCGGCCCGAATCCGCGCGCTGTTGCGTCGGGCCCGCAGCATCGAGCCCGGACAATCACACCTCGTGTTCGGGGACCTCGAGATCTACCCCGACCAGGGCTCGGTCAAGATCGCCGACCGCGAGATCCACCTCACCAAGACCGAGTTCCGGTTGCTGGTCGAGATGGGCTCGTCTCCCGGGCGGGTCTTCAGCCGCGAAGTCCTGCTGGAAAAGGTGTGGGGGTACGGCTACTTCGGCGACGGACGGTTGGTCGACGTTCACATGCGTCGGCTGCGCACCAAGATCGAAGTCGACCCGGCCAACCCCCGGCACGTAGTGACCGTCCGCGGGCTCGGGTACAAGATCCAGGCGTGAAGCCGCGGCCCATTCGCGGCGACGGCCCGCGCCGCAAGAGCCTGCTAAGACGGGCCCTGTCTCGAGCGGTGCGCTTGGGGCTGCGGGCCCGCATCACGATCTCGTTCGCCGTTGGAACGCTGCTTACCGCAGGCACTCTGAGCGTGGTGACCCTTGCCGTGTCACGTGAGGTGCTCGTCGATGACCGCGAGAGCGGCGCGACCGAGTTCGCCTTGCGCAACGCCGAGACTGCCCGGAACAACCTCACTCAGCTCGAGGATCTGGTCACCCAACTCAACACGTCCTACGGTGCCGAGCCGGCAGTCCTCGTAGGCGGGCAATGGGTCGCCCGGAACCAGCTGGTTTTCGACCGAGACGACGTGCCGTTGAGCCTGGTGGACATCGTCGAAGGTGACCGGCGCGCCGGGCGCATCCGCGCCCACGTCGACGGTTCGCCGGCGTTGATCATCGGCGTGCCGCTCGCGGGCGAGATCGAGGCCACCTACTACGAGGCCGTCAGCCTCCGCGAGACCGACTCGACCCTGCACGTCCTGAGCGTGATCCTCCTCGCATCGACGGCCGGGGCCACGCTGTTGGCGGCGGCTCTCGGCTACTGGTTCAGTCGCCGCACCCTCCTGCCTCTCACCAAGGTCAGCGAGGCCTCGCGACTGATCGCTGACGGCCGGCTCGATACCCGCATCGATCCGCCCCACGATCGCGATCTCGCTCGACTGGTCACCGGGTTCAACGACATGGCCCAGGCGCTCGAACAGCGCATCCAGCGCGACGGTCGTTTCGCCAGCGAGGTGAGCCACGAACTGCGGTCACCACTGATGACCCTCACTGCGTCGATCGCAGTGCTCGAGAACTCGCGCGACGCCCTGCCGGCCCGGGCCGTCACCGCGCTCGACCTGCTGGCATCGGACATCGACCGCTTCACCAACCTGGTCCAGGACCTGCTCGAGATCTCACGGTTCGACGTGGGCACCGCTCGCCTCGAGCTCGACAACCTCCTGGTCATCGAATTCATCCGCCAGGTGTTGCGCCACGAGGGCAGCCGGCACGTCCCGGTAGAACTCACGAGCGCGCTCGACGAGCTGGTGATCCGGGCCGACAAGCGTCGACTCGGCCGGGTGATGTCGAACTTGCTCGGCAACGCCCGAAAGTACGCCGGAGGCGCCACCCGGGTCGAACTCAGCCATAACGACCGCGAGCTCCGGATCGCCGTCGAAGACCTGGGGCCGGGCGTGCTCATCGACGAGCGGGAGCTGATCTTCGACCGGTTCTCCCGGGGCAGCGCCGGCAGCCGTCGCGGCGGCGACACGGGGGTCGGGCTCGGGTTGTCCTTGGTCGCGGAAGACGTCAACCTCCACGGCGGCCAGGTGTGGGTGGAGGATCGCAGCGACGGACAGTCGGGCAGCCGATTCGTGGTGGCCCTGCCCATCCGTAGGAGCGAGCAGTGAACCGCCGCCGGCGGCGCCTGGCGACGATCGCCGCGATCCTCGCGGTCGTCGCGGTCGCGTGCGGCGTCCCGATCGACGAGGTCGCCACCGAGTTCGATGATGACGAGCTGCCCGAGAGCCTGCGCCCGACACCACCCGATCCCGCCGGCCCGGTAGACGTTCGCGGGACCGGTGGCCCGGTCCTGCCGGAGTCCGCTGACGTCTGGCTCGTTCGCCCCGCGGTGCTCGAGGGCGGCCGGACCGTGCTCGAGGAGGTGCCGCGGGCAGTCACCGACGACGGCTTGACCACCGCGCTGAACGAGCTGTTCGAGCCGGTCCTCGAGGCCGAGTTCGAGTCAGGACTGGTGTCCCAGTTGACCGGTCTTGAGGCTTTGTCGGCGATAGACGTGACGCTCGACGGCGGGTTGGCCACGCTCCACCTAGAAGGGTTGCCCCCGCTCGAAGGCGAGCTGTTGAAGCAGACGTTCGCCCAGATGGTCTTCACCGCGGTCGAGGTGGAGGGCGTGCTCAGCGTCCAATTCACGATCGGCCCGACCGAGGACCTGATCGAAGTCCCGATCGACGGGGGGCTCACCAAGCGAGTGGTGTCACGAGCCGACTACGCGTCGCTCGATCCGCTGGTTCAGGTCGAGCCGCCGAACACGACAACTGCCGCCCCGATCTGATCGTCGGCGGCGTTCGGTCGTGCGGAACGAATAGAGGCAGTGGTTGCGGCGAAGCCGAGGCCCTACACCGTCAGCCAGCACCGTGCTGCGACTGACCTCGCGGATCTCTAGGCCAGGAAGGTGCGGGCGACGTCGAGCAGCTCGGGCGCGACCAGCCGGATCTGCCCGTGGGCCTCGGCCAGGGGCAACCTGACCACCAGTCCGTTGCGGTATGCGGTCATGGTGCCGAAGTCGCCCTCGGCCACGGCATCGGCGGCCACCACGCCGAACCACGTGGCGAGCACCCGGTCGAAGGCCGTCGGGGTGCCGCCGCGCTGGACGTGACCGAGAATCGTCACCCGGGTCTCGAAGCCGGTGCGGCGCTGGATCTCGTCGGCAAGCACCACCCCGATGCCGCCGAGTCGCCGGTGCCCGAACTGGTCGACGTCATAGACCGGCGCCGGCATGGTCCCGTCCACCGGGAACGCACCCTCGGCGACCACCCCGACCGACGCCCACCGACCGTTCTCGTGTCGGCGCCGGAGGGTGTCGGCCACCGCCTCGATGTCGAAGGGCTCCTCGGGTCCGAGGACGACCGCTGCTCCACCCGCGATCCCGGCCCAGATGGCGATATGGCCGGCGTGGCGGCCCATGACTTCGACGACCATCACACGGTCGTGAGCCTCGGCGGTGGTGTGGAGACGATCGATGGCCTCGGCGGCCACCCCCACTGCGGTGTCAAACCCGAAGGTGCGGTTGGTGCCGGCGATGTCGTTGTCGATCGTCTTCGGCACCCCGACGACGTCGAACCCGATCTGGTGGAGCTCGTGCGCGGCGCTGAGGCTGCCCTCGCCGCCGATCACCACTACACCGTCGATCCCGAGTCGCGCCAACTCGACGCGGGCCCGTTCGACCCCATCGGGAAGCGAGAACGGGGTCTCGCGTGACGTTCCGAGGATCGTGCCGCCGCGTGGCAAGATGCCGCGGCAGGCATCGATGTCGAGCGGGCGGTGGTGGCCCTCGACCACGCCCCGCCAACCGTCGTGGAAACCGACTACGTCGCCGCCGTGGATCCGGATCGTGCGCCGGACGACGGCTCGGATCGCCGCGTTCAGACCTGGAGCGTCACCCCCACCCGTCAACACTCCGACTCTGACCACGCGCGTATCCTGGCAGTCCGTGGGGCTGGTCGTGGCGATAGATGCGGGGACCACCGGCGTGCGCGCCCTGGCGGTCGACGAAACCGGCCGGATCGTCGGTCGCGCCTACACCGAGTTCCCGCAGTACTTCCCCCGGCCGGGGTGGGTAGAGCACGACGCCGACGAGATCTGGTCCGCCGTCACGTCGGTGCTCACCGAGCTGGCTGGCCAGCTGACCGAACCGGTGGCCGCTATCGGGATCACCGACCAGCGCGAGACCGTCGTGACGTGGGACGCCCGAACCGGTCGGCCGCGAGCCCGAGCGATCGTCTGGCAGGACCGCCGGGGGGCGGATCGGTGCGAGCAGCTCGACGCGGCCGGGCTGCTCCCTATCGTGCGATCCACAACCGGATTGGTCCTCGATCCATACTTCAGCGCCACAAAGATCGAGTGGCTCCTCACCGCTGGCGGCGTGGCCGCCGATCCCGATCTGAGGATCGGCACCATCGACAGCTGGCTGATCTGGAAGCTCACCGGCGGCGGCGTCCACGCGACCGACCCGAGCAATGCCAGTCGTACCATGCTCTACGACATCGGCCGGCTGCGGTGGTCAGGCGAGCTGCTCGACTGCTTCGGCGTGCCCGAGCAGGCTCTGCCCGAGGTACGGCCGTCGTCGGGCTCGTTCGGGGCGACGGGCGACGACCTGCCCGTCCCCGCCGGTATCCCGATAACGGGAGTGGCCGGCGACCAGCAGGCGGCGCTGTTCGGCCAGGCGTGCTTCGAGATCGGCATGGCCAAGATCACCTACGGCACCGGTTCGTTCGTGCTGGCCAACATCGGTTCGACCGTGCCCGCCCCCGTCGACGGGCTGTTGACCACCGTCGCCTGGCAACTCGGCTCCGCGACACCGGTGTACGCCCTCGAAGGCGCAGTGTTCGTGACCGGCGCGGCCATCCAATGGCTGCGCGATGGCCTGGGCATGATCGATGACGCCTCCGAGGTGGGTCCGTTGGCGTCGTCGGTCAGCGACACCGGCGGCGTGGTCTTCGTCCCCGCATTCACCGGTCTCGGTAGCCCGTGGTGGGATCCCCGTGCCCGCGGCCTGATCATCGGCATCACCCGGGGAACCAGTCGAGCCCACGTGGCCCGGGCCGTGGTCGAGTCGATCGCCATGCAATGTCGCGACGTCGTCGAGGCCATGATCGCCGCCAGCGGGCGACCGCTCGTCGAGCTGCGAGCCGACGGCGGTGCATCCGTGATGGACCTGCTACTACAGCTGCAGGCCGATCATGTCGGCGTTCGCGTGACCCGAAGCGCCGAATCCGAGACGACCGCGCTCGGCGCCGCCTACCTCGCCGGCCTCGGAGCGGGTGTGTGGTCGAGCCCCGACGAGGTGGCGAAGCGATGGTCCGCAGCCTCACGGTTCGAGCCCGTAGCCGACCGCTCGATCGTCGACGCCGCGCATCGGCAGTGGAGGCGTGCTGTAGAGCGATCACTCCTCTGGTCAGTTGAGGACGCCTGACAGCGCCCCGAACGCCGCGCTCAGGGCCCGCACGCGGCGTCGCTCACGGTGACGGAACGGATGCCCCTCGCGCCCGAGCACCAGCACGGAGTCGACCCCGAGGTCGGCCCAGCACACGTCGTCGACACCTTCGCCGTCGTGGTCGGCATAGCGGCTCCCGGCGACGAACGCCGCGATCCACGCTGGTGCCGGGGGGTGGCCTTCGGAGGCCAGCACCTCGTTCGTGCCGAGTCCCACCACCGCGACCCAACTCGACGACGTCGTGCGCCGGGCGAGTCCGACCAGCGCGGCGAGCTGTTCTGCGGGCTCTAACGAGGCGATGCCCGCGGCGCCTTCGAGCGCTTCGAGATCGGGACCACCGTCGCCTACCTCGGCCAGTTTGACCCATTCCACATCGACGCCGTCGAGGTCGACGAGCGCCGCCACCACGGTGTCGATGTCGTCGCCTCCGATCAGCAGCTCATCGACGGCCCGGCCGGCTCCGGATTCGAGGATATCGACCCCCTCGACGTCGCCGCCGGCTTCGCCGACGGCTGAGGCCACGACGCCGAGCGAGCCGGGCCTGTCGGGCAACCAGACGCGAACCAGATGACGCTTCGTCGACTCGGTCACGCTGTCAACAGCCGGCCAGCTCGGTCAACGCGCCCCTCAGATTCCGTATGGCCTGGCCGATGCGCTGCTCGTTCTCTATCAGGGCGAACCGGACATGCCCCTCGCCGCCGGGCCCGAAACCCACCCCGGGTGACACGGCAACCTTGGCCTCGCGTACGAGCATCGACGCGAACTCGACCGAACCGAGGTGGCGGTAGGCCTCCGGAATAGGCGCCCAGGCGAACATCGTGCCCCGCGGCCGCGGGAACTCCCAGCCGATGCGTTGGAGGCCGTTGCACAAGGCGTCGCGGCGGGACTGGTAGATCTCCCGCACCTGTTTCGGGAAGTCAGGCACCTCGTTGAGGGTGACGGTCGCCGCGATCTGGATGGGCTGGAAGGTGCCGTAGTCGAGGTAGGACTTCAGCTTGGCCAGCGCCGCTATGACTTCGGCGTTGCCGAGCATGAACGCCATGCGCCAGCCGGCCATGGAGAACGTCTTGGTCATCGAGTACAGCTCGACCGCGACGTCGGCGGCTCCGGGCACCTGGAGGATCGACGGCGGGTCGTAGCCATCGAACCCCATCTCGGCATAGGCGAAGTCGTGCACGATCAGCACGCCGTGCTCGCGTGCGAAGTCGACGGCGCGCTGCATGAACGCCAGGTCGACACACGTGGTCGTCGGATTGTGCGGGAACGACAACACGATCACTCGTGGCCGGGGCCACGAGTAGCGGAACCGCTCGTCGAGCACGTCGAAGAAGTCGTCGTCGGTCCCGAGCGGCAGCTCGCGCACCTCGGCTCCCGCGAACAGCGGGGCGTAGAGGTGGATCGGGTACGAGGGTGCCGGCACCAGCGCGGCGTCGCCGGCCTGCAGCACCACCCACATCAGGTGGGAGAGCCCTTCCTTGGCGCCGATAGTAGTGATCACCTGGGTATCGGGGTCGAGGGCGACACCGAAGCGACGCTGGTAGTGGTCGGCCATCGCCTGGCGAAGCTTGGGTATGCCCCGGCTCGACGAGTACCGGTGATTGCGCGGGTTCTGAGCCGCTTCGGTCAGCTTGGCAACCGTGAGTTCGGGCGACGGTAGGTCGGGGTTGCCGAAGCCGAGGTCGATCACGTCGTGGCCGGCCCGCCGAGCCTCGATCTTCAGGCTGTCGATGATGGTGAAGACGTAGGGCGGAAGATTGGTGATTCGGCGAAACTCCACCCGGGCAGGCTAGGGGACGCACCCTGCGGCGCACGCACCCATTTACGCGCGACGCGCGCACGACGACACCGTGCGGCCCGGTAGATCAGGGTCCGTCAGAGGCTGGCAAGGGCCGCGACCGACGCCACGACCAACCCGCCGAGGGCGCCGACCCGCTCCGCCAGATCGAGATTGTCACCGAGCACCAGCACCTGGGTGATCGGCGCCAACGCGGCGAGGGTGGCGGCGACGACCACGGGGTCGTCGTCGCGGCTGGCGATCAGCACTGCAGGCTGGGCGGCGAGGTGCTGTGACTCGACCCCCGACAGTCGCGCCGCGGCCTCGAGGGCGTCGCTCGCCGACGTCTCCCGTTTCCGGCCGGCTGAGCCTCCTGCGGTGACGGCCAGCAGATCGCCGAGCGACCGGATCTCGTCGTCGATCTGCTCCAGATCGACGTCCAGCTTGGTCAGCTGGGCGGTCATGTCGGCGATCCGAGCGATCGCCAGCCGATGCCGGTCGAGCCGGCTGGCCGCAGTCGCCAGCTCGCGGCGCGACTCGCGAAGCCGGATGTCGGCGACGGCCGCCGAACCCACGTTGGTCGCCTGGTGCAGCAACCGGTCGATCGACGCGATCTCCATCTGAAGGCGGCCCCGCTCGCCTTCCAAGCCCGCGCGAGCGTCACGCTGGGTGGTCAGACCGGCCAACCACACGTCCGCGATACCGAGGAGCCGCCCAGGGTCCGAATTGTCGTCGGGGGCGACGGCGCGGCAAGTGACCAGAGCATCACGCAGCGCACGGACTGCGGCATCGACCTCGCCGGTGTGCTGGGTGCCGAGCTCCAAGCGGTACGAACGCAGGGCCAACTCGAGGTCGTCGACGTCACCGACCAACGGCTCGGCCGCGTCGGCGATACGCCCCAACCGGTCGAGCAGCTCTCGAAATCCCGGTTCGGCATCGAGGCGACGGAGGTAATCGGACCACGCGGCGAGAGCAGAGTCCTGATCGGCTATGGCCTCGGCCAAGCGCCGCCGCGCATCCTGGCTCGAACCGTAGTTCGTCGTCTCCATGATGTAGGCCGTCCACGTCGGGAAACCGATCCGATCCAGCACTTCCTGCTCACGCGCCCGGGCCTCGTCGAGTTCCTTTCGCGCCCCGCGCGGCGCGAACCGCGCCGCAATTCGATTCTCGAGGGTCAGGACCGCATCGTGGGCTTGCTCGAGATCGGCGGCGTCGCCCGGCGCCACGCGAGACCCGCCGAGCTGACCACTGATTGAGTTGACCATGCGCTGGGCCTCGTCGATGCGAGCGGTCAACGCATCGGATGTCACTCCGAGCTCCTCACTGATCGCATCTTCGATCGCGGCGATCCGCAGCTGAGCCTCGACCAGCTCATTCGCCAGCTCCACAGCCTCGTCCGACGGCAGCGAGTTCTCGCCGATCACCGCCCGGACAGCGAGCGAGGCGTCGAGCAGGCGAGCGGTGTCGCCGAAGCCGAGCCGGGCCAGCTCGGTGTCGATGTGGGCGATGCGCTGGTCGAGCCCGGCGCGCCGTTCGTCGAGGTGGGTAAAGTCGACGACCGAGGCGCCGCCCGGCGTGATTCCGAGGGACATCTCTATCCCGGCGAGGACCTGACGGGCATCGTCGAGAGCCATGGCCGCGAACGTGTCTACGTGTTGACGCTCGGCGCGCACCTGTTCGGCGACGCCGCGGCGCTGCTCCTTCTCGATCTCGTGGCGGCGGTGCGCCAGTTCAAGGCGCTGTTCGAAGATCCGTACCGTCGCCGCGGGCCCCCCGGTCGCCCGGCTCGCGACGCGGCGGGCGATCTCCTCCGCAAGGGACTCGAAGTCCAACAGGACCGCGGCGCGGGCCGGACCGCTGAGGTGCAGCTCGACGTCGACGCCGCCAAGTCGCATGCGTGGTGTGATCGAGTTGTCCTGAGCAAGCGTCGCCAGTAGCGCCGTGCGGTGATGTCCACCCAGGCCGGTCACCAAGTTGAGCTGCGCCAGCTGTGACGTGACGGCGGGACGGTCAGTGGTTCCGATGTGCATGCTGACGATCCGCGTGGGTTGTCCTGACATCTGGTGCACACTCCGTGAGCCGAACGACCGACCAGTGGGCCGGTCACTTCGCGTTCATCGGCGCGTTCACACCATCTGGTGAAGCTATTGGTCAGGAAATTCTCACGCTACGCGGTCGAGTCGGCGTGCCGGGACACGGATTCCACGCGCATCTTCAGGTCGAGGAGCGCCGCGTGCATGATCCGAGCCTCGGCCCGGCGTTTCACGAACCCGGGGAGCGGCACCTGGAGATCGACGGCCAGGTAGTACGTGACCGTCGTGACCGCGGGGTCGTCGTCGCTGGCGACGAACTCGTACTCCCCATCGAGTTGGCGCATGAGGTCACCGTGCATGAGCCGCCACGACAAGCGAAGCGGACGCGAGCCATGGTTGTAGCGCAGCACGTAGCTGGTGCTGCGGCCCATGGCGGCGGCTCGATATTCGACCTCGTTGCCGCGGCCGTCGTCGTCGCGGCTCAGCACCCGGGCATCTTTGATGTCGCTCGCCCACTCGGGGTAGCTCTCGAAGTCGAGCGCTACAGCCAGGCACTGCTCGGGCGTCGCGCTCACCACGATCTGTTGTGTCGCCGTGTCTGCCATCGGGATCGAGACTACTGCGCCGAGCGATCGGGATCGCGGCGCGCTGGTTGTCGCAGCGTTCTCACGGGCGGTTACCGCGTGCGGGGCGCTTGTGGTCGGGCGCCCGTGGCGTGAAGCGGCCGTGGCGCGAGCCCCAGAGGCCGGCCAGTCCGAGCCCCCACATCGGAACCAGTACCCCGAAGGCCAGGCTCGTGAACACCTGGATCGACGCCGTCGTCACCGCGACGGCGACCTGAACGCCCAACAGGGCGAGGAACCACCGGCGAACAGCAGCCGGTGCCGCGCCGCTGAGGAAGTAGAGGCCACCGATCCCGATGGCCTCGTATCGGCTGCGCTCGACGGCTCGCATGAACGCCATCAAGAACACGACACAACCGGCGAAGAACAAGACCAACGCGACCACGACAGCGGGGGCCTGGAAGACGTCGAGCGAGATCGTCGCTGCGCCGGCGGTCACCGCGAAAGCGACCGTACCGGCCAGGTCGAGACGCACGAGCGGATCGTCGAGAGCCCGCGAGCTCCGGTTGGGCCGCGGCGCGACTCCTGCTCGTTCCATCGCCACCAGTGTCACCGCGAGCCGATGCTCAGGCCCACGCGGGCGCGGCCAGCGCGGCGCCAAGTCTGGCCGCGAGCACGTCGTAGGCGAAGTCGTCGACGGCGCGCCGGCGGGCCGCCGTTCCCATGGCTTGGCGCAGACCGTCGTCGGCCAGCAGTTGTCCGATGGCGTCGGCCACCGCCGCCGGGTCGTCGCCGCGGTCGACAACGACGCCGGTGTCGCCCTCGGCGACGGCCTCGTGCGCGCCCCCGCTGCGCCCGGCGACCTGGGGCACGCCCGACGCCGCGGCTTCGACGAACACGATCCCGAAACCCTCCTGCTCGAGTCCCCCCCAGCGCGTCCGGCACAGCATGGCGAACACGTCAGCGCTGGCGTAGAGGTCGGGGAGGTCGTCGTCGGCGACCCGGCCGAGCATCCGCACCGGTGCCCCAGTCTCGGCGATCAACCGCTCGAGGCGCCCTCGATCGCGGCCGGCCCCGGCGATGGCGACGACGTGGTCGGGGTGCCGGCGGCGCAACAGGGCGCTGGCCCGAACCAACGTGTCCATCCCCTTTCGGGGCACGAGCCGGCTCACGCTGAGCACGAGCGGCACGTCGGCCGGTAGCCCCAACCGCTCACGAGCGGCCCTCCGCCCCGCCGCGTCGAGCGGGCGGAACCGGGCCGGATCGACGCCCGGGGGCACGATCACCGTCGGCAGGTCACGCTTCATCGCCCGCTCGGCCTCGGCCGCCGCGTACCCGCCCGCGGCGATCACCAGCTGCGCTCGTGACAGCACCCGCGACAGGATTTGGCGGCTGACGGGCAACCGCCCCGGCACCGTTACCTCGGCACCGTGCAGGACCACGGCGTACGGATGGTCGAGGTGGGGACCGATCAAGCCGAGGGGCACCGCCGGATCGAGCACCGAGAACCCGGCGCCGGTCGAGCGCGCCAGCGAGTCGATGCGTCGAGGGAGCCAGGGATACGGGGCGAGCCACGGCTCGCGGGACCGGATGATCCGATGGTCCTGCCCGGCATCGAACGCACCGTCGCCGCGGTAGGGCGTGGTGTAGACGATCGTGTCGGCGGGCGGGAGCCGGCGCCAGAGCTCCCAGAGATAGGACTGTATGCCGCCGACCTTGGGCGGGTAGTCGTTGGTGACGAGGAGGTGACGGGTCACGATCGGGCGTCAGCGCCAGCGCCGGCGGCCAGCTCGGCCTGGGCGGTCAGCTCGGCCTGCGCGGTCAGTTCGGATTGCACGATCGGGTCGGCGTCGTCGGCCAACCGGACGGCGACGTCGGGCCAGCCGAGCTGGGTCGCCGCCCAAGCGGCGTGGGCCCGGAGCACCGGATTCGGGTGCGCGGCGTAGCGGTCCACGAGGGCGCGGTGTGCGGGATCGGCGCGGTCACCGACGTTGCCGAGCACGACCAGGGCATTGCGCCGCACGACATCGACGTCGCGACGCGGGATGTACCAGCGGCCAAATCGGGCCAGGATCGCGTCGTCGGTCGCGGTGAGGAGGAACTGCACCGCAACCAGGGGTTCGGCATCGGGCTCGGCGTCGGTCGGCTGCTCGTTGGCCGGGCGGTTCACCGGGCACACGTCCTGGCAGTCGTCGCACCCGTAGATCCGGTCGCCGAGCGCGGCCCGGTACTGCCGTGGGAACACCCCATGCTGCTGCACGAGCCAGGCCAGGCAGCGGCGGGCGTCGAGCACGCCGGGTTCGGCGAACGCTCCCGTGGGGCAGGCGTCGAGACATCGGCGACAGCGGCCGCAGTCGTCATCGACGGGACGACCGTACGCCAGCTCGGCGTCGGTGACGACAGAACCGAGCACCACGCGCGAGCCCCGCCCGGGTACCAGCAGGTTGGTGTTCTTGCCGTACCAGCCGATCCCGGCCCGGTGGGCGGCCGCCCGGTCGACGAGGGCGTTGTCGTCGGCCACCACCCGAGCGGCCCAGCCATGGGCCCGCAAGTCGCTGGCCACGGCGTCGAGGCCGGCGCGCAGATCGGCATAGTGGTCACGCCAGGCGTACGCCGCTATCCGGGCGTGGGCACCATCGGCCAGGGGTGCGTTGGCCGCCTCGGTCCGCGCGTACGAGCGGGCACCGACGATGAGCGACCGGGCGCCGGGGAGGATCCGGCGAGGCGTGGTCGAGCGTTCGGGGTTGCGGTACGTGAACGACATGCCGGCGTGGAGTTTGCGGGCCCGCCGCGTCTCGAGGTGAACCCGCGTCGCTTCGAATGGGTCGGCGGCGCAGAACCCGATCTCGTCGAGCCCCGCGCTCCGTCCGATTCGGGAGAGCCGCACCGTCAGCTCGTCACGATCGCTGTCCTGGCCCACCCGCCCACTCTGCCACCCGACCCCGTCCCCGCGCTTCGCGGGCCGCAATCAGTTTGGCGGAACAGCGGTGGCGTCGACGGGCGCCGTCGGCGTGAACCGGATCCGGATCCGGTCGTAGGGGGCGGCGAAGGTTGCCGGCAGGATCTTCGGCTCCTCGGGGTTGACGAGCTCCCAATCGGGCATGCGGCGCAGCAACTCCTCGAACACGACGCGGATCTCGAGCCGGGCCAGGTGGGCGCCGATGCAGAAGTGCGTGCCGAACCCGAACGCCACGTGCCGGTTGTGCGACCGGGTCACGTCGAGCACGTCGGGATCGTCGAACGCATGCGGGTCACGGTTGGCCGCCGCGTAGAGGAGCAACAGCTCGTCGCCCGCGCGTATCTGCTGGCCGTGTAGCTCGTGGTCGACGGTCGCCGTGCGCCGCATGTTGAGCACCGGTGTGACCCAACGGATGAACTCCTCGACCGCGGTCGTCGAAAGAAGTTCGGGCTGGTCGAACAGCAGTTGGCGCTGATCGGACCGCAATGCCAACTCCCGGATCATCGAACCGATCACGGTCCTGGTCGTTTCGGCGCCGCCGTTGAGCACCAATATGGTCTCCTCGAGCACCCGACCGGCGTCCCACTGCTGCTCGTGGACCCACACCGAGATGAGGTCATCGCGGGGCTCGGCCCGCCGCTCGGCGATGATCGCCGACGTGATCTCGACGAACTCACCGATCAGGGGTGGTAGGCCGGGATCGATCACGTGGGGCGGACCGCCCGGCGACGTCTGGCCGGAGAGCAACATGATCTGCTCGGACCAGTGCCTCACCCGCTCCCACAGCTCACTCGGGTAGCCGAGCAGGTCGCCGATCATGATCGCCGGTAAGCGCGACGCGATGGCGTCGATCGCCTCGCATTCGCCGACCGGCGTGACGGCGTCGAGGATGCCGGTCACGATCTCGCGCACTCGATCCTCGTGGCTCTTCACCGACCGCGGCGTGAAGCGACGCGCCACCAGATTTCGCTGGGCCTGGTGCGCCGGATCGTCCATGTTGATCATCGACCGGTCGGCCCGCTGGTCGATGTGGGGTCGGGAGCCGGCGAACGACGTGTACCGCGCCCCGTCTTTCTCGATCGCCACGATGTCGGCGTGTCGCGTGATCGCCCACAGCTTCTGCGCCGGATCCCAGAACACCGGCGCCTCGTCGCGCAGCCACCGGTAGGCGATCCACGGGTCGACGTAGAACTGCGGATCGAGAACGTTCACGTACGGCGTCGTGGTCGTCGTGCCCACCAGCGGTACCTCCCAGGCTGTGAAGTCCACGACACTAGGTCTTGACCAGCGGCTCACAAGGCGTTCGCGCCCGGTGGGCGATGCGACGTGCGCCGACCACGCGCGAGGCAGCGGTCGTCGCCTACGGTCGCGGCTCATGCGCGACGAGTTGACGGCCTGGATCGGTCGCGACGATCTCGAGATCGAGCAGGTCTCGGGCGGATCGTCGAACCTGACGTTCCGGGTCCGCACCGGCAATGACGACTGGATCCTTCGGCGACCTCCTCTGTCGCACGTCCTCGCGACGGCCAACGACATGAAACGGGAATGGACGGTCCAGCAGGCCCTACAAGGATCGGACGTGCCGGTCGCCCGGATCGTGCGGACCTGCGACGACGAGACTGTGCTGGGCGCGCCGTTCTACCTGATGGAGCGCCTCGACGGGGTCGTGTTCAACGACGCGTCCAACGTCGCCCACCTCGACCCGTCGCAGTCACGAGCCTGCTCGTTCGAGCTGGTCGACGTGCTCGCCCGGCTGCACGCGGTCGACCCCCTAGCCGTGGGCCTCGCCGAATTCGGCCGCCCGGCGGGTTTTGTCGAGCGCCAGGTCCGGCGCTGGCTCACCCAGTGGGAGAAGGCCAAGTACACCGACCTTCCCGAGATCGACGAGATCGCCCGCCGGCTCGCCGCGTCCATCCCGCCCGAGGGCGCGCCGGCGATCGTGCATGGCGACTACTCGTTCAACAACACCATGTTCGAGCACGACCCGCCGACCCAGATGCTGGCCGTGCTCGATTGGGAGATGTCGACGCTCGGCGATCCGCTGACCGACGTCGGCATGCTCGCCATGTACTGGAGCGATGTCGGCGCGTTCCTGTGGCGACACCGCGAGCACCAGCAGCCCCACCGGGCCAACGACGGTTTCCCTTCGGTCGACGAACTGCTCGCGCGGTACGCCACGACCAGTGGCCGCGACCTCAGCCACATCGGCTTCTACCGGACCCTCGCCATCTACAAGCTCGCGGTGATCTCCCAAGGCAGTGCCGCCCGCACCCGGGCCAACGACCCCGAAGCCGCGGCCCGGACCGACGAGACCGTCCGCACGCTCGCCCAGATGGCCCTCGCGAGCGAGCTGTAGTTGTACTTGTAGAACGCGGCGGCGCTCATGCCAGACTGCCGCGACGCCGACCGAGGGGGGCAGCATGGCCGACAGCACGACGGTCCTCGAAGAACTGGGCTTCTACACGCTGGCGGGCCAGCCCGGCACGTCCCGAGAGCTCGTACAAGAAGTCATCGACGCTGAGGCCCTCGGTCTCGGCACCGCGTTCATCTCCGAGCGCTATAACAAGAAGGAGGCCGCGACCCTGTCGGGTGCGGCCGGAGCGGTCAGCGAACGGATCCGGATCGAGACCGCGGCCACGAACCACAATACCCGGCACCCCGCGGTCACCGCCGGCTACGCCCGGACCATGCAAAGCCTCACCGGCGGGCGGTTCGTCCTCGGCCTCGGGCGAGGCATCCCCCAGATGCAGGATGCGTACGGGATCTCCCGCATCACCACCGCCCAGCTCGAGGACTTCGCCGGCCTGATGCGACGCCTGTTTCGCGGCGAGACGATCATCGGGCACGACGGCCCCGCCGGCTCGTGGCCCGTTCTGGCGCTCGATGCCCAGCTCGACGAGTACCTCCCCATGGGGCTCGTCGCCTTCGGCCCCAACTCCCTCGCCGCCGGCGGCCGCACGTTCGACGACATCGTCTTGCACACGTTCTTCACCGACGAGACCACCTCGCGGTGCGTCCAGACCGTCAAGCGCGCCGCTGAGCAAGCCGGGCGCGACCCGGCCACGGTCAAGGTTTGGTCGTGCTTCGCCACGATCGGCGACCACATACCCGCGGACAAGCGCCTCATGAAGCTGGTGGGGCGCCTCGGCACCTATCTCCAGGGCTACGGCGCCCTGCTCGTGCGCACCAACCGCTGGGACCCAGCGGTGCTCGAACGGTTCCTCGCCGACCCGATCGTGTCGCGGGTCCGCGGCCTCGACATCGTCGGCACCACCGAACAGCTCGAGCACGTCGCCACCTTGATACCCGACGAGTGGTTGGCCCCCGCCGCGACGGGCAGCCCGGCCGAGTGCGTGGCCGCCATTCAGAACCAGTTCGACCTCGGCTGCGACGGGGTGATCATGCACGGAGCTACGCCAGCCGAGCTCGCGCCGATCGTCGCCGAGTACCGCCGCGTCTCCGCCTGAACCCGCGCCGTGACCGCTGCGCTCATACTTGTCGCTGGGGGCTGCGCGCCCCCAGACCCCATCGGCATCCGGGGAGCTGCGCTCCCACGGCTGCACTCGCTCGCTGCGCTTCGCTCAGAGGCGGACGATGTGGCCGCCATCGACGTTGAACACCTGGCCGGTGACCCACGCCGCGTCGTCGGACAACAAGAACAGCAGCGGCCCGACCATGTCGCCGGGCGTACCCATCCGCTTGAGGGCGAGCGATTGGACCATCGCCGAGGTGAACTCCTCGGGAACCACCGAGCGGGTCGCCGCGGTATCGGTGGGACCGGGGGCGATGCCGTTGACCCGGATCTTGCGGCCACCTAGCTCGGCGGCCAGCGACGCTGTGAGGCTGTTGATGCCGGCCTTGGCGAGTGAGTAGTAGCCGCCGGCGATCCACGCCGCGGTCGACGACTGGTTCACGATCGCGCCACCGTCGGGCATCGCCGGCACGCACGCCCGGGCGCAGTACAGCGCGCCGAGCAGGTTGACGTTCATGAACCGCGTGAGGTAGTCGAGCTCGACGGTCAGCAGGCCGTCGGTCCGCATCGAATGGTAGATGGCGGCGTTGTTGACCAAGTGATCGATGTGCCCGTAGGACGCCACGGTGGCGTCGGCCATGGCCTGCGCGCTCGCGGGGTCACCGATGTCGACACGGATCGCCGTCGCCTGGCCACCGGACGACACGATCTCGGTGGCGACCCGCTCGGCATTCTCGACGTTGATGTCGGCGACCGCGACCGCCGCACCCTCGGCGGCCAGACCCTTGGCGTAGGCCTCGCCGATTCCCTGCCCGGCCCCGGTTACGACCGAGACCCTCCCATCGAAGCGACCCACACCGACTCCTCCCCATGGTTCAACACCGTCTTCCTACCACGGGAGAGGGTGGCGACGGTCTAGAGACGGCCGAGATGGTGGGCGCCATGCAGACGGCCTTCGACATCACCGTCGAGTGGGCGTTCGACCGCCACAGCTTCGGCCGTCCCCTCGCGTCGCACGCCGGCGGGGCGCGGCCGCCGTTCGTCACCGCGTCAGCGTGTCGTGCGCGTGGGAGTCGGTGTGCCCGATCCGCTTCGCCGGCACCTCGGGCAGCCCGGTCAACCCGATCGCCACGTTCTGAAGTCGGTTACCAGTTACGTTGGCGGCCAAGCGTGGCGAACCTGCGGGTTCGCCGGGGCCATCGAGCAAGCGAGGACACCATGGCGTGGGATTTCCAGACCGATCCGGAGTTCCAGGAGCAGCTCGACTGGATCCGCCTCATCGTCATCGATGAGATCGAGCCGCTCGATCTGGTGAAGAACCGGATGAGTCGCGAGGCGTGGGCCCGAGCCACCGAGCCGATCAAACAGCAGGTGAAAGATCGTGGCTTGTGGGCCGCTCACCTGGACCCTGAGTTGGGAGGCCTGGGTATGGGTCAGGTGCGCCTGGCGCTCATGCACGAGATCCTCGGCCGGACCAACTCGGCGCCGAACCTGTTCGGCAACCAGGCCCCCGATTCGGGCAACAGCGAGCTCTTGGCCATCGGAGCAAACGACGAGCAGAAGGAGCGATGGTTGTGGCCGTTGCTCGACGGCCAGCTCACATCGTCGTTCGCCTTGACCGAACCCAACACCGCGGGGTCCGACCCGACCCAGATCGCGACGGTTGCCGTGCTCGACGGCGACGAGTACGTCATCAACGGTCACAAGTGGTTCGCGTCCAACGCCGCCGCAGCTGACTTCGTGTTGGCCATGGTGGTCACCAACCCCGACGGCGGACCCTACGAGCGAGCGTCGATGATCTGCATCGAGCGCGGCACACCGGGCATGAACATCGTGCGCAACGTCCACACGATGGACCACCCGTATCCGGGGCCGGGCGATCATCACCTCGGCGGGCACGCCGAGATCCGCTTCGAGGACTGCCGGGTGCCGCGGCAGAACTTGATCGGCGAACCGGGCCAAGGCTTCCTGCTCGCTCAAAAGCGCCTGTCGGGTGGCCGGATCCATCACGCCATGCGTTGGATCGGCCAGTGCGAACGGGCCTTCGACATGATGTGTGAGCGGTCGGTGAGCCGCACCATGCACGGCCGGCCGCTCGGGGACAAGCAGTTCGTGCAGGACTTCATCGCCGAGTCCCGTACCGAGATCGACGCCGCCCGGCTGCTCACGTTGCACGCGGCCTGGCACTGGGACACCCACGGCGCGAGCAAGAGCCGGGTGCAGATCGCCCAGATCAAGTACTGGGGGGCCCGGGTCCTCTACAACGCGATCGACCGGTCGATCCAGGTCCACGGCGCCATGGGCTTCTCCACCGACTTGCCGCTCGAGCGCATGTATCGAATCGCCCGCAACTTCCGTATCAGCGACGGCGCCGACGAGGTGCACAAGAGCTTCATCGCGCGCAACGTCCTCAAGGGCTACGCGCCGGTGAGCGGTCTACCGACCGAGCACGTTCCGAGCCGCACCGCCGCGGCCGAGCAGCGCTTCGCCCACCTGCTCGACCTCGCCACCGCGAACCACTGACTCAGAACGCGCGCCACTAGTTGAACGTTCGCTTGTTTCGTACCTTCGACAGCTGAGCGGGTCACCAGACCTTGGGTTCGCGCAGCCGACCGCGAAAGACCGCCTTCGGGGGGTCGTCGGGGTCGAACTCTCGGGCGACCAGATACCCAGCGCCCATCCAGCCCCGGCGGGTCCACTTGCCGTAGGAGATGCGGGTGCCCGGCGCCCCGCAGGCCGCGGGCAGCATCTTCACGCGCTCGATGGCCTCGCAGACCCCGCGCGGCGACAGCGGTTTGGCGTCGGCCAGCGCCTGCACCACGATCGTCGCGAAGTCGCGGGCGGCGATGGGAGCGAAGTACTCCAGCCGGCGGCCATAGCGCTTTTCGAAGCGGTCGATGAAGTCCATGCCCACCGGGTTCTCCTCGTCGTAGAGATCGAGCCCGATCCAGCCCAGGTACGCCTCGCGGACCGACTGTGAGAACACGGCGTTCTGCCAAGCCGTGCCCATGTACCTCGGCGGGGACCACTCGAGCCGCTCCAGCGCTTCGTTCAGGCGAACGACGCCGAAGCCGAACCCGACATGGACCAGCGCGTCGGGACGCGCGGCCTGAAGGCGGGCGGCCGCCGCCGAGATGTCGTGGTCGGTGGTCAAGATGCGCTCCTCGGCCACGATTCGCAGACCCTCGACCTGAACAGCCCGGCGCAGGAACGCCAGGTACTCCTCGCCGATCAGCGACTCCTCGACGACGACCCCGATCCGCTGGTAGCCGGCGTGGGCCATGAGGTTGGCGAGCACATAAGGCTCGTCGGTGAGGGACCCCGAGGAAAGGCCGAAGGACCACTCCCCGAGCCAATCGTCGGTTCCGCACCACGAGATGCAGGGCGTGCGACCCTCCCGGTCCAGGTACTCGCGGATCGCGACCGCGTTCTCCGAGATCATCGGCCCGATCACGACCAGGCATCCCTCGTCGACGAGCTGGCGGGTCGCGTCGATCGCCGACTTCACCGAACCGCGTGGCATCCCCTCGCCCTGGGCGAACACGACGTCGATCGGCCGGTCCAGCACGCCCGACGACAAGGCATCGTCGAACACGAGCTGGATGGAGTCCATGAAGTCACGCTCGAAGTCGACCTCGTCGGGCGAGAACCCGATGTCGAACAGCACGCCGACCTTGATCCCCTCGCGCGCCGCGGCAACCGACATGAAGACTCCCAGCTCAGACCATGAACGAGAGCTGTCTATCGCGGCGGCCATGATCCCGCCAGACGGGTGCCGAGCGCGCCGACGCTAGGGAATGATCCCGATCCGGGCGACGGGCTCGGGGGCGGCCTGGCGGCGGTAGAGCGCTCGCTCGAGCGAGTGGAGCAACACGTTGCGGACCTCGCGGGGATCGATGAGCTCGTCGAAACCGAATGACTGGGCCGACCGGAACGACGCCTCGACCTCGGCGTGGCGCAAGATGGCCGCCTCGTCGGCGTCGGAACCTCGTGCCCGGCTCATGGCGGCAGCACCCATGGCGCCCATCGTGGCGCCGGGGAGCGCGTAGACCGCCGACTGCCCATCGAAGGGGATCATGCCCATCACCATCGAGCCGAATCCGTAGGCCTTCCGGAACGTGACCTCGAATTTCGGCGTCGTCGCCATCGTCTGGGCCGCGTACATCCGGGCCCCACTGCGCAAGATGGCCTGCTTCTCTGAAGCGCTGCCGGGCATCACCCCCGGATTGTCGGACAGGAAGATCAACGGCAGGTGGAACGAATCGGCCACGGAGATGAAGTGTGCGCCCTTGTCGGCGGCATCGGCATCGATCGACCCGGCCAGCACCAGAGGCTGGTTCGCCACCACCGCGACCGGGTGGCCGCCCAGCCGACACAGGGAGGTGATGATCGACCGTCCGAAATCGGGCTGCACCTCGAACGTCGAGCCGGCGTCGAACACGACATCGACGACCGTGCGCATGTCGTACACGCGCCGCCCGTTTCGGGGCACGATCTCCACCATCTCGGGGACCAGGCGGGCGCCGTCGTCACCTCCGTCTACGTCGAGTGGGAACGACCACGCTGACGACGGGAAGTAGCCGAGGTAGGTGCGGATCAGGTCGAGCGCGGCTTGGTCGTCGTCGACGACGTTGTGGATGAGGCCACTCGCGATCGCCACCCCGGGACCCCCGAGGTCCTCCTTGGAGATCTTCTCCCCCAACGACTCGTAGACGACCGGAGGGCCGGCCGTGAACACCGACCCGCGGCTGCTCATCACCGTGAAATCCGACATGGGCGCGACGAGCGCGCCGTGACCCGCCGACGCACCGAGGACCGCCGTCACGAGCGGCACCCGCCCCGAGCACCGCGCCTGCGCGAGGAGATCGGTCGGCGTCCGGGTGTGAGTCTTCCCGTCGGCCCGGAACCCTGCCCCTTCGAGCAGCATGACGAGTGGGACCCGATCTCCCGCCGCGACCTCGGCCACCCGGTAGCGCTTGGCGTTCGCGGCCGAGCTGATGGTGCCGGCCATCACGGTGAAGTCCTCGGCCGCCACCATCACCGGGCGGCCGTCGATCCGACCCGACCCCATGACGACGGCATCGGCCGGGGCCTCGGCTCCGCCGACGAGGGTGCCTAGCTCGAGGAAGGATCCGGCGTCGAGCAGGTGGGCGATCCGGGCGCGGGCGTCGAGCTTCCCCGCCGCCCGGTGCTTGCGGAGCCGCTCGTCACCGCCCATCGAACGGGCCACCTCGCGTCGGAGGCGCAGGTCCTCCAGGACGTCGTCCCACCCTTCGGAGCTGTCAGTCACGGCTACCGGCCTTTGAATTCGGGTGCGCGACGCTCGCCGTAGGCGATGAGCGCTTCGCGCATGTCCTCGGTGGTGGTGTTGAAGCCCTGGGCCAGCGCTTCGGTCTCGAGGGCCTGCGCGAGGGACGCGCTCGATGCGTGGTTCAGCTCCCGCTTCGTCATCGACAATGCCACTGGCGGGCCGGCAGCGATCGTCTCGACGACCTCCCGAACCGCCGAGTCGAGGTCGGCCGCCGGCACTACGGCGTTCACCAGGCCGAGCCCGAACGCTTCGGCGCCGCTCACCATCTTGCCCGTGAACGCCAGCTCCTTGGCCTTGTGCGACCCGATCCGTTGGCGCAACAGCCAGGACGTTCCGAAGTCCAGGCTGAGCCCGCGCTTGACGAAGATCGCCGAGAACCGGGACCGGTCCGAGCACCACGTGAGATCCGCGGCCAGCGCCAGACCGAGGCCGGCACCCACGCACAGCCCGTCGACCTTGGCCACCACGGGAACCGAGCAATCGTGCACCGCCACCACCACGTCGCCGAGGACCCGCATGGCATCGAGGATCGTCCCCGGCGGCGCGGGTCGCCCACCCGCTGGCTCGCCGGCGGTCGACGCACGATCAGAGCGCGAGCCGCCCAGGTCCGCGCCCGTGCAGAAGTCGCCGCCCGCTCCGGTCAGCATGACCGCTCGTACCCCCGAGTAGCTCACCTGGCGAAAGATCGCACCCAGGGCCACCCACATGTCGCCGGTGCAGGAATTCTTGGAGTCCGGGCGATCGATCGTCACCGTCGCCACGTGACCGTGTCGCTCCAACCCGATGTTCGGGTGCGGCGACGAGAAGGCGAGGTCGTTCATGCCGACTGTCTACAGCTACGGGGCCAACCGCTGCGAGGCGGCACCGCGCAACCGACGCGACAGGACCTCCGGCCCGTCGAGGGCGGTACTGCAATCGTGGGCGCGGGGGTAGTCGTCATGGTCGGGGTTCGTATTAGCGCGGTCGGTTCAGTCGTTTCACGACCCGAGGACGTTCGGGCCCGGTGAGCGCGCTACAGCAGTTCGGCCACCAGATCCTCGAGCAGCGGGGCGAACATCACATGGCCGTCGGGGTTCGCGGGCGGCACCACCATGCCGAAGGAGATGCTGCGATGGCTCATCCGCAACAAGATGATGCCGAAACGCAACCCAGCGGCCGCCTCGTACCAGGCGAGGTCGTCGAGCCTCCGGCCCGACAGCCGCTCGTAGGTGGCGGCGGTCGTCTGTCGATCGAACATCTCCGGAACGCCCGGCGCGCCGTACATCCCGGCCATGAACGCCCAGAACCGCTGGAAAAATGTCGTCCACGCGACGTCGAGCTCGGGCGGGCCGACGCCGGCCATCTCCCAATCGAGCACGGCTACCGGCTCGAAGTCGTGGTAGATGATGTTCCCCGGCCGGCTGTCGCCCCAGTTCAAGACACTGTGGTTCGTGGCTGGCATCGTGGCGGCCAACACTTCGAGCGCCCGCTCCAGGACGGGAATTCTCGCACCCTCCCGCGCCCAGTCGTAGTACTCACGGAGGAAGCCGAAGTAGCGGGCCAGCGCCGTGTCGCCGGATGTTCTGGGACGGAGGAACGCCGTGGACTCCCCGTCATCGGCGATCCGATGCAGTTGCACCAACACCTCGATGGTGGAGGTCTCGAAGCGCTGCCACTGCTCGGGGGTGCCCTGTAGGAACCACCCCGTCGGGTCGAGCAGGTAGGGCGGGTTGTCCGAAGCCACCTCGCCATCGATGGCTCGGGTCACGAGAAACGGCACCCCGAGCCACGCGTCGGAGCGCTCGTGGTGGACGATCTCGGGGACCGGTACCGAAGTGCGCTTCCGCACGAGCTCCATCGCCCGCTGCTGCAGCCCGAGGTCGAAGCTCGGGAACGTCGGGTAGGGCGAGTCGGGCGACGGTGCGAGACGGGCGACCAGCGCCTCGCCGTCGAGGCGGAACAGCACCGTGTCGTTGGCCATCCCACTGCCCGGCGAGCGGACCTCGGACACCATCGAGCTGTCGCCCCGCCACGCCCTGGCCCACGCGGCGAGTCCCGCTTCTACCTGGTCGGGCGTGCGCCGCCAGGGCGTGGTGCTCGACGGCGTGCTGGTCACCAAGATCGCCCGTCCCCGGCGTGCCAGCAAGCATCCACCAAGTTGACGGCGTCCGGATCGATTCCTTCAGACATGCACCAAGACATACGCCTAAACAGTAATACGTTTGGCGCGTACTCGACCGGGGCTCGGTCGTTCAACCGAACAGCTCGCAGTCGTCGGTCGACCAACCTCCTTCGACGGCGCGGCTCGCTATCCTCGGGGCGGGGGTCAGATCGCGGACCGGCGAGTGGAGGAGTTGCGTGAGCGCAAGGAAGACCAACGCAACGCGAGTACGTGAGAAACCGCAGCTGATCGCCGACGAGCTGCGGGCGTTGATCGTCAGCGGCGCGCTCTCCGAGGGCGACTCGCTGGGCCACGAGCCCGACCTGGTCGAGCGGTTCGGGGTCTCGCGGCCGTCGCTGCGTGAAGCGCTGCGAATCCTCGAGGCCGAGGGCCTCATCACCGTCCTTCGCGGCGTCCACGGAGGGGTGATCGTCCACGAACCGGACCAGCGGATGACCGCGCGCACGGCGGCCATGGTCCTTCAGTCCCGCAACGTATCCCTCGCCGACGTGTTCGACGCACGCGCCCAGATCGAACCCCTCGCCGCCCGCTCAATCGCGGCGTCTCGGCGACGCAAGTCCGCTGTCGCCGAGCTGCGGGCGATGGTGGCACAGGAAGAGGCCGCGATCGCGGACCCCGACGCGTTCGGAGTCGCCAACGCCGCCTTCCACGAGCGCCTGGTCGCTCTCGGTGGCAACCAGACCTTGAGCATCGTCGGCGAGATGCTCAACGAGATCGTGGTCACGGCCGTCACTGCCGTGAGCCAGTCCGCCGATCCTGTCGGGTCGCGGTCGACCCGGCAGCGGGGCATCAACTCCCAACACCACCTGCTCAACCTGCTCGAGCGGGGCGACGGCGCGGCGGCCGAGGCGCACTGGCGAGCCCACATGGGGGTGGTCGGGAAGGTCATGCTCGGTCAGGAAGCCGCAACCGTGGTCGACCTGTTGCACCACCACTGAGCGCCGGGACCGATGGCGCGCCGGCCCAGAATCATCTAGATCTTCCGGCTACGGTGGAGCGATGTTCGCACAGACCGAGGACCAGCAGGTGTTCGAGAGCGCCTCGGCGCGTTTCATGGAGACGCACTACCCGGTTGAGCGGGTCCGAGCCCTCGCCAGGGCCGAGTCGGCGTTCGAGCCGGCGCGCTGGCGGGAAGCGGCCGAGCTCGGGTGGACGACGCTGCTCGTGTCCGAGGAGGCCGGCGGCGGTTCGATAAGCGGCAACGGGCTGGCCGACATGTTGATCGTGGCCTCGCTGTTCGGACAGCACGCGGCACCGGGGCCGTTGCTCGGCAGCAACGTCGTGGCCGCCGCGCTCGGGCGCTGGGGGTCGGCGGTTCAGCAATCCGGGGCGCTAGCCGAGATCATCGTCGGCGAAGCCGTCGCGGCCTGGGGCCACCGGTCGGCCTGCACCGCGACGGCGTCGGGTGAAGGCGTGGTCCTCACCGGTCGAGTCCGGTCCGTCGAGAGCGCGGCCGATGCCCGATATCTCCTCGTGAGCGCTGACGAAGTGGGGGGTCCGTCGCAGTTCCTGGTGCCCCTCGACGAGCCCGGCGTCGGCATGACGTCGCTGAACGGCGTCGACCTGACCAGGCGATTCTGGGACGTGACGCTGAATGGGGTGGCGCTGTTCGCCGATGCCCGGGTGGGCGAGCCGGGGACGGCGGCCGCTCACGACGAGGCGCTGCTCGACCTGGTGGCGGTGGTCGCGCTCGGCGAGATCACCGGTGCGTTGCATCGGGCATTCGCGATGACGCTTGAGTGGGTCGCCAACCGGTACTCGTTCGGTCGCCCGCTCAACTCCTACCAGGAGATCAAGCACCGGGTGGCGGACCTGCGCACCCAGCTCGAGGCGGCCGAAGCCGTGGCCGCCCGCGCGGCGGCGCTCGTCGGCGCCGGCGCCGCCGACGGCCGGGCGTGGGCGAGCGCCGGCATGGCGCATGTCGGACGGCACGCACCTGAGGCGATCCAGGACTGCATCCAGCTCCACGGCGGCATCGGCGTCACGTTCGACCACGACCTGCACCTATTCCTCCGGCGGGCGGTCCTCGACGCCAACCTTTACGGCTCCCCCGCGGACTTCGCCCGCCGCTTGGGCCGCATCGTGGCCGCCGAAGGAGTCGCCGCATGAGTCACACCGCCGTTATCCCGGTCGAGGACTTCGCCGCTCGGGCCCGGGCCTGGCTGACCGAAACCATGCCACCGGCCGATCCGACTGCCGGGCACTTCTTCTTCACCGACGCCTCGTCACGCAGCGACGACCACGACCTCGAGCGCATCGACACCTGCCGGCGGTTGCAGCGCCTCCTGTTCGACGGCGGGTTCGCCGGAGTTTGCGTTCCCACCGAGTACGGCGGGCTAGGCCTCACGCCAGCCCATCAGGCGGCGTTCAACCGGGAGCTGCGGGGGTACGACTACCCGATCGAGATCCAAGCCTCGACATTCATCCCGTGCATGGCGATCTTGCTGGAGTTCGGTACCGAGGAACAGAAGCTCCGGCACATTGCGCCCATGCTCAAGGGCGAACAGGTCTGGGCTCAGCTGCTGTCCGAGCCGAGCGGCGGGTCCGACGCTGCTGGCGCCCGCACCACTGCGACCCGCGACGGCGACCATTGGATCCTCAACGGCTCCAAGATCTGGACCACCGGGGCCTGGTACTCGGACTGGGCCATGTGCCTGGCCCGCACGAACTGGGAAGTCGAGAAGCACCGCGGCCTGACCGTGTTCGCCGTCCCGCTCCGCACGCCGGGCCTGGACATCCACCGGATCGAGCTGCTCAACGGGTCGGTGGAGTTCTGTCAGGAATTTCTCACCGACGTCGTCGTGCCCGACGACGACCGCATCGGCGACATCGATGGCGGCTGGACGGTCATGACCCGTTGGCTACACCACGAGCGGACGATCTCGGGTGGCTCCCCGTATGTGACCAGCACCGGCCGGGCGCACAATGCCCCCAACGATGGGCCCAAGCTCGCCTCGTTGGCCCGCTCCCTCGGCACCGTCGATGACCCTCGCGTCCTGGAGATGATCGGCGAAGCTCGGGCCCTCACCCTGGTCAGCGACGCCCTCGTCTCGTCGGTCACCCGCAAGATGCAGGCCGGGGAGCTCCCCTTCCACGCGGCCGCGATGAGCCGGCTCTTCGGTGGTATGGCGCAGGTTCGCCGGGCTGCGCTCGCCCTCGAGGTCGCCGGCGCCGACGGTGTGGCGTGGACACCAGGTGACGACCGGCGTGCCGGGGTCGGGTTCAGCTGGCTCGTTCGCCAGGCCGGCTGCATCGGCGGCGGCACCACCGAGATGGCCCGCAACGTCATCGCCGAGCGCCTCCTCGGCATGCCCCGCGAGACCCGCCACGACGACGGCTCCTTTCGCGACGTCCCCAAAGGCCCCCGCTGAACCCGTTCTGGGTGGGTCGCGGGGGCCCTGGGGCCCGCCGCCCCCACCCAGAATGGCGGTCTCGGTCTCGGCTTCAGTCTGAGCCGGTGCCGGTGCTGGTCACTTCGATGGCGGCGAGCGCCATCTCCTGGGCCCACCGGTAGTCGGCCTTGCCGTTGGCGTGGCGGCGCACGGCGTCGCACACGAGCACGGCCCGGGGCGCCTTGAACCGAGCGATCTCGGCGCTCACGAACTCGCGCAACTCCGCGGGATCGAGCATGGCACCAGGGCGAGCGGCGACGACGGCGGTGACCTCCTGCCCGAACCGCTCCGAAGGGCGGCCGACGACGAGCGCGTCGGCGACGTCGGGGTGGCGGCGCAGCACCGCCTCGACCTCCTCGACGAACACCTTCTCGCCGCCGGTGTTCACCACCATGGCGTCGCGCCCCAGCATCTTGATGTTCCCGTCGGGAAGAAGTTGGGCGCGGTCGCCCGGGATCGCGACCCGCTCGTCGCCGATGATCGGAAAGGTGGCCTCGGTGCGCTCCCGATCTCCGAGATAGCCGAGCGGCACGCGACCGCGCCGAGCGGTCCAACCGATCTCCTCGTCGCCGGGATCGAGGAACCGAGAGCGGTCAGCCGACACGACAACCGCTCCGCCACTCGGGAGAAAGCCCGCGGTGTTCAGGGAGCGGGTGCGGGCGCCGAAGGCCATCCCGCCGGTCTCCGACGCGCCGTAGCCGTCGGTGATCGTCACGTCGGGCACCAGTTCCAGGAACGCATCCTTGAGATGCTCGCCGGTGGCGGCGCCGCCCACACCCAGACGCCGCAGCATCGAGAGGTCGTAGGGACGCCGGCGCAGTTCCTCGACCATCGGCCGGGCGTAGGCATCGCCCACGATCGACATCATGCCCACCCGCTCCCGTTCGGCGGTCTCGAGGATCAACCGGGCGTCGAACGAACCCGAGTCGTCGTGGAGCACGACGGTCCCGCCGTTGTGCATCCCGGCGAACGCCGTCCACTGCGAGGCCGCGTGCATCAGCGGCGGCACCGCGTACCACGGGCTGAGTGGATTCGGCTCGGCCACCGCGGCGGCGATCGACCCCGCGGTCGCGCCTTCGGCGCCGCTCATCGCCGACACGTAGGCGTCGGCCTGGCGCCACAACACTGCCTTGGGCCGACCGGTCGTGCCTCCGGTGCAGACTGCGTAGAGGTCATCAGGGGACGGAACCGGCAACGGCTCGGTTACCGGAGATTGCGCCGCCTCCTCGAAGTTGGTACTCCCGGCAAGTGGGGCGACCCCCGATCCGTCATCGACATCGATCAGGACCAGCGCGCTGGTGTCATACGCTTCGGCCACCAGCGGTCCGAGCGCCCGGTGGTACACCACCGCCCGCGCATCGAGGTAGGCGAGTAACTCCCTCACCTCGTTGGCGCGGTAGTGCTGGTTGACGTTGAACGGAACCGCCCGGGCGCGAAACGACCCGAGCATCGCCTCGAGATACTCCGGACAGTTGAACAACACGATGGCCACGGTGTCCTGACCGCACTCCCACCGCGCCAGCTCGTTACGATCCCGGCGGAGCCCCAAGCCGCGGCCCGACAGGTAGGCGCCGACCGCTCGGGTGCGACCGGCCACCTCGGCATACGTTCGCCGCACCGCACCGCAGACGATCATCTCGCGGTCCGGGATCGCGCCAGCCACGACATCGTGTACCTCGGTCAGCGCCCACTCGGTGCCGGTCATCAGCGCTGCTCCTCACCGTAACGACTCGTCTCGAACCAACCCCGCACCGGCTCGCTCCAGCCCGTGACCCGAGCCTCGACCAGGGCCCGGTAGTAGAGCCAGTGTTCGGGCTCGGGGCACGTGTGCGCCATATCGAAACAGATGCTGGGTCCGATGGGCTTGAGCGTCGCCTCGATCCGAGTGTCGCCCGCGGCGAGCTCGAGTCGGGCACCGGTGATCGTGCGGTTGGCATCGTCGAAGCCGACTTCTCCGCCGACCCAACGCATCACCTGGAGCTCGTCGGTGCCGGCCCGCACATACCCCGACCCCTGACCAGGTCGGCGGCCCACGAAGTAGAGCTGGCGGTCGTCGCCCTGAAGGTCGCCGATGGTGAACGCCACCCGCCAGTCCCGAGGGCCCCACGACTTGTCGCGGTGCCCGCCGCCCCGCACCTCGTGGCAAACGCCGTCGATGACCACCGACCCGACCACCTGGACGGATTGCTCGAACCGGTTCGTCGGGTACTCGGCGGCCCCACCGGCCTCGCCGGTACCGGTGACCCCACCGGCCTCGCCGGTGCCGGTGACAAGGAGCGATGCCGTCGCTGTGGTCGAGACGTCGATCGAGACCGGCACGACGGCTCCCGCCCGGGGGCCAGAACGGGCCAGGCACGATCCGGAGAAGCTGAACCGTGACGCCTTCAGCGCCTCTGTCGGCTCCCAGGCGAACTGAAGCGCCCACCGGTCATAGGCGATGCCCCGCTCGGTGCGCAGATCGTCGGCGTGAAGCCGGGACTCCTCGACCGCAAGCCACTCGCCGTCGACGTGGACGAAGGCCCACAGCATGGCTCGACGCTGGTTGGGCACGACGCCCACCCGGAACACCAGTGCCGGGCCACCATCGAGATCGATGAACGAGAAGAACCACGACTCGCTCCACGACCACACCTTGGGGTCAGCGGCATGGATCTGCTCGTCGGTGTCGACGATCATCGCGCTCCTCTCGTGGTGGCTCGCTCGACGGTCACCTCCCACTCGGCCACGACCGGGTTGACGGCCTCGACGTCGGCCACCGCGGCGACCTCCCACTGGATCATGGCCCGGGTCGCGGTGACACACAGGATCGTCGCTGCGAACGCGGTCCAGTAGACCAGGTGGTCCAAGGGCCGACCGGTGATTCGGCTCCAGCGGGCCCACGTCTCGTCGTGGGTCGGCAAGTCCAGCGGTTGTGCGGCCCTTCGGCGCGACGAGCTGTCGAGGAACAGGCTGTAGGCGATGTCGGCCGCGGGATTGCCGACGTAGGCGACCTCGAAGTCCACCAGCGCCCGGGCCTCCGTGCCGGCGAGCAAGGCGTTGACCAGGCGAGCGTCGCCGAGGCACACCGCCGGCGCGTCGTCGGCGTCGGGCGGCGTGTTGGCTCTCAGCCAGTCGAGCACGGCGATCTGCCGGGGCACCGCCGCCGCAGGGGCGACGTCGAGCAGGGACGCGCGCCAGTAGGCGAGCACGTCGGCGACACCCGCGTCGCCAAGCCGAGCCGCGGGAACCTGTGCGGCGTCGACCGAGTGCAGTGCCGCCAGCGCGTCGTGGAAGGAGTGCCAAACGGCTCGCTGTCCTTCGACGCCGACGGCCCTCAGCTCGATATCGGCGTGGTAGGCGCCCGGTGCCGCGTCTTCGACGCTGCGGCTCGGGATGTACGCCATGACGAAGCACGGCCGACCCACGGCTCGGTCACCCTCGTCGATGGCCACGATCTCGGGGACCGGCGCTCCGAGCCGGTGCAGGTCGGACAGGATGCGGGCCTCGCGGACTGCATCGCGCTGAAACACCACGCTCGGTTGCGTGGGGGCCTTGAGCACAAGCGGCCGAGCAACCCCACCGATCGAGACGTCCAGCCGCCACGCGCCGCTCGAATGCCCGCCGGCCAACCGGGTCACGGTCACCGGCGACACCGTGGCATGAAGCGCCGTCGCCAGCCACTCCCGCAGCCGCTCAGGATCCAGATCGTCCATGACCTCGGCGCTCACGGCCTAGACCGACCGCGTTCGGCCGTCCAAACTGTGTTGCTCCGCGGTTCACTCACCCGCCGGACTGTACCTGAAAGCTCTACATCAATCGAGTAACGTCGCCAGCCAGATGGCACCCCGAGCCTGGTCCGAGGGAGACACGATGGCCGACAAAGCGCCCGAGCTCGCCGGAAAGGTCGCGGTCATAACCGGTGGCGGGTCGGGACTTGGGGCCGCCATGGGACGGCTGTTCGCCGGCCAGGGCATGGCGGTGGCGGCACTCGACATCGACGCGGCGGGCGCCGCGCAGGCCGCGGCATCGCTCGCCGCCGAGTTCGGCGTCCCCACTACCGCGGTGCGGACCGATGTCGGCGATTCCGACTCGGTCGCGGCAGCCGCTCGACACGTCGCCGCGACCCTAGGAGGCTGCGACGTGCTGTGCGCCAACGTCGGCGTGCAGCAATTCGGCGCCATCGACAAGCTGACCGAGCAGGACTGGCAGTGGTTGGTCAACGTGAACGTCCTCGGTGCCGTGCGCACGGTGCGCGAGTTCCTGCCGTTGCTCCGTGAGCGGCCGGGCTGGCGCCGCATCGTGCTCACCTCGTCGTCGAGCGCGCTCGTGCCTTCGGTGCGCATCGGCGGCTACCAGACGACCAAGTTCGCGGTGATGGGCTTCGGCGAGTCGCTCCGGGACGAACTCGCTCCCGAGGGCATCGGAGTGAGCGTGCTGTTCCCGGGCGGCATGATGACCCGCCACCTCGAAAGCAGCGTGTTGGCCCGGCCGGCCGACCTCGGACCGACCGAGGTTCGCCAAGAGGATCTCGAGGCCATGATGGCCCAACGACCGATGAGCGAAGCCGACATCGCGACCGCCGAGCACGCCATCCGCAACCTCCTCACCGACCTCGTGGCCAACGAGCCGTACATTCTCACCCACGGCACCTACCGAGCCGACTACAACCAGCGGCGCGACGCCCTCGAGGCGGCGCTCGACCGAATGGAGGCGTCATGACCGACCACACCCACGATGGGCTGCAACAGCTCCTCGACGTCGAGGCGATCAAGCAGCTCAAGGCCCGGTACTTCCGCCACATGGACTGCAAGGAGTGGGACGACTGGGGCCAGGTCTTCGCCACCAACGCCCACATGGAAGTGCCCGAGGCCGACATGGTCGTCGAGGGCCGCGCCAACATCGTCGAGGCCGTGAGCACGGCGCTCACCGGCACGCGCACCTGCCATCACGGCCACATGCCCGAGATCGAGCTCACCGGAGTCGACAGCGCCAAGGGCGTCTGGGCCATGTTCGACTACGTCGAATGGCCGACCGCCGAGTCCGGTGCCCGCGTCGGGCTCCAGGGTTACGGTCACTACCTCGAGGAGTACGTCCGCGAAGACGGCGCGTGGAGAATCGCCAGGATCCACCTGCGCCGGCTTCGAGTCGACACGCTGAGCGACGACGCGCCAGCGCTTCGTTGACCGGGCCGCTAGACGACCTCTATGCGCCCGCGTGAGCCGAGCGCCATCGTCGCCGTCGATCTCGCATCCGAACGGTCGGCGCTCGCCCGCGCCCAAGATGCCGTCCAAGCCAAGCTCGCGAAGCTCGCTGGAATCTCGGGGGGCGGAGCCGACGCCCTGACCGACGAGTACATCGATGCCGTCGTCCGGGGCACCATCGAGAAGTACCAACAGGAGCTGGTCGTCTTCGGACGCATCGACGACGACCAGCCCTGGCGGATCGGCCTCTACGGGATCGACTCGTACGGCGATCGGTTGGTCATCGATTGGCGGGCGCCGTTCGCCGCCGCGTTCTACCGGGCCCGGTTCGAGGAGCCGATGGGACTGGACCGGCGAGTCACCTACGTGGGCTCGATCGTCGACCTGTTCGTCGAGGACTTCGTGTCCGGAGAGGTCGCCGGCACCTCGCCGCTGCTCGGCGAGCTGTCGCGAAGTCGCGGCACCGAGATGCGGACGGCCGTCGCCACCCTGCAGTCCGAGCAGGACGCGCTGGTCCGCTTGGACCCGTCGGCGAAGCTGGTCCTGCGCGGCGGGCCCGGCACCGGCAAGACCGTCGTCGCGCTGCACCGAGCGGCCTGGCTCGTGTACAACGACACCCGCCTGACCGCCGGTCGGATTCTGGTGGTCGGTCCCAGCGACAAGTTCCTCCGGTTCGTATCAGCCGTGCTTCCCACGTTGGGTGAGGCCCGGATCACGCAGACGACGTTCGATCGCCTGCTCGGCCCCTCGTGTCCCGCCGGGAGCGACGAACGGTGGCTCGACATCCTCGACCGGTACGAGACGACCATGGTGCGGCCGGGGCCGGTCACGGTCGGGCACCGGCGGGTCTCTGAGGCCGAGGTGTCTGAGCTGATCGAGCGGATCAGCGGCCGAACCCTGCCGTGGCGAGACAAGCGACGAGTGTTCGTCGAGACCATCGCCAACCGCCACGACCTGGTCGCGGCCGACGTGAGCCGAAGCGTTCGCGACGTCTGGCCGCCTCACACCACGACCCAGGTGCTCAAGAGGCTGCGGAGCCCCAAACTGCTCGACGGTCTCGGGGCTGACACCGATCTCATCGAGGCCTGGCTCGCCGTTCCCGGGGATGGGGCCTTGGCCGACGAGGTCCGAGCCCGGATCGAGGGCGTGCCGACGATGTTCGGCCACGTGATCGTCGATGAGGCCCAGGACCTCACGTTGCTCCAGCTCCGCGCCGTCCAACGCCGCTCGGTCGGATTGAGCCTGGTCGGCGACGACGCGCAACGGTCGAACCCGCTGGGCCTCGGGCTTCGTGGCATCGGCGATCTGCTCAGCGTGCCAACGGTCGAGATGACCACGGCCTATCGCATGTCGGCCGAGATCGCCGATTGGCTCAACGAACACGCCACCCGGAACGGGATCGATGCGGTGCAGCTCGTCGGCATCCGGCCCACGGGCGTGGCGGTCCGAGAGCTAGAGCGACACGACCACCCGAACCGCGCCGCCTTGTTAGCCGACCTGGGTCGCCGGTGGCCGAACATCGCGGTCATCTCCCGCGACGACGCGTGGACCCACAAGGGCGTCGAATACGACGCCGTCGTGGTCGACGCCACCGACATGACCGCGCCCGAGCTCTACCTCGCGGCGTCGCGCGCCGCGCACGAGCTGATCATCCTCTGCTGATCAACCGCGACGCAGGGTGTGGCGGCCGGTGATCATGGGGAGATCGAGGAACGTCTTGATGCCGGGCGCTGCCGCGCACACATGCGGGATGGCGTGGACGGCGTGCATGGCGGTGCCGAGGAGGCCTTGGTCGTTCTCGTCCTCGCCGTCGATCCCGATCTCGGCAACCAGCACCATCGACGGCGATCCCTCGATCTTCACGCTCCATCCCCGCCCGGTTGGCCAGTCGAGTCCCTGGTTCTCGCCGATCCGGGTGATGTGCTCGATCGTGATCGCCGGGCGCCCATCGACGACCGCCGAGAACGAGTACCGCTGGGCCGACACCGTTCCCGCCGCGATGTGCCCGGCCGGGATGTCGAACGCCTCCGTGGCGACCGCGACCTCGCGGGTGAACACCCAGTCCTCGACTTCGGCGCCCAGACCGTCGGCGACCAGGAGCAGCGGGGCACGGAACGGCCCGCCGGCAAGGTTCGGATCGGCCATCGGCACCATGGCGTCGGGCGGGCCGCCGAACCCCATCACGTCCATCAGCATGAACGCGTTGTCGTAGCTCGAGTAGTCCAACAGCTCGCGGACCCGGATCGAATCGATGCGGCGGAACAGCCCCGACATGGTGAGCGGCAGGACTTCACCGGCCCACCCGGGCTCGATGCCGGTCCCGTGGAACGACGAGCTACCGGCCCGGCACGCCGCCTCGAGCCGGTCGACGATTTCGGGGCCGGCGCTCTTCGGATAGATGAGCGCGGTCAGCGCCGTGGACACCACGTTCTTGCCCGACGCCAGGATCCGGCAGATGTCACCGATCGCCCCTTCCGGGTTCATCTCGCCTTGAGGCGCGTACAGGACGCAATCCGCTTCGAGCGCGAGCACCTCGTCGGGGTCCCTCGTCGCGCGGACGCCGATGGGCCCGATTCCGGCGATCTCACCCGCGTCGCGCCCTACCTTGTCGTCGCTGTAGACGAGGGCGCCGACCAGCTCCATCTCGGGATGGTCGTTCACCGCGGCGATGGCGTGGCGGCCGACCGGGCCGGTAGCCCACTGGACGACGCGCAACATCAGACCACCACCGACACTCGGCCGAGCAACTCGAGCGCGTTGTCGCGCATGATGAGCGCCTTGGTGTCGTCGTCGAGCCCGTCGAGCTCGTTCACGAAGTCGAGCGGCGTCGCCAGTCCCTCCCCGTGGGGCCAGTCGGAGCCGAACAGCACCCGGTTGGCACCGAGAACCTCGGTTAGGGCGACGATGTCCTCCTCGTAGTACGGCGTGACCCACACGTTCTGGCGGAGCTGCTCGATCGGGTCACCCTTGAACGCCCAGGGCGTCTGGTTCATCTGCTTTCGCAGCCGCTTGACGAGCAGCTTCACCCAATCCGAGCCGTTCTCGATGCTCGCCACCTTGAGCCCCGGGTTGCGGGCGAACGCGCCATCGACGATCAACGACGCCACGGTGTCGTGGATCGCCCGGTCCGACACCGTGATCTTGGTGAGCAGATCGAGCTTGCCGTACCCCTCGAAGGTGCCGTGGGCACCCCACGCGGAGGCCAGCACCCCCTCGTACCCGCTGTCGCCGAGGTGAAAGGCCACCGGGACGCCGGCCTCGGCCAAGCGCGCCCACACCGCGTCGTGGTCCTTGTGCCCGAGCGATCGGCCCCCGCCATCTCCGGTCGGGACGGGAGCTGGACGGACGTGGACCATCTGCGCCCCCCGATCGAGCAGCGAGTCGACCTCGGCCACCGCCGCCGCAGGATCGGCGAGCGAGAGCATCGGTGCCGCGATCAGCCGTCCCCCGTAGTCGAAGCCCCAGGCCTCCTCGAGCCACAGGTTGAAGGCGTGAAGGCTCACCATCGTGGCCTCGGCATCGAATCGAAGCGCCTGCTCCACTCCACATCCGAGCGTCGGGAACAAGAACACCGCGCCGAGGCCCTGTTCCTCGATGACCCTCAGCCGCGCGTCACGATCCTGGTATTCGGGGTGCCGGTCAAGAGGCTCGACCTGCTGGACCGTCCGAGGATCGATCCCGTCGGGGATCTGACCCCGGAAGAACAGGTCCAGGCAGCCGGCCACGATGATGGGATCGAAGGTCGGGTTGGGGATGAACCGGTTCACCTTGTCGCCCATCACCACTTCCACCCGCTTGCCGTCGCGGACGACCCGCACGCCGCGGCGGGCGAACTCCCTGGGCATGTGCCGGGTGAAGGCGTCGAGCGATTCGTAGTAGTGGTGGTCGGCGTCGATGGGCAACACGTTCATCCTCAGAACTCCGATGCGCTGGAAGCTGGGCGTAGTCGATCAGTCGCCACCGAACGGCCGGTGCCGGTCGGGGTCGGGTTCGCGGGGCAGGCCGAGGGCCCGCTCGGCGATCACGTTTCGTTGGATCTCGTCGGTGCCACCGTAGATCGACGCCGCCATGGCGAACACCGCCGCCTCGGCATAGCGCCCGCCGCCGGCCCCGTCGGGGGCGGCGAGCTGCCCGGCCGCTCCGGTGATGGTAAGGCCGATCTCGGCCGACAGCTTGTGGATCGCCGTCTGGGTGATCTTGCCAAGGTTGGCGAACCCACTCGAGGCCGCGGCGGCACCGAGCGCCCGTGACCGTAGGCCCGTCCACGAGCCGATGCTGACGAGGCTCGCCAACCGAGCAAGGTCCTGGCGCAGGATCGGGTCCTGGGCCCGCCCGGAGCTCTGGGTCAGTTCGATCAGCTCGCCGAGGTTCAACACCACCGACCCGCCTTGGGGTGGGCGCACGCGCGCGGCCGCTCCGGCCGTCAGCCCGAGCATTGCGCCCTTGGGACCGGCGAAAGGAAACGTGGACCCGCCGCCGCCGCCCGCGCCGATCCCGGTTCGTTCGAAGTGCAGGGTTGTCTGGGTCACGGCCCAGCCGTTGCCCTCTCCGCCGATCAGATCGGCGTCGTCGACGATCGCGCCATCGAAGAAGACCTCGTTGAAGATCGCATGTCCCGTCGCCTCGCGAAGGGGCCGGATCTCCACGCCGGGCTGGTCGAGCCGGAAGGCGAACCATGAGATGCCGGCGTGCTTCGGGCGGTCGACGGCGCTTCGGGCGAGCAGCATCCCGTAGTCGCTGTCGCGCGCCATCGAGCTCCACACCTTCTGGCCGCTGATCCGCCAACGATCGCCGTCGCGTTCGGCCCGAGTCCGCAGACCGGCGAGATCCGATCCGGCCTCGGGCTCACTGAAGAGCTGGCACCACGCCACCCGACCGTCGAGGATCGGCGGGACCAGCCGGGCGATCTGGTCGGGCGTCCCGTGGGTGAGGATCGTGGGCGCGGCCATGATCAGTCCGAGGCCGCCTGGCGGCACCAGGGCGCCGTGGCGCCGGAAGGTCTCGCGAACGACTACCTGTGAACGGCGCGACAGGCCCCGGCCGCCCCACGCCTGCGGAAAGTGCGGAGCCGTCCAGCCCGCCGCCGCGACCCGGGCCCACCAATCGGTCACCGCCAGCGCAGGATCCCAGCTCTCGGCCAGCCAGGCCTCGACCTCGGCCCGCAGCGTCGCTTCGGGATCGTCGTCGGGGGTTGACGGAGCCATCGTCATCGCTCTCCCGTGCCGGACTCGGCCAGAATCTGCTGGAGCTTGCTCTTGTCCACCTTGGCCGTGGCGGTCATGGGTACCACGTCGGCGTCGAGCGTCACCACCCAGAGGGTCGGGACCTTGAACGAGCTGAGCCGGGACCGGGCGTGCTCGACCAGCTCGGAGACGCCGAGCCTGGTCACGACGAGGGCCCCGACGGCCGCGGCACCGTCGTCGCCCGTCACGCTCGCGACGTGGGCCTGCGCAACACCCTCGATGGTCCGAAGCGCAGCCTCGACCTCGGACGGGTACACGGTGGCGCCGCGGACCTTGAACATGTCGTCGCGGCGACCGTGGTAGCGCACGTACCCGGCGGCATCGCGAGAGCCGAGGTCCCCGGTCGGATAGAAGCCGTCGACGTCGAAGACCTCGTCGCGCGTCCGGCCGCTCATGCCTCGCATCACGTTGACGCCCCCCAGTCGAATCTCGCCGGAGACCCCGGGCGGGCATTCGGCACCGGTCTCGACATCCACGATCCGGAGCTCGACCCCGGCGAACGGGCGCCCACAGCTCCCCCACGCCTCGCGGGGGAGATCGATGTCGAGGCGGTCACCACACCACGGCCCGTTGGTCTCGGTCATCCCGAACAGCTGCGCCCGAGCGCCGGGAGCGCTGCGCTGCTCGGGCGGCAAGACCGCGGGCAGGCTGGCCGGACCCAGCCAGGCCAGGTCGGCCGACGCGAAGCTCGGGTGCGCGGCCAGGCGGACAGCTTGGTCGGGCCAACCCCGGAACAACGTGACCCGTTCGCGTTCCAACAACCGCAAGGTGCGTTCTGGCTCGGGAACCGCCTCGGTGATGAGCGTGGCGCAGGCGACGAGCACCGACAACAGGCCTTGGGAGAACCCTCCGGTCCAAAAGAACGGCATCGGGATGTAGAGCCGCTCGCCTCGGCCGACGCGTCGAGCGGCCAGGCTGGCGGCCGGCGCTCGCAAGCCGCTGCCGTGCGTGTGGATGGTGGCCTTGGGGACCCCGCGACTCCCCGAGGTGAACAAGATGACGAAGTCGTCAGCGGGACGCACCGCCGCTTCGAGCCCATCGACGAGCGCCTCGCTCGCGACGACCTCGGGCCCGCTGCTCGTTCGGGGGGCCACCTCCACGTAGCGCAGCAGCGGCAGTCGCGGGTGGCGCCGACCCGCGGCCAGCTCGACCATCAGCCCAGGGGCGATCTCGTCGAGGTCGGCCAGGTAGGACCGACCACGGAACTCCTCGGCGACAACGAGGTGGGTCACGCCGGCCACGCCGAGCTGAGCCTCGAGCTCGGGTGGGCGCAGCAAGGTGCTGAGCGGCACCAGCACCCCGCCGACGCGGGCGGCGGCCGCGGCGGTCAGCGCCCAGTCGATCCCGTTCGGCAGAACGATCCCGACCCGAGCGCCCTTGCCGACGCCGACGGCGACCAGGTGGCGAGCCAACGCCCGGCTTTGCTCGTCGAGGTCGGCGTGGGTCATCGACCGGTCCTCCGTCACGACGACGGCCTCGTTGCCGGCCGCGCGGCGATTGCGGGCCAGCAGGGCCGGCAATGTCAGCGGCTCGGGAAGTGTCGGCAGGTCAAAGGGCACCGAAGAGCTCCTTCAACGCCCGGGCGTCGAGTTTGCCGCTCGACAGCATCGGCACGTCGGCGTCGGCCAGGACGAGGATTCGCTGGGGCACCTTGTACGCCGAGAGCCGAGTCCGCAGGGCGCGACGCAGCTCGTCGAGCTCGGGTCCGGCCTGGCCCGCGGGTACCCGCACGGCCGCCGCCACGATCTGGCCCCTCGCCGCGTCGTCGACGCCGACGACGTGGGCCACGAGGCCGGTCAGGTCCGCGATCGCGCCCTCGACCTCGCGAGGCGAAACGTTCGCGCCCGCGGTCTTGATCATGTCGCCTCGACGGCCGGTGAAGTAGAAGAACCCCTCGGGATCGACGTGGAAGAGGTCTCCGGTGCGGTACCAGCCGTCGCGCTCGAAGGTCTCGTGACGTTCCCGGCCGTAGTAGCCCTCCATCAGGAACGGGCCTCGAAGCCACAGCTCCCCCACCTCGCCGGTGACACATTCGGCGCCCGAGTCGGTGTCGACGACGCGGGCGGTGAACCCCGGCACGGGCTTGCCGAACGAACCCCGCCGATGCTCGGGCTGGTCGGACTCGTCGTCGCTGGCCAGGCACACGCTTCCCGTCTCGGTCATGCCGAACAGGTTGTGCCGAAGTTCCGGATCGGCGGCCCGGACATCTGGCGGCATGATCGGCCACAGGTTTCCCCGACGGATCGACGAGAGATCGCGCCCGGGGAACGAAGGGTGGGCGCCGAGGTGAGCGACGCTCTGGGCGAACCCGTTGACCATCGTGGGCCGGACCCGTTCGAGGACGTCCAGCGTGCCCGAGGGATCGGTAGCGTTCGAACACACCAGCGTGGCGCCAGCCACCAGCGTGGCGAGCAGGCTGTACGCGAACCCGCCGATCCAGAAAAACGGGGAGTTCGAGAACAGGATCTCGTGCCGCTGGTAGCCGCGGAGGGCGTTGAGGTTGTCCTGGTGGCGGATCAGCGGCCCGTGCTGGTGGATCACGCCTTTCGGTGCACTCGTCGAACCCGACGTGTGCACGATGACCAACCGGTCGCCGGGTCGCACCAGGGCCTCGGCGGCGGCCAGCACCGCGAGTTCTACCGACTCGCCCTCGGCGATCAGTGCCTCCACCGTCGACGCGGTGCCGATGCCTGGGGCGGGCGAGTCGACCACCACCCGACGCAACGCCGGCACCGCCGGAAGATACAGGGGCGGCGCCACGTCGAGGCCGAGACCATCGACCGCGTCGTGAATCAGCGCTTCGTGAATCAGCGCTTCGTGGATCAGCGCGACGTGGTCCTTGCCACGATAGGTCGCCGAGGCGATGAGGATCTCGATGTCGGCGCTGCGCAGCAAGGTCCGGAGCTCCGCTGCGGTGGAAAGCGTCGACAGCGGCAAGACGACCGCGCCGATTCGGGCGACCGCCATCGCCGCGACGACGAAATCGGCGCCGTTCGGGAAGAACAAGCCGATGTGGGTTCCCTTCCCGGCGCCGGCGGCCAGCAACCCCCGGGCGAGGACCGCCGACCGGCGCTCGGTCTCGGCGAACGTGAGGACCTCGTCGTCGCAGATCAGCAGCGGGTGGTCGCACCGCTCGGCCGCCCGAGCCGCCAACAGCTCGGGCAACGTCGACGGCAAGGCGGCGCCGGCGTCGACCACCGGGGACGCGGGCCAGACGGTCACGGTGCCGATCGGCGCGGCGACTGCGACGGCAGGTTTTGGCGATCACCCGCGACCGCTTCCATCGTGGCGACGCTCAGGATCTCCTCGCCCAGGATCAAGCGCGCGGTGGACGTGATGCGGCGCTCGTCGACCTCACGATCGATCTCGAAATGCAGGGGAACACCGACCGGGGTCGGGCGGCGATAGCGAACCTGAAGCGTGACGGTCTTGCCGGCCTGCCCGAGCTCACAGTTGTGATGCTGCATCGCGCTGTCGAAGAACGTGGCGAGCACCCCACCGTGCACGATCCCCGGCGGCCCTTCGAACACCAACGCGAACGTCACCGTGCCGGCCGCACGCGACCCATCGACCACGATCTCGTACTCCGGGAAGCACGGGTTGTAGGCGCCGATGTGGCTGCCGTGGTCGAGGTACACACGCTGGTCGGACCGAGCATCGGCGCCGAGCCGCGGTGTCAGATCGGAGGGTACGCGCTCGGCCAGCTCCCGCTCGGCTCGGCGTAGTTCCGCTATCAGCCGGGCCACCACGGGGTCGGGCTCCTCCAACGACAACACCAGCCCGGCCACCCGCCGCAGCAGCGGTGCCAGCTCGCAAGTCTCAGCCATCGGCGCCTCGCCGAAGACCCACGGACCGGGCGCTGGCGAACTCGGCTCGACCATTTCGTTCGGCATTCACGCACCCCGGGCAGTCGCAAAAGATCTAGAGGTACAGTATTCTCGCCGCGGCGCGGGTGCAACGCATCTGCCGCCCGTGAATGCTCCCGAAGATCAAGGAGTACCGTCGCACCTCGAGGGGCGGGCGCTGCCTCGCCGGGCTGATCATCGCCGACCATTGATCGCAAGTCCCGCCCACCACCCCATCGGAGACGACGTGGAATTCGAGACCATCCTCTATGAGCGCAGGGAGCGCACGGCCTGCATCACGCTGAACCGGCCCGACAAGCTCAACGCCATCGACCACACGATGATCCGCGAGCTCGGCGTGGCCTACCGGGCCGCCGAGGATGACGACGAGGTCTGGACGCTCATCATCACCGGCGCCGGGCGCGCCCTCTGCAGCGGCGCCGACGTCGCCACCGTCGAACAGCCCGCGCCAGGCATCGACACGCGCGGCGAAACCCTGCTCGGCTCGTACTGGCAGTGGAACGCGTCGGCCGAAGCCACACCGCCCTACCTCGAGATGGCCAAACCGATCATCTGCGCGGTGAACGGCATCGCCGCCGGCGCCGGGCTCGACCTGATCACCACGTCCGACATCGCCATCGCCTCGACCACGGCCACGTTCCTCGACCCCCATGTGAGCATCGGCGTGGTGTCAGCTCGCGAGTCGGTGCGCCTGGCGCGGGTGCTTCCAGTCAACGTGGCCATGCGAGTCGCTCTCATGGGCACTCAGGAACGGCTGAGCGCCCAGCGCGCCTACGAGCTCGGCTTGGTCACCGAACTGGTCGAGCCCGAGAGGTTGATGGACCGGGCGTGGGAGATCGCCGCCATGGTGAACCGCAACGCCCCGCTCGCCGTGCGCGGCACCCGGCTCGGAATCCGCAAGGGCCTGGGGCTCCCCGTCTACCAAGCCGAGTTGGTGGCCGAAGCCGCCCGGCTCCGTGTGGCCCACACCGACGACGCGCTGGAGGGTCCTCGCGCGTTCCTGGAGAAGCGCGCCCCCGACTGGCAGTGCCGCTGATGCGATCCCCCGGTCAGGGGGAACCGGTGAAGAGCTCGCGCACCGCGGCGAGATCGACCTTGCCGGGCGGGGTCCTGGGCAAGGCGTCGACGACCCTCAGCTCGGCGGGGATCTCGTACGGGGCGAGGATTGCCGAGGCCGCGGCGAGCAACTCCTCGGGGCTGACCGAGTGCGCCCCGTCGCGGAGCTCCACGGCTGCCACTGGAACAGCGCCGAGCCGTGGATCGAGACGGCCGATCACCGCCGCGCCCCGCACCCGGGGATCGCTCTCGAGCGCGGCCCGTACGTCGTCGGGAAGGATCTTGAACCCGCCCCGGATGATCGCCTGATCGGCGCGGCCGAGGATCCACACAAAGCCGTCACCATCGATGCGGGCGACGTCGGTGGTACGCGTCCAGCCGGCGTCGTCGCCGAGCTGGCGGGTCTTCACCTCGAGGAGGCCCTCCTGGTCCGCGCCGACCGGGGCGCCGGTTTCGCCGTTCACGACCCGCAGCTCGCAACCCGGGTGAGCCCGCCCGACGCTGCCCCGCTTCTGTGACCAGTACTGCTCGTGGTCGGCCAGGTTCCAGCCCGCGACCCCGCCGCCGAACTCGGTCGCCGCGTACGAGATCAGCACCGGCACGCCGTACCTGGCCCGGAAGGCGTCGGCGTCGTCGGGCGACAGCGGTGCGGTCCCCGACACCGCCGACCGGACGCTCGCCAGGTCACTCGGGTCGAGATCGGCCTCGAGCACCATCCGCAGCGCGGCGGGGACGAGGCTGACCGTGCTCGGCCGGTGGCGGCGAACAGCGTCGGCCCACTCGTCGACCCGGAACTTCTCGAGCAGGCAGAACGAACGGCCGTCGAACACGCACTGCAACACGCGGAACAGCCCGCCGAGGTGGACCAGCGGCGAGTTGACGATCATCACCCCCGACCGCAGCCGGAGATCGGTCTGCTGGTTGCGCTCGTAGTGCTTGGCCCCGACCAGCACCCGCAGGAGCGTCTCGTAGGTGAGCGGAACCCTCTTCGGGGAGCCGGTCGTGCCGCTGGTGAGCATCTCGACCGCCACCCCCGGGCGCCCGACATCGTTGCCGGTGGCGACGCCAACGACCGAGACCGCCGCCGGGTGCTCGCTGGCCAGGCGCAGCGGGGCGTCGCTGGCGTCACCGAACACCGCGAGATCGCCGGGCTCCCCGGCCAGCGCCGGGAGCCCCAGCCGGGCCAGGTCGGCGCGCACCCGCTCGGATCCCCGGTCGGGGTTGATGGTGACGACGCAGGCCCCGGTAGCCAAGAGTCCGAGCAGCAGTCCGACTTGCGGCGGTCGGTTGCGCAGCAGGACCCCGACGCGCGTGCCGGGCTCGACACAACGGGCGATCGACTCGACCGACGCGGCGATATCGCCCCACGGGTACCACTGGCGCTCGAACTCGAAGGCGGGCGCCGCAGGGTCGACGGCGACGATGTCAGCTATCCGCGCGCTGAGCTGGGAGAGGTCACTCATCAGCGGAACCGCGGTTCGGTCCGGTCGATGCCGTGTTCGGCCACCACGGCCTGGCCGATCGGGTTGCCGAGCCGGGTGTAGATGAGCCCCTGCTGCATGGCGGCGCGGTACGGACGGTCGAGGGACTCCCAGATCGCCCTCACCGTTCCCTGCGTCGCCGAGGACGGTTTGCGGGCGATCCCCGTTGCGATCTCGTGCGCCCGCGCCCACAGCTGGTCCCGGGGCACCACCTCGGTGACCAAGCTGATGCGCAGGGCGGTGTCGGCGGTGACCCGCTCGTCGTTGCCGGAGAGGGCGATGCGCAAGGTCTCGGCCAAACCGACCCGTCGCATCAGCCCGACCGGTTCGAGCGCGCACACCAACCCGTAGGTGACGTGCGAGTCGAAGAACGTGGCCTCGGGCGAGCAGATCACCACGTCGGCCTCGTTGAGGAAGTAGAGCGCGCCGGCCGTGCACATCCCCTGGACGGCGCACACGACCGGCTTCCAGCACGCCTGCCACTTGGGGCTCAGATACTCACCGGGGTCCTCGTGGTTCCAGACGTCGTCGGGCTGCCCGAACGGCTTCTTGGTATCGAGTCCGGCTGAGAACGCCCGGTCGCCGGCCGCCCGGAGGACCACCGCGTTGACCGCCGGGTCGTCTTTGACCTGGCGCCAAGCGTGGCGCATCTCCTCGCACATCTGCCGGTCGAAGGCGTTGAGCACGTCGGGCCGGTTGAGCGTGATGGTGGCGACCTTGTCGGCGGACACCTCGTACAGAATTGTCGCGTAATCCATCGCTTCGCCCATCCTCGCCGCAGTGACCGGACCGCGCCACCGGCCCCGAAAGTCGGCCGAGCGCCACGGCGTTCGTCGGCTCCTGACCGTGACCGGCTTGGACGTCGATCGTTCACCTACAGGCGCGGCGTCTTGAGAAATATCTAGATCTAAGTGTACGGTGGTCCCGCGATTGCCGCAAAGTAGAAGACCAGGCAGGAGGCGACGTGACCGACCCACGAGTCCGCATGGAGCGCGACCTCGAGACGGGCATCGCGCGCGTCACGATCGACAACCCCGAGCGACGAAACGCCTACGACCCACCGATGCGCCGCCAGCTAGGCGACTACCTCAACGAGCTCGCCGAGGACGACGACATCACCGTCGTGCTCCTACGTGGCGAGGGTGGCGTCTTCAGCACCGGCGCCGACATGAACAATGCCTACGCCTGGTACGGCGAGGGTTCCGACCCCCGCGACGAAAGCAGCCGCAAGCGCCGCCCGAGCCAGCGGCGCCGGCTCACCGTCGACCGCCGAGCTTTCGACTTCTACCACGAGTTCCTGGGCTACCCGAAAGCCACCGTGGCCGAGGTGCGGGGCTACGCACTCGGCGGTGGGTTCGAGCTGGCGCTCATGGCCGACATCGCGGTCGTCGCCGAGAACGCCATCGTGGGTATGCCCGCCACCCGGTTGCTCGGCCCGGCGCTCGGTTCGCTGCACATGTTCTTCCACCGGCTCGGCCCGGTGCTCACCCGCCGCCTGTTGCTCACCGGTGACACCATGGCGGCCTCGACCTTCGCCCACCTCGGCATCTTCACCGAGGTCGTCGACGACACGTTGGTGGCCGCCCGGGCCGAGTGGTTCGCGCAGAAGATCGCCCGCATGCCCGCCGACGGCGTCGTGATGGCCAAAGAAGCATTCCGACTCGTCGAGCAACTTCAGGCTTACCAAGGCGAAGAGGTGACCAGCTACCTCATCCACGCCTTCGGCACGAATCTTCAGTTCGAGGAGGGCGAGTTCAACTTCGTGAAGTCGCGCGCCCAGCTCGGCACCAAGGGAGCGTTCCAGCTGCGCGACGAGCACTTCGAGGTCCCAGAACCCTGAGCCGGCGGCCCAGCATCATGTACTCGCTCGACTACAAGAGGTGTCGTAGTGCCGACAGACCGTAGGTACAAGGTCGTGCAGTGGGCGACCGGATCGGTCGGTGCCTCGGCGCTGCGAGCCATCATCGAGCACCCTCTCCTCGAGCTCGGTGGCGTGCTCGTGTTCGACCCCGCCAAGGACGGTCTCGATGCGGGGACGTTGTGCGGTGCCGCGGAGACCGGCATCGTCGCCACCCGCGACATCGACGCGGTGCTGGCTGTGGACGCCGACTGCATCTGCCATTGCCCGCGCAACACCAAGGACACGACCAACGAACTGGCGACGATCCTGGAGACCGGCGCCAACGTGGTGTCCTCGGCGTTGGTGCCGGCGATCAACCCGAACGCCCGGCACGTGTCCCTCCGCAGCACCGAGCGGCTGGCGCTTGCGTGTAAACGAGGCCAGTCGAGCCTGTTCGTCTCCGGCATCCACCCCGGCTTCGCCACCGACGCGCTCCCGATCCTGCTCACGGGCATCTGCGGGCGGGTCGACCGGGTCCGGATCATGGAGATCATGAGCTACGCGCACTACGACGACGCCGACACGCAGTTCCGCTGGTTCGGGTTCGGCGCCCCCGTCGACTCACCGCTCCCGCCCTACCTCGCCCCTGGCCGGCCTAGTCGCTACTGGGCACCGACCGTCGAGCTGGTGGCCGAGGGCATCGGCGTGGAGATCGACGAGATCCGCGAGACGACCGACCGGTACCCGACCGCCGCGGCGGTCGAGGTCGGCGCCGGCCGGATCGAAGCCGGCACCGTCGGGGCCCTGCGATTCGGGGTCCACGGATACCGCGACGGGCGCGAGATCGTGAGCGTCGAGCACGTCACCCGACTGCACCCATCGGTCGCGCCCGATTGGCCGCAACCGATGGTTCCCGATGGGGTCTACCGGATCGTCATCGAGGGTTGGCCGAGCTACGAGCTGAACCTGTTCGGAACCGACGATCACGGGAGCAACTACCATGCCCTCGAAGCCGCCACGGCATTCCGGATCGTCAACCGCATCCCCGATGTCTGTGAGAGCGCTCCCGGGATCTTGTCACCGTTTGACTTCGGCCTCGAACGAAACCCGGGGCTCGTACGCTGACGCCGTGACCGACTCCTACGACAACATCGTCTGGATCACCGGAGCCACATCCGGAATCGGCGAAGCGCTCGCCCGCACCTGCCCGTGGCCGAACACCAAGATCATCAGCGTCTCTCGACGCGATCACCCCGACCACGAGACCGTTCGCTTCGACCTGACCGACATGGATACGTGGGGCGCCGTCGGTGACCACCTCACCGAGGTCTTGGCCACCTTCCGAGGCCGCCAAGCGATCTTCATCCACAACGCCCTCTACTTCTGGGGTGGCCGCGCCTTCGCGGGTGAGGGGGACCTCGACCACCACCGAGACGAGATCATCGCCAACGTGATGTCACCTCTCGTGCTCGGCGACATGTTCCTACGGGCCAGCGGACCCGCCGTCGATGCCGGGGTCGACGTCGGTCTGGTCCAGATCTCCTCGGCGTCGGCCCGGATCGCCTATCCGGGCCTCGCCATATACGGCGCGGCCAAGGCATCGATGGAACAGTGGGTCCGCGCCGTCCGCAAGGAGCGCAAGCATCGTGGCAAGGGTCCGTGGGTCACCGCGATCCGCCCCGGTTTCGTGAACACGCCAGCCGCGAGACGCGACGCCGAGCTCCCGCCGGACTCGTACCCCGGACAGGCCGGCGTGGCCGAGGCGGTTCAGACCGGCAACTACCTCGAGGCCGAGGAATCGGCCGGCCTCATCTGGGCTGCGATCCCCGAAGACGCCAAGGCCAACGCCGTGCTGCTCTTCGGCGAGCCCGTCGGCGTCACCCACTGACCGGGCTGGACAGGCTGCCGGCGGCGCCGATCAGGCCGTGCCGGGGATGGCGCCGGCGGGCCAGCTCTCGTCGGCTCCCCGGGCGCTCGACCGGCCCGAACGCAGGCTGCGAAGCCGCGGGTGGCGCACCAGCAGCGACGTCGACGACGCCAGCGTGTAGTGCATCCGCTGCGCTCGGGCGTCGAGAAGCCGCACGAGCTCTTCCTCGCGCTCGGGGCCGGCATTGGCCACCAACTCGACCAGCTCGGCCTCGGCCTCGGCCCGATCGGGGCGATACCCGAGGACACCGGCCAGGTCGTCGAGATCGGCGGCATCGAACGCCGGCCCGACCTCGTCGACGCGCCGCAGGTGGTTGGCCAGCTTGCCCGCACTCAACCGCTCATAGTTGTCGCTGGGGGCTGCGCCCCCAGACCCGATCGGCATCCGGGTCGCTTCGCTCCCTCGGCTGCCACTCGGTCGCTGCGCTCCCTCATAGTTGTCGCTGGGGGCCTCGCTCCCAGGAGAGGAAGCGGCGCGCAAGCTGTCGACTAGATGGCGGTACGCGGGGGCCCGTCGGGTGGGCCGCGGCTCGGGGATCTCGACGGGGTCGAGCTGGAAGCCCCGCATCTCGGCTATGCACTCGAACGCCCACCGGGCGCCGTTGGTGTACCACGCCAGATACGTGAGCCAGTCGACACCCCTGGTCGGCACGGCAAGCGACGGCCCGGTCGGGATCACCGACAACACGTTGTACAAGACGCTGTGGTACTCGATCACGTCGTGGTCGACCGGGATTCCGGTGACCGCTTCGTAGCGGGCGACCAGGGCTTCGAGATCGCCCATGCTCTTGATGGTGTCGCGGACCCGGAGCGCGGCGAGGTCCATCATCGGGTCGGCGATGTGGGCCGTCTCGAAATCGAGCAGACCGGTGACGCGACCTTCGGCGAACATGAATTGGAACGCGTCGTAGAGGATGAACCGGGCCGACGCGCGCCGGCCGACCGGGACGTTGCCGGCCAACCAGCGACGGAAGAACAGGGCGATCGGATCGACCGGCTGTCCCTCCATCAACGGGTCGTAGTCGGCTTCGATCCTGCGGAAGTAGCCCAGGGCGGTCCCGGCATCGTCGGCGGGCATCTCGAACCCGGCGGCCACCGCCGCTGAAATCGGGATGTCGTAGACGCGGGCCAAGTGCTCGAGGTAGTCGCCGGTCAGCTGATCCCGTTCGGCGTCGTCGGCGGCAAAGGACAGATCGACGTTCCCGGACAGCCGGTCCATCACCAGGGCATGGGGATCGTCACAGAGCCCGTAGGCGTGGGGAACGGGCACGCCGTGCGCTTCGAGCAGGTGATGAACGGGTACCTCGTCGGCGATCCGGAAGGGCATGAGGATCGTCGGCTCCCTCTCCCCTCGGGCGTGAAGCGGCACCACCTCTCCGCTCACCTCGACGTCGATGTCCCACGCCGGGCGCCACCGAGGTAGCCGTGCGATCCGGGTGACCCGGCCGCCGAGCTCCCGTTCGACCCACGCCGCGAGCCGGGCGTCCTCGCCGGTCGGGCCCGAGATGGTGATCGTGCCCACTCAGTGGCGCTCGCCGCGGAGCGCAACCACTTCGCCGGTCAGAGCGCTCCGCCGAGCCGCGTCGAGCACTCTGGCCGTCTCGACGGCATCTGCCGCTGGCACCGGAACCGGCCCGACACCGCGCACCGCCGCGGCGAACATCTCATAGAAGATGGGCCAGGCGCCCGGTGCCGTTGCGACCACCTCGGCCTCATGACCCCGCCGGATCGAGCCCCACCGAGCTTCGGGCTCCACGCCCCACTGGTCGCCGAGCAGGGCCGGGTTCTGCCCGGCCACGAGCGCCGCTTCCTGACCGTCCATCGGGCCTTCTACGACATAGGAGCCGTCGGTCCCGGTGACCCGGAATCGTTGGCCCGGTGCGCCCTGGCTCCAGCTCCCGAACAGGTGCGAACGTGCTCCTCCGTCATGGGTGATGGCAACGAACACATCATCGTCGAGTCCGGTCTCGCGGATGCGTAGCTCGGCGTAGACGCTGCGGGCCGGGCCGAGGAGCACGAGTGCCTGGTCGACGAGGTGGCTGCCGAAATCGAGAAGTGCTCCCCCACCCGACGGCGGTGGGCCGGGCTGCGGCGCGAACCGTTCGAACCTCGACTCGAACCGGGTGACCCGGCCGAGCCGATGGGCCTCGACGAGACGCCGCACGGTCTGGAAATCCGAATCCCAGCGTCGGTTCTGGTACGCCGACAACAGCCGTCCCGATTGGCTGGCGAGGTCGACCGACCTTGCGGCCGCCGGCGCGTCGAGTGCGAACGGCTTGTCGCAGACGACGTGGAGTCCGAGCTCGAGCGCCTCGTCGGTCAACGCGCTGTGAGTGTCGGCGGGCGTCGATATCGCGACGGCCTCGACCCCAGCATCGACCACCTGCGTGAGGGAATCGAAGGTTCGCACCCCGGGATGGTCAGCGGCGACCAACGCCGTGCGTTGAGACGACGTCGTTACGACGCCGACGAGATCACACGCCCGAGAGCTGGCGAGCAGCGGAGCGTGGAACCAGCGCCCCCCGAACCCGTATCCGACCAGCGCGAATCGTACCGGTACCTCTACGTGCGGATCTTCGCGGTTCATCCCGGGAGAATCTACCGATCGTCGCTTGGATCGGCGAACCCCATGGCACCGCGTGGCGCCGGTAATCGTCGAGTCGGTACCCAGACATGCTCATGATCGACGCTCGCCATCGTCACCAGCGAGTCATGCGGTTCGAGACCTCCGGGACGTCCTGGAACGCCGTGGACTCGATGGAATCAAGGACGACATCTTGGTATTTCAGCCGGTAGCCGTCGGGGGTGAGGCGCAGCGTCAGGTGCACGATCCCGCTCGACAATGTGCTCGGCTTGCTCTCCACGACCTGGGTGACGAACAAATAGGACTCGAGGTCGATCTCGTCGCCACGCGTCGCCGCGACGAAGATGTTCGACGCCTGGTGTCGTAGCGGGTAGGGGCTGTGCCGGCGGTGCTCCCTCGTCCACGCCATGGCCGTGTCGGGGCCGTGATTGTCCGAGGCGATGAATTCCTCGTGCGGGTGCCGGCCGGTGTCGGTGCGCGACCGGAGACGGCAGTCGTCGGTCAGGAGCGGGGCGAGCACATCAAGGTTCCCCTCGTCGTAGTGATGCCACCAGTGGTGGACGAACTCGTGGGCGGCGAGACGGTCGTGGCCGGTCATGGCTTGCTCCTGTGGCAGCTCAGGACGAACGACGCACGCCGTCGGTGCGCTGGACCCAGTCCTGGGTCGGGGCGATCGTGTACGTCGAGATCAGCGCGTGGATGAAGTCGTCGTCGTGGAACGGGTCGCTCGGCTCCGCGACCTTGACGCCCTTGGCCCGCATGTCGGCGAGCAACGTGGCCACGACCCGATCATGGGTCAGATCGTCGGTGTGGTCCATCACCAGCTTCGCCTCGTCCAGGTCGGCGTACACCTCGGCATTCCAGTGCACCAAGAAGCGGACGTTGCCGGGCTCGTAGGTCCGCATCACCTCGCCATCGGTCGAGACCGCCCAATCGTCGGTGGAGGCGCGGTACCCGATCCTCGAGCGATTCGCGAGCCCGGGTACGGCCCGCTCGTCGGGGCGACCGACCGGATCGCCACGGTGGAACATCAGCTCGTTCTGAACGACGACCCCCTTGTTCCACATCGGGTGCTCGATACGGCGCGGCGCACCGAGCGGCCCGTCGGGCCAGTAGGTGAACGTGCCCTCCTCGCCCAACCAGAACCAGGTGATGACCTGGGCCATCTTCACGATGTAGTCGCGGAACAACCCCGACTTCCCCATCACGTTCTGCATCCACACCGGGGTGTTCTCGATCCTCACGCCGCGAAAGGTCACCGCGTCGAGGTGCGGACTGAGGCCGCTGTTGTGCGGGCCACAGATGTTGAACAGCATCAGCGTCGGCTTGGCGTACTTCGCCCCCCAGTAGTCCTTGACCCGTTCGATGAACCCGGCGTTGAAGAAGCAGTCGTGGATCTCTGGGTAGTAGCAACACGAGTTCGCGGCGTAGAACCCTCGGAAGTTGGCCGTCGCCATGGCATCGAGGGTCAGTCCGTGACCTTTGGGAACCACACCCGACGTGGTGGCGATGAGCTCCTCGACTGACTGGAAGTGGTGGGCGGTGATGGTCGGCCAGGGCCCGTGCTCCTTCACCACGCCGAGCAACGACTCGAACTGGTCCTCGGTGTATACCCCGTCGATGATCCGTGGCTCTGACGCGGGCCTCAGTGCCGCGGCCAGCGACTCCCGATCGATCATCGTTGTCGCCGGGGCCGCGAGCCCCCAGACCCCATCGGCGTCCGGGGAGCTGCGCTCCCTCGGCTGCATTCGGTCGCTTCGCTTCTCATGCCCCCTCCTTTCGGATCTGTGTCACGGGCGCGGGCTGTGGACGCGCCCGATGGTAAAGGCATCGGGCCATCCCTGCGCAGCCAGGTTCGCCTCCAGGCGGCGATAAAGCGTTGGAGATCGTCGGGCTGTCCCGTCCACGAGTTCTTCGACGCGCCGACCGTCAGCCGGTTCAGCGCGGCGTTCGCCGGCCCGTACACGAACCCGGCCTTGCTCGGTTTGTCGGCGGGGAACGGTGCAGAAGTTCCGCCACCGCTGAGATCGAGCGGTTCGGCAGCTCATCCGGGCCTGAACCGATGGAGGCGCAGGCTGTTGGTCACGACCGACACGCTCGAGAACGCCATGGCCGCGCCGGCCAGGATCGGGTCGAGCAAGCCGAGCGCGGCGACCGGGATGAGCACGACGTTGTACGCGAACGCCCAGCCGAGGTTCTGGACGATGGTGCGAAAGGTCCGGCGAGACAGGCGGATCGCGGTGGCGACGCCGTCGAGGTTGGCCGACAGGAGCGTGATGTCGGAGGACTCGATGGCGACGTCGGTACCGGTGCCGATGGCGATGCCGAGGTCGGCCTGAACCAGAGCCGGGGCGTCGTTGACGCCGTCTCCCACCATGGCCACGACCAAGCCTTGGGCTTGGAGACGGCGGACCTCGCCCACCTTGTCCTCGGGCAGCACCTCGGCCAGGACCCGATCGATGCCGACCTGAGCGGCGATCGACTCGGCGGTGCGGCGGTTGTCGCCGGTGATCATCACCACGTCGATCCCCATCTCCCGCAAGCGGGCGACGGCCCCAGCGGCGTCGTCCTTGAGCGTGTCGGCGACTGCTAACACGCCACGGACCCGGCCGTCCCAGCCGGCCATGATCGCCGTCTTACCCTCGGCCTCCAGACGCATCGCGGCGGCGTCGACCTCGGTACAACTCATCAGGCCCGAGTCGGTCATCAACTTACGCCGACCGACGTGAACCAGAATTCCGTCGAGGCGGGCGCGCACACCGTGCCCGGTCACCGCCGCGAACTCGGTGACCGGCGCGACATCGACACCGCGGTGGTGGGCGCCATCGACGAGCGCCCGACCGACGGGGTGCTCGGACCCGGCTTCGACCGCCGCCGCCCGAGCCAACAACTCGCCGGGATCGACACCGTCGGCGGGCACGACGTCGGTCAGCGCCATCTGACCCTTGGTGAGGGTGCCGGTCTTGTCGAACACGACCGTGTCGACCCGCTTCGAGCGCTCCAGCACCTCGCCGCCCTTGATCAGCACACCCAGCGCCGCACCCCGACCGGTGCCGACCATGATCGCGGTCGGCGTCGCCAATCCGAGAGCGCACGGGCACGCGATGATCAGCACCGCGACCGCGGCCACCAGGCCGCTCGTGAGGTCATCGGCCAGCGCCCACCCGGCGAAGGTGACGGCCGCGACGACCAGTACGGCCGGCACGAAGACGCCCGAGATCCGATCGGCGAGGCGCTGAACCGGCGCCTTGGTGCCCTGCGCCTCGTCGACCAGACGAACGATCTGCGCCAAGGCGGTGTCGGCGCCCACCGCCGTGGCCCGCATCGTCAGCACACCTTGGGCGTTGATCGTCGCGCCGGCCACCCGATCCCCGGGGCCCTTGTCGACCGGGACCGATTCACCGGTCAACATCGATTCGTCCACCGCCGACGCCCCGTCGACCACGACCCCGTCGACGGGTATCTTCTCCCCCGGCCGCACCCGCACCTCGTCGCCCACGCGCACCGTGTCGATCGCGACCATGCGTTCGGCGCCGTCGACTACCAGGCGGGCCTCCTTGGCACCCAACTCGAGCAGCCTGCGGATCGCGCTCGACGCTTTGCCCTTGGCACGCGCCTCGAAGTAACGACCCAGCACCAGGAACGCCACGATCAGCGCGGCGGTGTCGAAGTAGTGATCGGAGTGCTCGGGACCGAACACGACCTGGTAGGCGGAGAACACGAACGCCGCCAAAGTGCCCATCGAGATCAGGGTGTCCATGTTCGCCTGGCGGGCCCGGGCCCGGACCGCCGCCTGGTGCAAGAACGGCCACCCCGCCCAGAACTGCACCGGAATCGCAAGCGCGAGGGCGCTCCACCGGGCCCACGGATCGTGCATGTAGCCGAGCGACAGCGCCAGCACCGCGAGCCCGAGCGGCCCCGCCACCAGCACCCGGCGCAGCCACAACCGCCGCGCGACCTGCTCGCTGTCCACCCCGTCGTCCGCGGCCGATGCCTCGACCGGCCCCAGCCCGTAGCCGATCCGGCCGACCGCAGCGACCAGCTCCTCCGGCGTGATCTCGCCGGGTTGGAATACGACGACGGCCTTCGCCGACGCCAGATTCACCGAGGCATGGGTCACCCCCGGCTGGCGGGCGAGCTCGTTCTCCACCCGGGCCGCGCACGACCCACACGTCATCCCCGACACCGAGAACTCCGCCCCGGCAGGCGCCGCAGGCATCGTCGCGGTCATCACCCCCCCTGCTCGGTCAGGTGCAACTCGGGACCGGGCGCGGTGACGGTGCGGTCATAGCGCAGGGCGTCCATCAGCTCCTCGACGATCTCGTCGGTGCGACCCGCCGCCATCGCAGCGGCGACACACGTCTCGAGGTGATTGCGCAAGACGATCCGGCTGGCCCGTTCCAACGAGCCCTGTACCGCCGCGAGCTGCTTCATCAGGTCGGGGCAGTACGCGTCGGCCTCGACCATGCGGATCACCGCATCCAAGTGGCCCCGCGCGGTCTTCAGCCGGTTGAGCACAGCCTTCTCGTGGACGTCCTTCATCGTCGTCGCTGGGGGCTACGCGCCCCCAGACCCCATCGGCAACCGGGGAGCTGCGCTCCCTCGGCTGCACTCGCTCGCTGCGCTTCGCTCATAGGCTGCATCCTACCCCACCTGGGGTGGGATGCAGGGCACTGAGCGCCGGCGCGGGCTCAGAGATCCGGCGTGGAGGGCATGATCTCGTCGACCGTGCCGCCGTCGATGTCCAGCAAGGTGCCGGTGATCCACGATGCAGCAGGCGACGCGAGGTACACGGCGGCCAGCGCGACGTCGTCGGGGGTGCCCATCCGCCGCAGCCGGATGTGGTCTTGAAGGACATCGCGCAAACCCGGGCGGGCGTCGAAGACCGCTCGCAGCCCGGGCGTCTCCACTGCACCGGGGACCAGCGCATTGACCCGGACGCGAGGCCCGAGGTCCGCGGCCATCAGGCGGGTCAGGTGCGCGAGCGCGGCCTTGGCGGTGTGGTGGGCGAGGTTGCCGCGAGTGGAGCGGTGGGCGCCCACCGAGCACATGTTGATGACCGACGCCCCCGGGCGCACCAGCAGATGCGGGAGCGCCAGGCGGGTGAGCTCGAATGGGGCGGCCACCATGAGGTCGAAAGCATGCCGAAGGTGCTCGATCCGGGTGTCGACGAACGACGGCGACCCTCCAGCGCCGGCGTTGTTCACGACGATGTCGAGCCCGCCGAACGCGGTCGCGCACTCCGCGACCAGGTTCGGGAGCTGCGACGCATCGGTGACGTCGGCGGCGACGGCTATGGCCCGACCACCTGCGTCTGTGATCCTCGAGGCGACCTCCTCCACATCGGCCAAGGTCCGCGCCGTGACGACGACCGCCGCCCCCGAATCAGCGAACACCTGAGCGATGGCCGCACCGATACCCCGCCCCGCACCGGTCACGAGTGCGACCTTGCCCTCGAGCGAGAACGGGTTCACGATGCGGCGCGGTAGCGCGGGCGCTGCTCGGGGCTCAGCTGCGGAACCGGGCTCGCCACCTTGCGCAGCGTCCGGGTCGGCCCGTCCGGCGTCACGTTGGACCTGGCGTGCTGGATCGCCAAGTTGTCCCAGACGACGAGGTCACCGTTGTGCCACTGGTGATCCCAACGGACAGCCGGGTCGTAGAGGTGAGCGAACAACTCCCCCAGCAGCGCCTCGCTCTCGTCGGGCGGCAAGCCGACCACCTCCTTGGTCATCTGTTCGCAGATGTACAGGAGCGTGGCCCCGGTGCGCGGGTGCGGGTGCCCGATGCGCGTCGTCGTGGAGGGCGGTCGTTCGACGTTGGTCACGAGCACGTCGGTGAGATCTCCCCGCCGGACCTCGCCGGCCGTCTGGAGCACGCTCAGCTCAGCGACCCGGGACCGGAGCTGGTCGGGCAGCGTCTCCCACGCCAGCTCGGCGCTGACGAAGGTGGTCGGTACGGCCGGCTCGTCCACCTCGACTCCGTACAGCGACAGCACCTCGAAGGGTTGGGTCGCCCACATCGTGTCGGAATGGAACTGTAGCCGTCCGAAGGGAGCGGCCGAATTGTCCCGCCGGTTGGAGATGTACCAGCGATCCTCGACCGGCGAACCATCGCCACCGCCCACGCCGACCTTGTCGATCAGCGTCTCACACAGCTGTACCTGCTGAGCGTGGGAGAGGTCGACGTCTCGGAACACGAGCATGCCCCGGCGGTCGAACAGATCCCGCAAGGCTCGGGTGGTGTCGGGGTCGAGCGGCGCGCCGGGATGAAACCCGTTCACCTCGGTGCCGAACCCTGGCGTGAGGTCTTCGACGTCCAACGCACTCATGGTGAACCTCCAGGTTCAAGCACCGCCGCGGGTGGTGGCGTGCCGATCGCGAACGACATCAAGCGGCAACCGTCGATGCCGGCCCGCATACCGTGGTCGATTCCGGCCATCACGATGCAGTCCCCGGCGCTCACCGGGTGGGCGCCGTCCATCAGCAGCAGGTCGGCACTCCCGTCGAGCACGACCACCAAGTCGATGGCGTTGCGATGGTGCAGCTCGGTGGCCGCGCTTCGTTCGTCGTGCGCCGCCGGTTCGTGTTCGACGACGTACCACTGCACGAGTCCCGGGGCGAGCCGGTCCTCGGTGGCCAGGCCGAGGCCGGCCGGACACGGCGGGGGTGGACTGGAGTCGGTCGAGAACAGCCGTGCCACCGCCACTCCCGGCACCCCCGCGACCGCTCGGGGCACGACCTCGGTCATCGCGGTGAGGCACGAGCTTCCGTGCGCATCGACGCCCAGGACCAGCAACCGCATGGTTCAGTTCGCCCGGTCGTACTCGGGCGCGCCCACCAACCGGACGAGGTTGCGGGGAGCATGCACCTTTCGCAGGGTTCGGGCCGGACCGCCAGGTTCGAGGTACGGGCGAGCGTGCTGGACGAGCTGGTTGTCCCAGATCACCAGGTCACCGGCTCGCCAGTGGTGCTCGAACAGGTTCTCCGGCGCGTAGAGATGCGCGAACAGCTCGTCGAGCAGGGCATCGCTTTGATCCTCGGCGAGGTCGACGATTCGCCGGGTCTGCTGCTCGCACACGTAGAGCATGGTCTCGCCCGTGCGGTGATGCGGTAGGGCGACCGGGGTGGTCGTGCTGCGCTCCGTCGTCCACTTCGGCTGCAGGAGCTGGTCGTCGTCGGCCACCCGCCCCTGCTGGCCGCTGGAATGGAGGGCGTGGAGCCCCTCGACCCGGCCCTTCAGCTCGTCGGAGAGCGCGGCCCACCCGTGCGTCGTGCTCGCCCATACCGTCGGGACCGATGGTTGCTCGACCTCGGTGGCGTAGAGCGACGCGACCTGGGTCGCCAGCGGCGACCACATCATGTCGGTGTGGAACATCAGCCGCCCGTACGGGGCACCGCCATCGGGCTCCTTGTTCGACACGTAGCTGAAGTTGACGTCCTCGATGTCGCGGCGCACCGGCTCGGAGCCATGCAAGCTCTCGACGAGGTAGAGCTGGGACTCGAAGTCGACGTCGACGTCGCGCAACACCAGCAACGCGCGACGATCGAACACGTCCTTGAGGCGCAAACGGGTCGTCTCGTCGAGGTCCGCCCGAGGATTCAACCCCGTGATCTCCGCACCGATCCGCGGCGTGAGGTCTCTGACCAGGAGCTGAGTCATCGGCGATCCCCTCTCACACCGATCAGGCCCGCCGGCGCAGCTTCGGGTCGACGATCGGCGGCGAGCGGTACCCGTTGTCGGCGGCGCTGATGTTGGTCCCCGGCGGGACGATCTTGTCGATGCGGTCGAGCACGTCGGACCCGAGGCGAACGTCGGCCGAGCCGACCTGACTCTCGAAGTGCTCCATCGTGCGGGGACCGACGATCGCCGCGCTCACCGCGGGATGACTGAGGACGAACGCCAGGCCGAGATGGATCAGCGAGAGACCGGCGGACTCGGCGAGCAGCGTCAGCTCCTCTACGGCGTCGAGCTTGCGCTGGTTGTCGGGGGTCGACAAGTCGTAGCGGCTCGGCACCCGGTTGGACCGGCTGCTCTCCATGGTGCTCGCACCCCTGCGCCACCGGCCCGACAGCCAGCCACCACCGAGAGGACCCCAGGGGATCACGCCCATGCCGTAGCGCTGGCACGTGGGCAACGCATCGCTCTCGATCGCCCGGTACAGCATCGAGTACGGGGGCTGCTCGCACACGAACCGCTCGCGGCCACGGCGCTCGGCGACACACTGCGCCTCGACGATCGCCGAGGGAGGGTAGGTCGAGCTCCCGAGATAGCGGACCTTGCCCGCCCGTACCAGATCGGTGAGCGCGGCGAGCGTCTCGTCATGGCTGGTGGCCGGATCGAGGCGGTGGATCTGGAAGAGGTCGATGTGATCGGTCTGGAGGCGGCGCAGGCTGTCCTCGCACGCGCGGGTGATCCAGCGCCGGGACGATCCCTGCTGGTTCGGGTCGCGACCCATCGGCATGTGGCACTTCGTGGCGAGGACGATGTCGTCGCGCCGGCCCCGCAGCGCCTTGGCCAGGATCTCCTCGGACTCGCCGTTGCTGTACGTGTCGGCGGTGTCGATGAAGTTGATACCGGCATCGATCGCCGCGTCGACGATGCGGACACACTCGTCGTGGTCGGTGTTGCCCCACGATCCGAACATCATGGCGCCGAGACACAGCTCGCTGACCTTCACGCCCGTCTCACCCAGAGTGCGGTACTCCATGCCGCGAGCATAGATGCGCCGGCTGAGCTCTGCCCATCAAAGTGTCATCACGCTGCCAGTTTTCTGCAGGGTGGGTCAGGACTCCTCGATGGGCCGGGCTCGTAGCAGCCGACCGGGGCGCTCTTCGGTGGGCTCACCGCCGAGGGTGAACACCCGGCCGTTCACCACCGTGGCCTCGATCCCGACCGCCCGCTGCTCGATCCGCCGGGCTCCGCCCGGGAGGTCCTGCACGACGTAGGGACGCAGCGGGGCCACCGTGGCCGCGTCGAACACGGTGATGTCGGCGGCGAGCCCCGGCTCCAGACGGCCACGGTCGTGCAGCCCGAAGATGCTGGCCGGACGCGACGTGATCATCTGCACGGCTTCCTCGAGCCCGACCACGCCTCGCTCGCGCACCCAGTAGGCGAGCAGGTGCGTGTAGATCGACGAGTCGAAGATCTGGCTCACGTGGGCGCCGGAATCGGAGAAGCACATGGCCGTGCGCGGGTGGCGCATCAGATGCAGGAGCTCGTCCTCGTCCTGCATCATCAGGTGCTGGACGAAGAAGACCTCGAAGTCACGCTCGAGGGCCACATCGATCATCGCCTCGACCGGATCGACGCCACGGCGGCGGGCCTCGTCGGCGACCGAGGTGTTGGGCAGGACCGGCGAGTCGAGGATCGTCATCGTCTCGAACCGCGGTCGCCCGGCCTCGGGACCGTGGACGACGCCGTACTCGCCATGGTGAGCGGCGTGCACGAGCCGGGCACGTACGGCGGGATCCCGCAGGAGCTCCCTTTGCGCCGGCAAGGGCTGACGGCGGACCTCCTGCCACTCGGGGAGGCTGTCGAACCCGAGCCGGGTCTGGAAGGACTGCGCGGACACCACGCCACGGCAGTGTGTCAAGGCGAACATCTCGCCACCTCGGACCGCGGTCTGATCCATCAGATCGAGCGACGGCTGCGGGATGGGGTGGGAGAACTTCCCGAACACGATCGGTGCACCGCTTTGGATCGCGAGCTCGCTCAACCGGCGCTCGAAGTCGCGATGCTGGTCGGGGTCGAACAACCGCTCGGGGGCCAACTGGAAGACGGCTCGGCTCTCACGGCCGACGATCCCCACGAGAGCTTCGATCTCGTCCCACGCGGCCAACCGCGACGCCACCGGGCGATCGTCGGACGTAGCGTGGGCGATCGTGCGCGACGTCGTGAACGCCGCGGCCCCGGCCGCCAGGGCCGACCGCAGCTCGGCGGCCATCACCGCCAGGTCATCGGGGGTCGCGGTGTGCTCGAACGCCCGCTCCCCCATCGCCCACGTGCGCAGCGCCGAATGCCCGATCGACGCCACGTGGTTCAGGCCCTTGGGACGGGCATCGACGGCGTCGAGGAACTCTGCGAACGTCGACCAGGTCCAGTCGATGCCCTCGGCCATGGCCTCGGGGGCGATGTCCTCGGCCCGCTCGAGGTTGCGGACCACCAGGGCGCGCTCGGCGGGCCGGGCCGGCGCGAGCGTGAACCCGCAGTTGCCCATCACGACCGTGGTCACCCCGTGCCAACACGTCGGCTTGCCGAGGTCGTCCCAGAAGAGCTGGGCGTCCATGTGCGTGTGGGCGTCGACGAAACCGGGTGCCACCACGAGCCCGTCGGCGTCGATCTCGCGTGAGCCGCGGCCCGCCACGAGACCCACATCGACGATCCGATCGCCAACGACGGCGACATCGCCGGTCCGTGACGGCCCGCCCGACCCGTCGACGATCGTGCCGCCCCTGATGACGAGGTCGAACTCCTCACCAGATGCTCTCATGACAGTAGAGTGCCACGACCCAGAGGGCGAGCCAATAGGCGAGCGAGACCGATCAGACGTCGAACGTTCACCTACTGGCGTGGGTTCTCGCGTCCGGGCCACGGTGGTCGCGCCCCGTCGAGCTACATTCTCGACATCGGCACCATCTCCGTGAACGGTCAGAGCCTCTCGTCGACGGCTGTCGACACCGCTCCGACCCGGCGCGAGCGGCGCAAGGCCAGAACCGGGGTCGCCCTCCGCGAGGCCGCTCTGCACCTGTTCGCCACCCAGGGCTACGAGTCGACCACCACCGAAGAGATCGCCGAGCGCGCCGAGGTGTCGGGCCGCACGTTCTTCCGGTACTTCGCCACCAAGGAGTCGGTCCTGTTCGCAGACCGGCGCACCTGGATGCAGTCCTTCGTCGCCGTGTTCCTCGGGCAACCCGCGCACCTCTCGGACCTCGACGCCCTGGCGACGACCTTCCGGCAGGTGGGCTCCACGCTGACCGAACGGCGCGCCAACCTCCTGCTCTACGAGCGGGCGGTGGCGTCCTCGCCGACGCTGCGTGGCCGAGAGTACGAGCACCGGCTCAACGACCTAGCCGTCGTCGCCAGCGCCATCGCGACCCGACGAGGTCGCCAACATCCCGACGAGAACTGCCGGCTCCTGGCCGACATCGGCGTGCTCACCCACAATCGGGGCCTCGACCGGTGGCTCGCCGGCCCCGACGAAGCCGATCTCAGCGAAACGATCGCCGACGAGTTCGTTCGCCTCGCCGACATCATGGCGGGTTCCTAGAGGGCTCGGGCCCGCGCTCCTCGGTCACCACCGCAGAGGCAGAGACTCGACCGAGCGCATGATCGCCGCCGTCGACCACGGCACGTCGGCCTCGGGTATGGCCAGCTCGAGGGACGGGAACCGTCCCAGCAGAGACTCGACCGCCAGACGGACCTGCAGTGTCGCCAGGTGGGCGCCCATGCAGTGGTGGGCGCCGAACGCGAACGAGAGGTGAGGGCGGGGATCGACGCGGTGGAAGTCGAGGTCCCATCCGTGGGAGAACACCGACTCGTCGCGGTTGGCCACCGCGTGCTCGGGCAGCACCGCGTCGCCCGCCGGGACGACGAACCCGCCCGCCAGCTCGACGTCTTCTGAGGCCCACCGCACGAACGGCCGGGCGTAGCGGAAGCTCGGAATCCACCGCCACAGCTCCTCGAGCCCCGCAGGCATCAGGGCGGCGTCGCCGAGGAGCTCCTCCCAGAGGTGGCGGTGGGTCATGAGCGTGTACACGGTGGTGCCGAGCTGCATCAACGTCGTCTTGAAGCCCCCGCCCCACAGGGCGATGCACAGGCCGAACAGCTCGTCCTCGCTCAAGCGGTCGTCGTCGTCTCTCGCCTCGACGAGGGAGCTCAACAAGTCGTCGGTTCGCCGCTCGCGCCGCTCGGCGATCCGCTCGGCCAGGTAGGCGTGGAACTCGACGCGGGCCTGATCTCGTGTCGCGAGGTCGAGCCCGTGGTCGGACATGTTCATCACCCAGGTCCGGAAGTCCCGCGAGTCGGTCTCGGGCACGCCGAGGATCCCCACCAGCACCTTCACCGGCAGCTGCTCGGCGAACGCGGGAACGAAGTCGGCGCCTGGCCCGAGCGCAGCCATCTGGTCGAGGAGGTCGTCGACCACCGACTGGACCCACGCCTGCAGCCCACCGATGCGAGCCGGCGAGAACGCGCCCGACGTGAGGCGGCGCACTCGCGTGTGGTCGGGCGGATCCATGTTCACCAGCAGGCTGGGGATCCGCATGAGCTCGCCGGGGAACGTGCCGGGCGGGTCACGCCGGAGGCCCTCGGCCCGACCGAACCGCCGGTCGCCGTACACCGTGCGCACGTCGTCGTAGCGGGTCGCGAGCCAGCACGGTTCACCGTGGGGCAGCTGGACCCGGATGGGTGCTTTGGCCTGCAGCTCGCGGTACAGCGGGTCGACCTCGAGCCCACGTTCGGGCACGATCGGGTAGGTGATCACCGTGCTGGCGGTCTCCACGTCGTCTCCCCCTTCTGCGGCGTCGGTGGTCGACGGTCGGTGGGCGATGGCCGAGCGCACCGATCTCGTCAATGTGACACTCTACTGTCAGTCCTAGGAGCGTCGAGTCGAGGATCAGCCATGGCAGAAGAACTGGTGGGGAAGGTCGCGATCGTCACCGGAGGAGCATCCGGGATCGGTCGGGGCACCGTCGAGCGGTTCGTGGCCGAGGGCGCCCGGGTGGTCATCGCGGACGTCGACCGGGATCAGGGCGAGGCTCTCGCCGCGACCTTCGGTTCCCGGGCCCGCTTCCGGTACACCGACGTGGCCGATCAGGAGCAGGTGCGCGCGCTCGTCGACTGCGCCGTCGAGACCTTCGGCGGACTTCACGTGATGTTCAACAACGCCGGCATCTCGGGCGCACGCCACCCCCGGCTGCTCGACGACGACTTCGGCGACTTCCATCGGGTGATGGGGGTCAACCTGCTCGGTGTCATGGCCGGGACCCGCGAGGCCGCCCGCCACATGGCGACCAACGGCGGTGGATCGATCATCAACATCTCGTCGATCGGTGGCATCAATCCGGCGCCGGGGCTGTGGACGTACCACACGTCGAAGGCGTCGGTGATCATGTTCACGAAATCCGCCGCCCTCGACGTCGGCGAGCTCGGTGTGAGGGTCAACTGCCTGGCGCCCGGCAACATCGAGACGCCGATCCTCGGATCGGTGATGGCGGCCGGCCTGGCCGACGACGAGAGGGCCGAGCTGATGGCGCGCATCCGGGAGCACATCATGTCCCGGCAGGCCATCAAACGGCAGGGCACGCCCGGCGACATCGCCGAAGCCGCTGTGTGGTTCGCGAGCGACCGGTCGAGCTACGTCACCGGCACGGTGCTCCCCGTCGACGGCGGCATGGTTGCGGGGACCGTTCGCGGCCAGGCCGGTGTCGATCGCATACGAAGTGTCGCCGCCGACCGGCCCACTGGCTGACGTCCATGGACCGCGGGTGCTACGACCCGTACGATTAGCTCTGTGAAGGCAACGACAGCCACCAACGATCCACCGCGGGCTCGCTTCTCGTCATTCGAGGAGTCGACGGCCGAGGACTGGGCGATCATCACACCTCAACTCGACGTGGCCCAGACCTTTGTACCGGACCGGGTGATCGGCCTCCTGCGCGAGCTGAGCCACGACTACGGCGGGTTCCCCGTCGATCGTCTCGAGCACAGCCTGCAGACGGCCACCCGGGCCGAGCGCGACGGGCGCGACGAGGAGTACGTCCTGTGCGCCCTGTTGCACGACATCGGCGACACCCTCGCCCCGTTCAACCACCCGGCGGTGGCGGCGTCGATCGTGCGGCCCTTCGTGTCGCGCGAGAACCACTGGCTCGTGGAGCACCACGGCATCTTCCAGGGGTATTACTTCTGGCACCACATCGGCCTCGACCGCAACGCCCGAGACGCCCATCGTGACTCGCCGTACTACGAGTACACCGAGGAGTTCTGCGCCAAGTACGACCAGGTCGCCTTCGACGCCGACTACAAGAGCGAGCCGCTCGAGCACTTCGAGCCGTTGGTACGTGCCCGCCTCGTCACGTCGGTCGCGTCCAAGTAGCGAACCGGTGACCTGGTTCGAGGAGCGCGGCGGGCTTGCCGGCACGGTCGCGGTGATCACCGGCGGCGCCGGCGGTCTGGGCGGCGCGATCACCCGTGATCTGGCCGCCAACGGCGTGCGCGTCGCGGTGATCGACATCGACCCCCACGCGGTCGGTGACACCGCCGCCGCCCTGGGTCCGGAGGCGATCGTCAGGCATGGCGACGTGCGCGTTCACGACCAGCTCGAAGCGCTCTTCGTCGAGGTCGACGAGCAGTGGGGGCGCGTCGACACCCTGGTGAACGTGCCGGGCGGGACGTTCCTCGCCGACTTCGTCGACACGAAGCCGAAGGGGTGGGACGCCGTCATCCGCATGAACCTCATGCACGTGATCCACGCCTGTTCCCTGGCCGTGCCCCGGATGCAAGCCGGCGGCCGCGGCGGGAGCATCGTCAACCTGACCACGATCGAGTGCCACCGCGCCGCTCCCGGCTTCGCCGTCTATTCGGCGGCCAAGGCCGCCGTCGAGCAGTTCGGGCGCACCCTGGCCGTCGAGCTCGGGCCCGATCACATCCGTGTCAACAACGTCGCCCCCGACTACACCCCCACGCCGGCCATGCGCCGGATGGCCGCCCCCGGCCAGCCGCCGAAGTCCGAGCTCGGCACCCGCGTGCAGATCCCGATGGGCCGGCCTGGCGACGTGGCCGACGTGGCCGGGTGCGTGGTGTTCCTGGCCTCGGCGCTGTCGGCCTACGTGACCGGCACCACGCTGCACCCCGACGGCGGCACGTACGCGTCGTCGGGCTGGTTCAACTGGCCCGGGCACGGTTGGCGCAACACGGTTCCCGAGGAGTTGCTGGCACCGTTCACTCGGTGACTGTCACGCCGGCTCGGCGCCGGGGTCGACGAGCACCTCGCCGTCGTCGACCTTGATGGCGAAGCGCGACAGGTGACAGTTCGGTGGGTTGATGCCCCGCCCGGTGGTGGCATCGAAGGACCACATGTGGTTCGCGCACGTGATCACCGAACCGTCGAACAGCCCGTAGGCGAGGGGGTATTCCTCGTGGGGACAGATGCCGTCCATGGCGTGGAGCACGCCGTGTCTGTCGCGCACCACGAGGACCTCGACGTCGTCGACGAAGAACGCCGTCATGTCGCCCGGTTCGAGGTCGGCTTCGAGACACACCCGTGTGAACCCCATCCGGCGACTCGGCTCACCCGCGACCGAGGACGGCTCCGGGCCGGGCGGCCGTGGCCACGCCCGCCTCGACAACCGGCACGCCGTTCACCAGGACCCACGGGATCCCGCGGGCGTTCTTGGTCATGCGGGTGCCGCCTCCAGGGATGTCGTCGAGGGTCTGCAACGACAGGGGCTCGATGGTGACGGGGTCGAACACGACCACGTCGGCAGCTCGGCCCACCTCGATGGTGCCGCGATCCGCGAGGCCGAGGAACCCCGCGACCCGCGACGTGAGCGCCGCAACGCCTTCTTCGAGCGTGAAAGCGCCCTTGCGTCGGACCCAGTGGGCCAGGAAGTAGCTGGTGTAGTCGCCGCCGGCGAAGGTCTGCAGGTGGGCGCCGCCGTCGGAGATCCCGACCAGCGTCGCCGGGCTCTTCAGAATACGTTCGAGGCGACTCTCGTCGATGTCGACCGGTCCGGTGATGCGGAAGAACGTCTCGAGCCCGTCGGCGATCGCCACGTCGAACATGACCTCGGCGGGGCTCACGCCGCGCTCGGCCGCGATGTCGACGAGGAGGCGTCCTTCCAGCGCCGACGTGGCAGGGCTCCCGGCCCTCTCGACCGCCGCGTTCACCATGAACGCCGCGGTAGACCAGAACGCGGCGAGGCTGGCCCGCCAGGTGGGGTCGGCGAGAGCGGCGAGCTTGTCGGCCGGGTCCAACCGCGACAGGTCGACCCACGCCTCGGATGTGGCGAACACCGCCGAAAGCTTCTTCAGGGTGAACCGCGTCTCGGGGCGCTGGCAGCGCGCCACGGCCACGATCTCGCGGCCGCGTTCGAGCTCGGCCTCCATGAACTCGAGCATGCTGTCGCCGTCTGGCGTGCCCATGCCGAAGTCGTTCCACGACACGACGCCGCCGGAGAGCTCGGCCAAGGCGACCAGCAGCGCCCGGTCCTCCGCGGTGATGCCACTGCGCTTGCTGGCCGGGTTGATCGACACCAACCGCTTGCCCTGGCGCCGCACCGCCTCGGCGAGAGCGCGGGTCTCGGCGCCGTCGGCGAAGTACGACGGGATGTGCTCGCCCCGCTCGCCTCGCTGGTGCGACGCCTGGCTGCTGCTCACGCCGGCGGCGCCCGCGGCCATCGCCTCCTCGGCGAGGCGGACCATGGCGGCGATCTCGTCGACGGTGGCGGGTCGTTCGAGGGCGGCGTCACCCATCACGTACCGGCGCACGGCGCTGTGCCCGACCTGGGTCACGACGTTGAGCCCGAGCCGCCCGCTCATGGCATCGAGGTACTCGCCGAAGGTCTCCCAGCCCAGCGGGGCGAACTGCTGCAACGCCGCCTTGGGGACCTCCTCGGCCGCCGCGAACAACCCCATCAGGTAGTCCTGATCGTCGGGTCGGACCGGGGCGAGGGTGTAGCCGCAGTTCCCGGTGAGGATCGTGGTGATGCCGTGAGCGGTCGACGGGTTGGCCGTCGGGTCCCACAGGAGCTGGGCGTCGTAGTGGGTGTGGGCGTCGATGAAACCCGGGGCCACGACGTGATCCGTGGCGTCGACCGTGCGCCGGGCGTCGCCGCTCACCGCGCCGATCGCCGAGATGCGGCCGGCGTCGATGGCGATGTCGGCGGCGAACGCGGCCCGCCCCGTACCGTCGACGATCCGCCCACCGGTGATCACCACGTCATGAGGCACCGGCGGCTCCGATCACCCGGGTCAGCTCGCCGATGTCGTCGAGCGACCCCAGCCGCGAGCAGAGATCGATCACCTGGTCGCGCTGGGCCGGGGTGGCCGACGTAGCGGCGCACTCGGCGAACTTGGCGACGATCTCGCCGGGGCTGAGCGGATCCATGGGATGACCGTGGGCCCGGTTGGCGCTGCTCTCCAGGCGTTCGCCGTTGCGCAGCGTGACCACCACCTTGCTCTCGAGCGGCCCGTTCACGGGCACGGTGCGCACCCGGCTCACGAGGTCCCGGGCCGCCGGCCGGCTCACCGCGGCGTCGCTGAACTGGTGGATTCCTGCCCGGCCGTCGAGGGCCACCGTGGCCAGGCTGTACTCGAGGCTGTACTTCCCCTCCAAGCCGGTACGGGGCTCGTGGAACGGGACCATGTCGGTGAGGAACTCGGGGATCTCGACCTCGATCGACGCGATGTCGGCGGCTACCAGCGACGAGCGGCGCACGATGTCCTGCATGGCGTCCATGCTCCAGTGGGAGGCCCCGCAGCAGGCGTGGAGGCGGATCGTCGAGCCCCGGGTGGCGAGGTCCCAGGAACCGAGACCGTCGAGCATCTTCTGCGGGTCGCCGGAGTCGAGGCCGAGCAGCCTCGCCACACCGAGCTCGCCGTCGAGGATGTCGCGGTTGGCCGTGAAACCGCACGACGCCAGCTCGCCGGCGATGACGCCGTGCATGGCCGCGCTGCCGGCCGTGAAGCCCTTGGTGTCGGTGCCTCGGTTCTTCATCATCCCCGCCATGGCCGACGCGGCGTGCCCGAGCGCCATGCGCGTCTGGTCGACGTCGAGGTGCAAGAGGCGGGAGGCGAGCGCGGCCACGCCGAGCGTCTCCTGGAAGCCCTGGTTGAACCAACCCCGGTTGATGAGCTCGTTGCCGCGCGGGCCGAGACAGACCTTCATCGTCTGGGCGGTGACCTCCCAGCCGATCACCCAGGCCAACACGACGTCGGCGCCGGACGCGCCGAGCTTCTCCCCGAGCGCCAGCGAGGCCGCGGTGAGGGGGCTGTTCGGATGGCTGCTGAACGTGGCGATGTCGTCGTTCTCGAGGGCGTGCGACGCCGCACCGTTGACGAGCGCGGCGAACGACGGCGTGGTCTTGAAATCGCACGCGGTGACGGTGCACTCCGGCGCCGCCCGCTGGGCCCGAACCCACTCCGACAGGAGCCGCCCGGTCGACACCGACATCCCGGCGAACTGGTTGCCGATCGAGTCGAGGACCAGGTTGGCGACGCGTTCGGCAGCGACCGGTGGGAGGTCGGCCGCGTCGACCTCGACGATCCAGGTGGCCATCTGCTCGGTCACGGACCGTTCCGGTTGATCAGCCATGCGTGGCCACCTCGCTCATCGTCGTAAGCCTCATCGGGGTGCGAGGTAGCCCTGGGTGCGTAGAACGCCCTCGACCCCGCCGCCGTGGATGATCGCCTGCAGCTGCGGTGGGATCGGCAGACCCCGGGCGGTCGCCCCGGTCGTCACGTTGCGTACCTCGCCGATGGTCCAGTCGACCTCGGCTACGTGGCCCTCGTCGAACATGTCCAGCACGCCGGGGCACGGCAGCGAAGGAAGGGCCGAGTTGATGCAGTTGCGCAGGCCCAGCCCGTTGAACGACTCGGCGACCACGCCCGCGATCCCGAGCCCGTGGAACACCGCCCCGATGTTGCGGGCCGACCCGACCCCGAAATTCCGACCCACGACCATCACGTCGCCGACGGTGATCTCGTCGACCCACCCCGGACGGTTGGCCGAGAAGCAGTGCTGCAACTGCTCCTCGATCGGCATGAGCACGGCGAAGTTCGGGATGACGAGATCGGTGTTGATGTCGTCGCCGAACTTCCACACCTTGCCCGTGAACGTGGTGGCCATCGCGCGCTCCCTGGTTCTTCTCGGGGGCTGAACCCCCGTTTCCCGCTCGGGCATGGGTGGCACCTAGAGATCCCGCGGGTCGATGATCACGCCGGCGATCGCCGACGCGGCGACGGTGGCCGGCGAACCCATGTAGACGCTCGCCTTGGGGCTGCCCATCCGCCCCTGGAAATTCCTGGTCGATGCGGTGATGCACACCTCGCCGTCGGCCAGCAGGCCCATGTGGCCACCGAAGCAGGCGCCACAGGTCGAGTTGGTGACCACGGCACCGGCGTCCATCAGCGTCTCGACGTAGCCGGCCCGGATCGCCTCTTTCAAGATGTCCTGGCTGCCCGGCGTGACGATCATCCTCGTGCCCGGCGCGAGCTGCCGGCCCTTCACGATCTCGGCGGCCACCGCGAAATCCGACAGCCGACCGTTGGCGCACGACCCGATGAAGGCCTGGTCGACCTTGATCTTGTCGGCGGCCACCTCGCGGGCACCCTTGGTGTTCCATGCCACCTTGCCCGGCAGCACGACCTGGGGTTCGAGCTGGGAGAGGTCGATCGTGATGACCTGGTCGTAATGCGCGTCGGCGTCGGGGTGGGACGGTTCGAACGGCCACCGGGCCCGACCCTCCAGGTACTCGGCGAGCACGTCGTCGTAGGGGAACAGCGAGAACTCCACCGACGCCTCGGCCGAGATCGTCGCCATGGTGAGCCGACCGTCGATGTCGATCCCGGCCAGGCCGTCGCCGTGCCACTCGAAGTTGCGGCCAGCGAAGTCGCCGTACTGCCCGGGCAGGTGGTGGATGACATCGCGCGGGTAGACCCGGTGAGCGAGCTTGCCCTCGAGCACCACCTTGGTGGTGGGACCGACGAGATACCAGGTCTCGCCCTTGCAGATGATGTACAGCATCTCCGACGGGCCCATACCCCGGGCCAGGCAGTTCATCGCCCCCGACGAGCAGGTGTGGGAGTCGGAGTTCACGAGGATCTGCCCGGGGAGGGCGAAGCCCTCCGCGGCCACGAGCACGTGGGAGATCCCGTGCTTGCCGACCGGGAAGTAGTTCTCGATGCCGAAGCGCTCCACGAACTCGCGCATCCGCTTGGCGTTGTTCGCCGCCTGCACGGTTGGCGCCGGGACCACGTGGTCGTGGAGCAGCACCAGCTTGTCGGGGTTGGCGATGCGCAAGATGTCGGGCCGCGACGAGTCGAACTGCACGGTGACGTCGACCTTCACCATGACGACGTCGCCGGGAACCACCGTCGTCTGATCCGAGTGGTTGGCCAGGATCTTCTCTATCGCGTTCATGCCCATCGGGTGCCTCGCAGCTCTCTCAGTCCGCCGGACAACTTGGAATGGGCATGGGGGCCGGGCTGAACAGGGGGGCCAGGTCGGCCACGTCGGGCTCGGAGTCGAGACGCAGTGCCCGCCCGTACAGTTCCTCGGCCTGCGCCTCACCGAGCACGCGGGCGGCCATGTCCATGAACTTGGCCTTGAACTCGTCGTCGGTGAGCGGGTTCGCCGGGTTGCCCTTGGGATAGAGCACCTCGGCGGTGAGCTCGCGCCCGTCGAAGGTCCGCACGGTCACGCGCCCGGGCATGCTGTTGGTCACGCGGGTGTAGAGCTCGTCGTCTTGGTGCACGACGGTCCGGGGGATCATGCCCTGGACCACCGGATCGGCCACCGTGTCGTCGGTGAACTCGTCGACCCCGACTTTGCCGCGCACCGCGGCCACCGCCAGGGCGAAGGGCAGGCTGGCCTGCGCGCTCACGACGGTGGACACCTCGTGTTTGGCGAGGAAGGGCTCGACGCGCTGCCAGGCGGCGTCGATCCGGTCGATGTCGGTGTGGCGCAGACCGTGCTCGCTCATGATCTGCAGCAACGCCTCCACGGGCGCGTGGAGGGTGGTGTTCATCGGGTACCGCTTCACCCAACGACTCAGGATGATGAAGTCCTCGCCGAGCCCGTCGAGCAGCGCGGCGGGGTCGAGGTGCCCCCGGGTGTACATCTTGGCGAAGCCCTGCACGCCTTCGAGCCCGAGCTCGGTCGCCCGGAAGCCCGTTTGGGCGAGCCGGGCCGCCGTCACCGCCCGCTCGCCCGCCATGCCCCCGTTGAGCGAACGTTGCCACGCCCCCTCCTCGTGCCCCTGAAACGTGCCACCCGTGAACGCCGCAGCCAGCCCGAGGGCGTAGTTCGTGTGCTCCGGCGACAACCCGAGCAGGCGGGCGCACCCGGCCGCGCCGGCCAGGGTTCCGTAGACCGACGGTACGTAGAACGGGATCGTCTTGCCGCGCTCGAAGGTGGCACGGAACACTCTGCCCATGACCTCGTAGCCGATGACGATCGCCAGCGCCAGGTCGCGACCCGACGCGTGGCACGACTCGGCGACGGCGAGCGGAGCGGTCACCGCGAACGGGTACGGCCGGCTGCCGGCTCCGTAGTCGGCGTACTCGAACCCGAGGGCCATCGTGCCATTCGCCAACGCCGCCCGCGACGCCAGCGTGCGCTTTCCGGTCGCGATGATCGTGGCTTCGGGCTGGCCCCCTCCGTCGTGGGCGCAGAAGGCGGCGATGCTCTGTCCCCAGGGTTGGGTGGCCCCCACGAACAGGCATTCCCCGAGGAAGTCCGCGAAAGCCCGGCCGGCTTCGGCGACCACGTCGTCGGGAAGGTCCTCGATCCGCACGCCGGCGACCCACTCCGCCAGCTCGCGGGTGACCATCCGGCCCTCGGTGACCGTCTCGTGGTGGGTGATCATGGGCACGGCGATCGGCGTCGGATCAGCCTGGGGCCAGGTGAGCGTCGAGCCAGGCGAGCGTCCGCTTCCACGCGTCCTTCGAAGACGCCTCGTGGTAGGAGCTGCGGGCATCGCAGTGGAAGCCGTGCTCGGCGTCGGGGTATCGGACCACCTCGGTGGGCACCGCGGCCTGGGCCGCCGCATCGCGCAGCGTTTCCACCTGGTCGGTGGGTATGCCCTGGTCCTTGTCGCCGAACACGCCCAGCCACGGGGTCTTCAGTGTCGGGGCGAGCTCGACGAGTGGCGGCAAGCCGAACCTTCCCGTCGCCACCCCACCGCCGTAGAAGGTCACCGCAGCGCCCAAGGTGTGAGTGGCGGCGGCGAGGACAACGACGCTTCCGCCCATGCAGAATCCGACGATCCCCACCCGCTGGGCACCGAAACCGGCCCCTTCGAGGTAGGCGATCGACGCGGCGAGATCCGATGCCAAGCCGTCGGCGCTCAGCGCGCCCATGTGTGGCATCACCGAAGCCATGTCGTCGTAGGCGATCACTGCGTCGCCACTGCGGTGGAACAGGTGAGGAGCGACGGCTCGGTACCCGCTGGCGGCGAGCCGCCGGCAGACGTCCTCGATGTGGTCCGTTATACCGAACGCCTCCTGGATGACGATCACCGCGCCCCGCGGCACGCCGTCGGGCTCGGCGTCGTACAGCCCCATCGAGCCGCCAGCGCTGTCGATTGTCACCGTCTGTGCCATTCCTGATCCCTTTTCTCGTCGTTGCGCGCCGGATGGCGCGTTTGCGGTCCCCGCAACGATCTCGTTCCTAGTCGCTCCGCCCGGGGAAACGGCGACACCAACCGCAGAGAGCGAGCCGAAAGACGAGCTCTCCAATGTGACAGTGGCATTTCTCGACTGCGCTAGCAGGCGAGCGGGACCGATCAGACGTCGAACGTTCACGTAGTGGCGCGCGCTCTCAGAGTCACCGCGCTCGCGCCGGACGGGCCTCGAGGGCCCGGGCGATCCGCAGCCAGATCTCGGACCGCTGGCGAGCGACCTCGGCGACCACGTAGACGCGGCCCAAGGGGACCGCGTCGACCCAGCTCAGGTCGGTGTCGTCGACATGGGTGCTCTCGAACCACCGGGTGAATTCCTCGCCGCGCTCGCTGGAGGCCAGCGCGGCATCGCAGTGCCATGGGGTCACGGTGTCGGTCGGCGAGCCGTCGTCGACGCTCGGGGCAGGATCGAGGTCGCACCCGGCGTCCACCAAGGACCCGCCGGGCGCAAGGTTCCGCCGGACCAGGCGCACGGTCTCCGGGGACACACCGACCGACGCGGCGATGGTGCGCAACGACGCCTTCGGCTGCGCCCGTACCGCTTCGATCACCAGCGCCCGCACCGATCCTCGTCGCACCGGCCGAACCCGGAGGTCGCGGCCAACACGACGCTCGTCGTCGGAGTGGGCCGCGTCCTCACTTGGGCACGAGCCGTCCCCCGACCGCAGCCGCGCCACCGTCTTCGGGGACACGACGCACAACTCGGCGATCCTTCGGTCCGACCAGATCGGGCTCGTGCGCAGTATGCGAACCGCGGCGTGCTTGCGCTCGGCCAACGAGAGCACGAGCCCCTGGGTCACGTTGCGGCGAACGAACTCGACGAACGCCTCGTCGGGCGAGCCGTGGAAGAGCTCGGCCTGGACATGGCTATAACCGAGCCGGCGGGCCGCGGCGACCCGGTGCGCTCCGTCGATGACGCGCCGTCGGCCCGGTTCGATCACGATCGGGGGCCACGCTCCGCCGAGCGCGACCAGGCGGTCGACCTGCTCGGCGCACAATCCACCGACCCGGAACGACTGGCTCGTGTCCAACAGGCCTACGGGCACCGCGACGGTGAGGCCCGGCTCGTCGAGAACGCCGGCATCTGTCGCTGGGGGCTGCGCCACCAGACCCCATCTGCATCCGAGGAGCTGCGCTCCTTCGGCTGCGCTCGCTTCGCTCGTAGCCTCGGCCTGCGACACCAAACCCCCAAGTGACACTCGACTGTCAGAATAGGAGGCGGCTCGGAAAGCTGTCAAGCGGATCCGGGCCCACACCCTGGACCCCTGTCGGCCGGTATCGTTGCTTGCGATGGCCGATGATGTCGCGACGATCCAACCCGAGGGGCGCCGCCAGCAGCACAAGCTGCGGACCGAGCGCGCCCTGCAGAAGGCGGCGCTCGAGCTGTTCGCGACCTTCGGCTACGACACCACCACGACCGACGAGATCGCCGAGCGGGCGGGCGTCTCGCCACGGACCTTCTTCCGGTACTTCCCCACCAAGGAGTCGGTGCTGTTCGTCGGCGAGTACGGATGGATCCAGTCCTTCACGAAGCAGTATCTCGCCCAACCGGCCTCGGTAGGCGACGTCGACGCCATGCGCGATGCGCTGGTGTCGTCGGCCCCCGGCATCTCGTCGGGGCGGAGATCGCTGCGCCTGTACGACAAAGCGGTCGCAACGTCGCCCACGCTCCGGGGCCGGGTCCAGGACCACATCGCCGAGAACATCGGCACCCTGGCCGACGCGGTGGCCGCCCGGCGCGGTCTGGTCTCGCCCGACGAGGGGTGTTCGCTCTTCGCCGCCGTCGCTCTCGTCACCTACCGGCGCGCGCTGAACCGCTGGCTCGCCGGTCCGGCCAGCTTCGACCTGGCCGACGTGATCCACGACGAATTCGATCTACTCGTCACGCTCTCGGCCGGCACGGGTTCGGGCCGGCCGGACCGCAAGGCCGCGCGCGGCCAATCCTGATCCGAGCGCCGGATCAAACCTGGGTGTCGCCGACGCCGAGGGCTCGCTGCGCCAGTCGCATCGACTCGGCGCGGTCGACCTTGTCGCGAGCCGTGAGCGGAACATTCGTGAGGGCGAAGGTGCGGCGGGGCACCTTGTAGGCCGCCAGCTCGCCTCGGAGCTGGGCGATCAGCCCTGCCTCGTCGGGCTCCCCCTCCCACACCACGCCGGCCACCGGACACTCGCCGAGACGCTCGTCGGGCACCCCCACCACCACGACGTCGAGCACCGATGACGACCGGCGGGCGGCGTCTTCCACCTCGGCGGGGTAGACGTTGAACCCGCCGACGATGATCTTCTCGTGCACGCGACCGGTGATGTACAAGATGTCGTCGTCGAGGCGTCCCACGTCGCCGGTCTCGAACCAACCGTCGTCGTCGACGGGCACCGGAGCGCCGCCGATGAACTCCTTGGACGCCTCGTCGGTCCGCACGAGGATCTCGCCCTCGCCCTCGGGCCGGTCGTCGTCGAGGTGCCGGAAGCGCACCTCCACACCGGCGGCGAGGCGGCCGACCGATCCCGGACCCCGCCGGCCGGCCACGACATCGTCGTAGCGTTCCTGGGCCACGGCGCCGATCTCGCTCATCCCGTAGGCCTGCATGACCGGCGCGCCGAAACGGCGCTCGAACAGGTCCCGGGTGGCGACCGGCAGCGGTGCGGTCCCCGACGTCACGTACTTCACCGTGCCGAGGTCGAGCGGCAGTTCCGACGTGGCCAGCATGTGGATCATCGTCGGGCTGAGCTGCAAGGTGTCGAGGTCGAAGCGCTGGAGCAACGTGTGGGCCGCCTCGGGCGAGAACCGGGGCACGATCGCCAGGGCCCGCCCGGTCCACATGCGAAAAGCGAGACGGCCGTACCCCGCCATGTGCCCGTAGGGGTTGAACAGCACACCGGGCGGTAGTCGGGCCGGCGCCGGCTCGGGGCGGTACCCGCTGTTCTTCGAGTAGCCCGCGGCGACGCGTGCCGCGGCCACCACGAGGTCGCGGTGGGTGTGGGTGACCCCTTTGGGTCGACCGGTCGTCCCCGAGGTGAAGATGGCGACGGCCAGCGCCTCGGGATCCGGAAGGGTGACCGCCACGTCGCCGCTCCCGGCTGCCGCGGAGAGATCGCCGGGGCCTCGCCCGGACGAGTCGATCCGGATCACCCGGAACGTCGACGGAAGATCGGGTGCCGAGTCGAGGGCGACCACGACGGTCGCCTCGGCCATGGAGAACAGTCCCGCGGCCTCGGGGGCCGGCATGAGCGTGCCTGCGGCGGCCACGGCAGCACCGTTCATCCACGCCGCGAGCGACGCCACCACCCAGCTCGGCGTGTTGTCGAGGTAGCACCCGATCCGGTCACCGGCCCGCACCCCGGCGGCGGCCAACACCGCGGCCACGACGGCGGCGCGGCCGAGGACTTCACCGTAGGTGTGCAAGACGACGGGATCGGGTTCCGGACCGTCGACGGTGACGAGCATCGGTGTGTCCGGGTCGTGGCGCGCCCGGCGGACCGCGATCTCGACCAGGCTGCCCGGACTCTCGTCCTCGGCGGCGGCGCCGGTCATGATCTCCTGACCTGGGACCACGGCAGCTCTCGATCGACGTCGGGCGCCCGGGGTAGGCCGAGCACGCGCTCGCCCAGGATGTTGCGTTGAACCTCCGATGTCCCGCCGCCGATGGTCTTGGCTCGCACCCGGAGCAACGACCACGCCGTGTTCCTCAGCCACCGATCGTCCTCGGGCCAGGCCTGGGCGGCCGGCCCCTCGAGATCGACGGCGAGGTTCTGCACGCGCTGGGTGTGCTCGCTGAAGAACAGCTTGACGACCGAGCCTTCGGGCCCGGGTGGATGCCCCGCACGGCGGCGAGCGGCGGCACGCTGGTTCGTGTAGGACACGAGCTTGTCCTCGATGTACGCCTGCACCAGCCGCTGGCGCAGCGTCGGGTCGGTGATCGGGGCGTGGCGGGCGATGAGCGCGGCGATCGACCGGCCCGCCACCGTGCCGGGCAGGTTGGCGCCGCTACCGCCGGCCGACTGGCGCTCGTGCATGAGCACCGAGGTGGCCACCCGCCACCCGTCGTCGACAGGACCGAGACGCAGCGAGTCGTGGAGCACGACATCGTCGAGGAAGACCTCACAGAACTCGGCGTCGCCGGTGATCTGGCGCAGCGGCCGCACCGTCACGCCGGGGAGGTCCATCGGGACCAGAAAGGCCGTGATCCCCCGGTGCTTGGGTACATCGGGGTCGGTCCGGGCGAGCATGATCCCGAACGCCGCGATGTGACCGAGACTCGTCCAGACCTTCTGACCTCGGACCACCCACGTTTCGCCGTCGCGCTCCGCCCTGGTGGCCAGACTGGCGAGGTCGGACCCGGCGCCGGGCTCGGAGAACAGCTGGCACCAGATCTCCTCGTAAGCGGCGATCGGCCGGACGTACCGCTGCTTTTGCTCCTCGGTTCCCCAACGCAAGATGGCCGGGCCGCACAGGTCGACGCCCACGGGATTGTTGAAGCGGGGCACCTTGAACCGGCCGAGCGTGCGGGCGATCGCCCCGCCGGTCTTGGCCGACACGCCGAGCCCGCCGTACTCCACCGGCCAGGCCGGCGTGACGTAGCCGCCGCGCCCGATGCGCGTCCAGAGCTCGTCGGGGTCGACGCCTAGCCGCGCCACCGAGAGCGCCTCGGGATCGCCTCGATCGACGGCGTCGACCCACGCGGCGGGCAGCTGGGAGCGGATGAACGCGTCGGCGTCCGCCACCATGGCGTCGAGCTCGGCGTCGCCAGCCGCAATGCCGGTGTTGTCGGCCCCCTGGGTCATCGCCACTGCGCCTCCCGTTTCTCGGCGAATGAGCGCGGTCCCTCGGTGCTGTCAGGGTGCGAGCGATGGGCGAGCAGGAGCTCCCACCCGTGCTGCATGGCCTGCGCCATCGGTCGGTCGAGCGAATCGCGAATGGCTCGTTTCGAGGCCTCGATGGCTACCGGCGACCCCGAGGCAGCCAGCTCCGCGAGCTCCACCGCACGTTCGAGCAGGCGGTCGGGCTCGACCACCTCGTCCACGAGCGAGATGCGAAGGGCTTCGTCGGCGCCGATCCGACCGTGCCGGCCGAGCACGGCGAAGCGGAGGGCGTTGCCGAGACCGATGCGGGGAAGCAACGAGATCGGTTCAAGGGCGGTGACCTGCCCGACGCTGACGTGCGTGTCGATGAACGAGGCCCTCGACGACGCCACCACGATGTCGGCATCGGCCACGAAGTGCAGGCCGGCTCCAGTGCACACGCCGTTGACCGCGACGATGGTGGGGAGCCACACGTCGCAGTTCAGCGGGGTGATCCGCATCTCCTCGTGGACGTCGGCCTTGGCCGGCGGTGGTCCGCCCCGCTCGGCGTGGGCCTTGAGATCCATGCCGGTGCAAAAGGCCCGGTCGCCTGCGCCGGTTATCACGATCGCGCGGATGTCGCGGTCGCCGGTCAGCGTGGCCCAGGTCTCGGCCAGGCCGGCCTTGACCTCCTGGCTGAGCGCGTTCATCCGCGCCTGGCGATCGATCGTCACGACCAGCACGCGACCGAGCCGCTCGACCTTGAGCTCCGCGTCCTGCGTCGTGCCCGTCATGGGCGTACCCCCGAGCCTTCGACAATGCGACAGCAGACTGTCAGCTTGGGCGCCGGGCCGCAATCGGGCGCCATGACGCGCCGGCCAGTCATCGCGGCCGTTCCGGCGCCAGTCATCGTGGCCGTTCCGGCCAGGGAACGGGCCGCGGCGTGAGCGTCGGTCCGAGCTCCTGGGGCAACCGCACGGAGAGGGACGCGAGGTCCCACGGACCATCGTTCGACATCGTCTTGTCCCACGCCAGACCGCCGAGCCGGGCCACGTCGTAACCCTGGGCGCGAAACACCTGACCGTTGATGCCCACGGACTTGTCGCCGAACAGATAGAGCACGAGCGGTGCGATGTTGGCGGGATCGCGGTAGGTACCTGCAGCCAGGTCGCTCCGGATCGTCTCCCCCACCTGATCCGAAAGCATCTCGGCGTTGCCGTAGATGCTGTCGGACATGCGGGTTGCGGCGCTGGGGACCACGCAGTTGGTGCGGATGCCGAACCGCTCGAGGGCGTACGCGGTGCTCCACGTCAGCCCGAGGATCCCGGCCTTGGCGGTCGCGTAGCTCGGCATGTTGGGGGTGCCGTTCATGGCGCCGCTCCCGATGAAGACCAGGCTGCCGCTCCCCTGCTCCATCATCTGTCGGGCCGCAGCCTGGGCACAGCCGAAGTGCCCCTTGAGGTGCACGCCGATCACGTCGTCCCAGTCGCTCTCGTCGAGCTCCCACAGGTACTTCGTGACCGTGATGCCGGCGAAGCAGGCGATCCCGTCGAGCCGTCCGTAGCCGTCGACGGCGGTGGCGATGATCCGCCGGCAACCGTCGAGGCTCGATACGTCCTCGCCAGCAGCGGTGGCTCGCCCGCCGGCGGCGACGATCTCGGCGACCACGGCCTGCGCCGCATCGGGTGACGCACCGGCGCGGCGATCGACGGCCCCGCCGTAGTCGGCGACGACCACCTGCGCACCTTCGGCACCCGCGGCCAGCGCAGTGGCCCGCCCGATCCCACGCCCCCCGCCCGTGACGACGACGACCTTGCCATCCAGATATCCCATGTCAGACCTCCATCGCTAGCTCCTCGCGACGAACCTGGCGCGAGTTGGGTCGTAGAAGCGCCAAACTCGCGCCAGGTTCGCGAGTCATTGTGTCCGACGCTCCTCGCCGAGCCGGGGCGCAGCCGTTAGGGGCAAGGGCGGGCCGCCGTATCGTCGCCAGGGCAGACCGACCAAGCGACGCCGGCCCCAGTCGTGGTGGTCGACGGGCACGAAGAAGCCACGCTCGACCAGCGTCGGGCTGTCGAGCAGCGAGGACGGCGTTTCCACCGCCTCGGCCCATACCCCAGCGGTGCGGAGCTCGGCCGCGAGCGTCGCCGCCGAACGGGGGCCGGCCGCCTCGTCGATGAGCGAGTCGAGTCGGGCACGATGCGTCGACCGTCCGTCGACGTGCGCGTACGCCGTATCGCCGAGGCCCGGATGCGCCAGCACCGCGGTGAGCGCGGCGAACTGGTCGTCGCCGTCGACGGCGATCGCCACCCAGCCCTCGCCGGCGCGGTACACCCCGTGAGGCGCGTAGGGCGCCAGCTCGTTGGCCCGGTCGAGCGACCGGTCCGACCCGGCGTCGAGGCTCGCCGCGGCCAGGTACTCGTTGAAGTGCGACACCACCAGGTCGATCATCGAGAAGTCGAGCCCGGCCCCGGGGTTCCCCGACGGACCCACGGCCCAGGCGGCGATGATCGTGGCCAGGGAATAGGCGGAGATCAGATCGGCCCAGGCGATGTCGATCTCGGCCCCTTCGCCCCGATCGTTGCGCGTGAGGTAGCCCAGCCCCCCCGACGCCTGGAGGTTGTAGGCGTAGGCCCGGAACTCGGCGTGCGGACCGTCTTGGCCAAAGCCCGACGAGCTGACCGACAGCACAGCGGGATGGGTGCCCGGAAGCACGGCCGGCGCGACGCCGAGGCTGATGGCCCGCTTGCGGCCCAGGTTCTCGATGACCACGTCGGACGAGTCGAGCAGGGCGTGCAGACGATCCCGGTCGGCGTCGACGTCGAAGGCCGCGCTGCGCTTCGAGTGGTTCATCAACGCGAAGTACGCAGACTGCTCCTCGCCCGCCGAGCCGTCGATGTAGGGACCGCGGCGCCGGTACATGTCGAGCCGGGGCAGGTCCTCGAGCTTGGTGACGTCGGCACCCAGCGCACCGAGGATCGCCCCGGCGAGCGGCACGGCGAGCACCCGGCTGGCCTCGAGCAGGCGCAGTCCGCGCAACGAGCGATGTCGATGACCGCCGGCGCCCTCGCCGCGGCCGACCACCCGGAACGGTAGACCCACCACCGTGGCCACCTCACCCCCGATCAGCAAGGGCTCGAAGGCGTCGCGGAACCGCAACTGTGGTGAGTCGAGGATCTCCGTCGGTGCGTAGACGGCCGAGGCCGGCACGCCGTTGGCCTGGAGAACCGATTCGGCGTCGCGTTTGGTCCGCTGCCCTGTCCACGCCTCGACCTGACGATCGATCTCGTCGGGGTCTTCGATGCGTGCCTCGACCGTGGCGAAGCGTGCGGTCCACGCCGGCGAGCCCATGGCGGCAACCACGCCCTGCCACTGGTGGTTCTCCATCGCCGAGATCCGCACGTGGCCGTCGGAGCACTCATAGAAGCTGGCCGGGGCGCCGTAGCGCTTCGCCCCTCCCGCCCCGCCGGTCTGGAGCAACAGGCCGCCGACCTCGAGCACCGGACCCATGGCGAGGGTCGCCTCGACCGCGGCGAGGTCGAGGTGAACCGGCGCGGCTTCGGCGGCGAGATCGAGGGCGTGGCACGCCGCGAGCGCGGCGGCCTGCCCGGTGTTGAGCAGCGACTGCTGCCCGCCGAGCTTGAGCGGACGGCCGGTGGCTGGGTCGCGCACCGCGGAGAGCATGCCGCTGGCCGCCGCCACCGTGAGCTCGGTCGCCGGGTCGGCCCCGCGACCTCCGGTGAGCCCGAACGCGCTGATCGTCACCCACGCCCGGCCGTTGCACCTCTCGACGAGCTGCACGTACGCGTCGAGGTCGGCAAGGGGGCCGAGCGCGCCACCGAGAGCGCCGACACGATCCACGACCACCACGTCGAAGGGCGCGCCGTCGGCTCCCGACCCGATCAGCGCCTCGATGCCGGCGAGGTCGTCGACGCCGCGCACGAGGGCCTTGCCCCGGTCCAGCGCGGCCGGGAGCAGACTCGCGCCGCGGGCTCCCGCGGCGGGCCGGCCCCGCCGGTGCGGGCTCGCGGGATCGATCACGGTCGTGACCTCGGCGCCGAGCGCCCACAGGACGCTGGTCGCGGCCGATCCCGCCACACCGTCGCCCAGTTCGAGGGCCCGGACGCCGGCGAGGAACGTGACGCGTCGAGGCCCCGGACGAGCCCCTGGACCAGGTGGCCCCGGTCCCGCGGGCCCTGGACGTGGAGGTACCGCGCTCACGGGGCTGATGCCTCCGGCACCTGGTCGGGGTCGTACTCCGGGATCCGGGCCGGCCCGCCCTCCGGTGGCGGCAGGATCACCACCATCCGGGCGTCGCAGGTGGCCTCGCCCCGCTGGTTCACGCCGGTCACGTCGATGGTCACCGTGCTCGCGACCCGATCGACCTCACGCACCACGCCGGAGATGACGTGGGCGTCGCCGAGGTAGTTGAACTTGCGCTGGCGAGCCGTCATCTTCCACACCCAGGCGTCGTCGCCCATCCAGTTGGTGACGAGGTGGACCATCCAGTTGCTGCGCATCACGCCGTAGTCGTACGCGCCGGGGTGGCCGATTCGTTGGGCCCACTCGTCGTCCCAGTGGCACCGCTGCGCCGAGTCCCAGAAGCCGAACTCGTTCTTGAGATAGAACTTCGGTACGCGCTTGCGGTTGACGTAGCCCAGCTTCGACGTGCCGCCGCCGTACATGCCCCACCCCACACCGGCGTGCCAGCAGATGATGTCGGTGACGCTGAGCGGACCCTTGGCGATCGGCCCCAGGGTGTCCCCCACGGCTACGTCTCCGGCCCGGCGGGGCTCGGCTCCCCGGATCTCCTCGGCCGCGTACATGGCGTCGTAGCGCTCGATGTCGTCGTCGCTGTAGTTGGGACGGTCGATCTCGCGGTTCTTCCCCGCCTCGCGCGACCTCTCCCGGTCGGCGTGCCAGAAGTCGAGGAAGCGGTAGGCGTATGGCGAACCGTGGTCGTCCTCCCACGCCACCCGGTGCGACACGAGCGCACCTGTGCCACCGCCGAACGCGCTCGGTCGCAACTCGGCCGAGTGCAGGGTCTGCGACATCTCGAGCACGTCGCCGGCTCGAACCGGCTTCATGAAGATCCAGCGCTCGCCGGCCATGTACTGACCGATCCCGGCCAGGGGGTCGCCGCCCTTGATGATCGCCCGCTCGGCCTCGGTGAGCTCCACCGGGCGGGCGACACCGGAGATGAACGGGTACAGCGGCGGAGCGATCGGCGCTCCCCACGTGCTCGCGGCTGCATAGGCGGGGTCGTTGTAGAGCGGGTTGCCGTCGCCATAGGCGCGGGCGAAGTGCCGGAACGAGTCCGTCGACGACACCTCGCAGTGCTGGCGCTGCGAGTACCGAACCGGGATGCCGATCTTGCGGCACACCTCGGCGATCGTGTCCTCGTCGAGCACTCGGGGCTTCTTGCCCGTCCAGGTCTGTTCCATCTCGCTCCCTCTCTGCCCGTGGCGATACCTGAGCCGGGTCAGCCGCCGCCGATGTTCTCCTGCGCGGCCTTGGTCTCCGCGCTGACCATCGACTCGGCCTTGTACTCCTGCGGGTCGGACATGTCGAGCAACACGTCGATCTCGGCGGCGATGTCCTCGGGGGTGACGCCGCCCTCCCTGGTGATGCCGGCGTTGGCCACCATGGCGATGCGGAACACCTGGCCACCTCCCGCGGTCAACAGATCGCCGTTGAGAGCGCACGACTCGTGCGCGAGGTACACAGCGGCGGGGGTGACCTGCTCGGGAGGGAACCGGTCCATGCTCCCGCTGCTGATGAACGCCTCCTCGGGGACGTCGTAGGTCTTGGCGAGGACCCACGGGGCCGAGAGTCGGGTGCTGGCCCGGGGGACGACGGCGTTGACTCGGATGCCGAACCGGCCCCCCTCGTTGGCCAGGGCCTTGGTGAAGCCGAGCACGCCGCCTTTGGCGCCGCCGTAGGAGGTGGCCTTGGGGACCATGCCCACCACGGCCTCCGACGTCGTGTTCACGATGCGGCCGTAGCCGGCCCGCGCCATGTGCGGCCAGGCTGCGTAGGCCACGTAGACGCTGCCGAGGTAGTGGACGTCGATCATGCGCCGGAACCGTTCGAGCGGATGATCCTCGAACCAGTCGGGGTCGGCGATACCGGCGTTGTTGACCACGATGTCGATGCGGCCGAACGTGTCGAGCGCGGCCTGCACGATCGATGCCGCTCCCGCCTCGTCGGCCACCGACGCGCAGCACGCCACCGCCTCGCCGCCCGCGGCGCGGATCTCGGCGACGACCTCGTCGGCCGGCCCCGTAGACGACCCCGAGCCGTCGAGCGCCCCACCGAGGTCGGCTACGACCACGCGGGCGCCGCGCCGGGCCAGCTCGAGCGCGTGCGAGCGCCCCACCCCGCGCCCGGCGCCGGTCACGATCGCCGCCCGCCCGTCGAATCGCAGTTCGTCCATGTTGGTCCTTCTCTCTCGTGGTTCTCGCTCGCGCCGGGGTTCGATCAGACCCTCACGGGGAGCTTCGCCCATCCGCGGGTGTCGATCCCGTCGGTCAACACCGCTCCGGCGTGGTCGACGTCCCACTCCGGGATCCGCGGCAGCAGAGCTTCCAGGGCTACTTTCACCTCGAGCCGGGCCAGCGCCGCGCCGAGGCAGAAGTGCGGGCCGTAGGAGAACGTGAAGGTCTGCCCGGGCGGCCGGGTCACGTCGAACGTGTCGCCATGAGTGAACACCCGGTCGTCGCGGTTCGCCGATCCGGGCAACACGAGCACGATGCTGTCGCTCGGGACGGTATGGCCGTGGATCTCCACGTCCTCGGATAGGGTCCGCCCGAACTGGTAGGCCGGCGGCTCGAAGCGCAGGATCTCCTCGACCGCGTGCGGGATGAGCTCGGGGTTGTCCGCGAGCATCGCCCGTTGCTCGGGGTGCTCGGCGAGCAGCGACCCGGCCCAGCCGATAGCGGTGGCCGTGGTGTCCACACCGGCGCCGGTGATCAACGTGAGGAACAGGAGCAGTTCGTCGCGGCTCAGGACTCGACGGGTACCGGTCTCGTCGTCGAACTCGACGTTGAGCAACTGAGTCATGAGGTCGTCGGTCGGGTGGGCGGCCCGGAAGTCGAGGTACTCGTGGAACCAGCGCGCCGTCTCGGCGATCGAGCCGAGGGGCTCGTAGTCGCCCTGGGACTTGTCCTTGTGCATCGTCCGGTGGAACGTCGCCTGGAGATCGGCGTGGTCCTTCTCGGGGAGGCCGAGGAGCATGCCGATCACCCGCACCGGCATCCGGTGGGCGAAGTCGCTCATGAAGTCGAAGTCGGGCCGACCCACGATCGACTCGGCCACCTCGTTGAACAACGCCTCGATCTGGGGCTCGATCCGGCTCACCGCTTTCACGGTGAACAGGCGCGACACGAGGGCTCGGTGGATCGTGTGGAGCGGTGCGTCCTCGAAGATGAACATGCCCGAGGGGATAGGCGTGCCGGCGCGGATCACGCTGAAGACCGCGCCCTGACCCGAGATGAACCGGCGCTTGTCGCCCAGCACCCGGGCGACGTCGTCGAAGCGGCTCACGACGTAGTAGTCGTGCTCCTCGTCGTAGTACAGCGGCATCTCGTCGCGCAGCCGCCGGAACGTCTCGTACGGCGAGGCGTACAGCTCCCGGTCGTACAGGTCGAAGCGGATGGCGGTCGGTGTCGACATGTGCTGGCTCCTCGTCAGGCCGTGGTAACCGACGCCGGGCCCAACAACGCCGGAAAGGCCAGGTCGGCCAGGCGGCGGCGGTGCCACGACGGCGTGCCGAACAGGACCTCGTCGAGCTTGGCCCGCTTGAGGTACAGGTGGATGTCGTGCTCCCAGGTGAAGCCGATCCCACCGTGGACGAGCAGGCCGAGCGCGCAGGCCTCGGCGCACGCCGGGCCGACGTACGACGCGGTCACGGCAGCCGCGGCGGCCCACCCGGCCGGCTCGCCGTCGAGCTGGTCGGCCGCCGCTCGGCTGGCGGCGCGGCTCGACTCGACGGCGATGGCCATGTTGGCGCAGTGGTGCTTGACCGCCTGGAACGAGCCGATCGGCTTGCCGAACTGAACGCGCTCGGTGGCGTAGCGCACCGTGATCTCGAGCACGTGCTCGGCCACCCCGGCCGCGTCGCAGCTGGCCGCGACCACGCCGGCGGCGAGCACCAGCCCGATGAGGCGATGGGCATCGGGGCCGGGCTCGCACAGCAGCTGGCCGGCCGGAACGGCCACGTCGTCGAACGACACGCGAAACATGCGGCGGGTCTGGTCGACCGATGGCGTCGGTTCGACGCGGATCCTCGGCGATCGCGGATCGGCGATCACCATGGCCGGGGCACCGGTCGCGTCGCGCGCCGCGACGACGATGACCGAGGCCACGTCGGCGTCGAGCACGAACCCCGACACCCCGTCGAGGCGCACCGATGCGCCGTCGGCACGCCACACGGCGGTGAGGCGGCTCGGCTCGTAGGAACCGTCGGCGCCGGCCAGGGCCACGGCGCCAATCGCCTCACCTGTGGCGAGCGCGGCGAGGTGGGGTGCGGCGGCGGCGGCGTGCGCGGCATGGGCGAGGGCCGTGGCTGCGAGCACCGCGCTGGCGAGCAGGGGCGACGGCGTGATGGCGCGCCCGAGCTCGTGCAGGACGACGGCGAGGTCGCCGAAGCCGCAGCCGGCACCGCCGTGGCTCTCGGCGACGTGGATGCCCGTCCAGCCGAGCTCGACCATGGTGTCCCACAACCCGGCGTCGTAGCCGGGTTCGGCCTCGATCACGGCCCGTACCGCCGGGGATGAGGACTCGCGTCCGAGCAGGGAGCGAGCGGTGGCCCGCAGGTCGTCGCGTTCGTCGGTGCTCAGTCCCACGGTGCCTCCTACCGCGGCAGCCCGAGCATGCGCTCGCCGATCACGTTGCGCTGGATCTCGTTGGTGCCCCCACCGATCAACCAACCGAACGAGTGGATGTAGTCGTTCATCCAGAATCCCGTCTCCCATCCGGCGCAGGCCAGAACGGGTTGGTCGATCTGGCCGGCCACGCCCTGCAAGCCGGTGACCCGCTTGGTGAACTTGTACAACACGTCCGTGTAGAAGACCTTGATGATCGAGGCCGTCGCGCTGACGTCGTCGCCGCGGATCACGCCGTCGATCATCTGGTTCAACACGTGTCGCAGCACCTGGATCTCGGCGTAGCTCTCGGCCAGCGCCTCGCGGACCGCCGGATCGTCGATGGCGCGTCGGCCGTCGTCAAGGATCCAGCCGGCGGCGTCGGCGACGGCTTGCTCGATGCCGTTGCGCTGGATCCGCTCGGTCATCTCCAGGATCGAGATGGCGCGCTCGGCCGCGAGGGTGCCCTGGGCCACTCCCCAACCGTGGTTCTCGGCTCCGATGAGGTTCGCGGCCGGGACCCGAACCTCGTCGAAGAACATCTCGTTGAAGTCGGCCGGACCCCAGGCCTGGGTGATGGGCCGGACCTCGATGCCCGGCGATCGCATGTCGACGATGAGGCAGCTGATGCCCTTGTGCTTGGTCGCGTCGGGGTCGGTACGCGCCAGCAGCATGCACCAGTCGGCGTCATTGGCCCAGCTCGTCCACACCTTCTGGCCGGTCACGACGAAATCGTCGCCGTCGCGAACGGCCCGTGTCTGGAGGCTGGCCAGGTCCGAGCCGGCGTCGGGTTCGGAGTAGCCCTGACACCACACCTCACCGCTCCAGATGCCGGGGAGGTAGCGCTGTTGCTGCTCGGGTGTGCCGTTGTGCACGAGCGTTGGCCCCACGTTGAACACAGCGACGTGGAACAAGGCGTTGCGCGGCGCTCCGCCGCGCGTCAACTCCTCGGCGATGACGATCTGCTCGGCGATCGAGAACCCACCGCCCCACTCGGCCGGCCAGTGCGGGGCCAGCAACCCGGCTTGGCGGAGCTCGCCGCCCCACCAGCGCACGAACTCGACGAGCTCGTGGTGCGCCAGGCCCCGTTGGCGCTCACGCCAGTCTGTCGGCACGTGCGCCGCGCACCAGCTGCGAACCTCGTGCCGCAATGCCTCGAGCGTTCCCCCCGGTTCGATCACGCTCCGGACAATACTGTCAGACGACTGTCATTTCACAAGACGCCGTCCTACGATGGCGAAAGGTCGACGGAAAGGGAACACATGCCGGGCGCGTGCGCTGGCATCCGAGTGCTCGACTGCAGCCGGAGGGCGGCTGGGTCCCTGGCCACCATGGTGCTCGCCGACTTCGGGGCCGAGGTCGTCCGGGTCGAGTTCCCCGGACATGATCCACTCGCCGAGATGCCGGCATACCTGCTCCTTCAACGGGGCAAGAAGAGCATCACCCTCGACCTCGCATCATCGCGGGGTCGAGCCGAGATGCACCGCTTGGTTCCCGGCTTCGACGTGGTTGTAAACGACGATCCCCCGGGCGAGGCCCGACGGCGCGGCCTCGGCTACGACCAGCTCTCCTCGCTGAACCCCGCGCTGGTCGTGTGCGAGATAACGGGATTCGGACGCACCGGCCCCTATTCGGGCGTGGAGCCGGCCGACTCGCGCGTGATGGCCAAGGCCGGCATCTTCCGAGACCAGCCGGGCTGGGAGCGCGACGGTCGGCGGCCGATCTACCGGTCGTGCCCCGACGGCACCTACTTCGCTGGCCTGCTCGCCGTGCAGGGCGTGCTCGCCGCGCTGCGCGCCCGCGACCTCACCGGCCGCGGCCAGCGAGTCGACACCAACATGTTGCAGGCGCTCAGCTGCCGGCAGAACCCGCAGGTGCGGTGGCTGCTGCGCGAGGGCGAGGAGCTGCCCCTCGACCGCACGGCGTCGACCGAGACCGTGTCCGACGCGATCAACCCGCTGGCCCACCACCGCGACCCTCGCGAGGTGACCCTCACCGGGATGCTCGTGAAGTGCCGCGATGGCCGCTGGATCATGCACTCGCTGTCCGAGCCGCACTTCTTCCCCGCCTGGATCGAGGCCATCGGATTCGGGTGGATCTGGGACGACGACCGTTTCAAAGGCGCCCCGACCCGCTTCCCCGACGACGACGCCAAGGTCGAGCTCGTCACGCATCTACAGGCCCGCATGAAGGAGCGCACCGCCGGCGAGTGGATGGAGGCGTACCTCGCCAACGGCAACGTCTGCGCCGACGTCATCCAGACCACGCAAGAGGCGCTCGTCCACCCCCAGGTGACCTCGACCGGGCTGGTCGTGGAGCTCACCGACCCGCGGGTCGGCGCCATGCGTCAGATCGGGCCGTTGGCGCGGATCCCCGGAGCCCCCGCCGACGTGCGCGGTCCGGCTCCCACACCCGGTGAGCACACCGCCGCGGTCCTCGGTGCCGAGGTGCGGCCGGTGGTCGCACCCCCGCCGACCCGGACCTCGCTCTGCGGTCCCCTCGACGGCATCACGATCGTCGAAGCCGGCTACTACTACGCCACCCCCTTTGCCACGGCGCTGCTCGCCGAGCTCGGCGCCCGGGTGATCAAGATCGAACCGGTGCAGGGCGATCCGTACCGCCTGCTCGGCCGGGGTGGCGGCGATCCTGTGGCCGCGCTCGGCCACAACAACATGGTGCGGGCGATGCAGGGCAAGGAGTCGATCGCGCTCGACCTCAAAGACGAGCGGGGCCGCGGGATCCTGCACCGGCTCGTCGCCGGCGCCGACATGTTCATCCACAACTTCCGGGGCATGGTTCCCGAGAACCTCGGGATCGACGCCGCCTCGCTGCGAGCCGTGAACCCCGACATCGTGTACCACTACGCCGCGTCGTACGGCTCGGCCGGTCCCTATGCCCGCCAGCCCGCGATCGACCCGGTGATCGCCGCATTCGCCGGCCAGACCGCCTACCAGACCGGCGAGGGGAATCCGCCGCTGCGCGAGAGCGGGGCCGATCCGGTCGCGGCCCTCGGCCACGCCGCGGCGGCGATGCTCGGCCTGTTCGCTCGCCACCGCACCGGTCTGGCGCAAGACGTCGAGTCCTGGATGATCGTTTCCAACATCTACCTCAACTTCGAGGAGGCGTTCGCCTACGAGGGCAAGCCCGGGCGGCCGGCCGTCGATCCCCGCCAGTTCGGCATCGGAGCCACCCACCGGCTGTACGAGTGCGCCTCGGCCGCCGTGCCCGGCGCGCTCGGACCCCACGCCAACCCCGATCCCCACTGGATCATGCTCGTGGCCGACGACGACGCCGCCTTCGGTCGGCTCTGCGCCACCCTCGATCGCGCCGAGCTCACCACCGATCTCCGGTTCGCGACCGCCGCGGCGCGCCTCGGCAACCGCGAGGCGCTCGAGGCCGAGTTGGCGCCAGTGTTCCTCGGCGACACCGCCTCGGCGTGGGAGCAGCGCCTCGGCGAAGCCGGCGTGGGCTGCATCGTCGCCGACGAGCGGAGCCACTTCGCCTTCCTCTACGAGGACCCGCAGGCCACGGCCATCGGGATGATGACCGAGGCGTCGCACCCGGCGCTCGACGGCACCTACCACCGATACGCCCCCGTGCTCTCGTTCTCCGAGACGCCGAGCCTCGCCCCAGCGTTCTGCGAGCTGGGCGAGCACACGCGAGCGATCCTTACCGGCGTGGGGTACACCGACGACGAGATCGACCGGCTCGGGGCTGACGGTGTCGTGGTTCTGGCCCCGGAACCGTCAACCACCGTCGCCCGCTGACCACGACCGTCGGCGAGTCGGTGGCGTCGACGCGAGCTCGACCGACCCGGTGGAGGTCGTCGGACCGAGACCGCCAGCAAGCAGGGCGGCGGTGGGGCCTCTCGGTCACCATCCCGCTCAAGATGGAAGGCACACGCGTACGGCCCGACGTCCACCATCCGCCCGACAACCGGCACGATGCAGCGGTCGGAACCGCTGCGACTCCGGCCGAAGTGGTGTGATGTGGTGGCCGCTTGTCCATGCTGATGCTGGGCGCCCAGAACGGCACTTGTCTCAAGCAGGGTTGAGGGTGTCTTCGATGTAGTCGACGAGGCCATCGAGCTACTTCGCGGACGCGTTATCTCGAGCGCGCGTGAGTTGCCTCCTCGTGCGGGGACACTTTTCGGGCCATGTCACGTCGGTGCCGTGCGTCTATCCGACCCGGTTTCGTTACCGAAGTGTGAGTGCCCCGCACCCGGCTAGCCTCACCGCCTCATGCAGCCCAGGTCTCCGCGCATCATCGCCTTCGCCGGCAGCCTTCGGACCGACTCGAGCAACAAGAAGCTGGCACGGGCCATGGCTACGGGTGCTGAGCTTGCCGGCGCGGAGGTGCGCTTCGTCGACCTCAAGGACTACCCCGTGCCAGTGCTCGACGCCGATCTGTTCGACGCCAAGAACAGTGATCCGCACCGCCTCTTCGACGAAGGGGGACGGATCGGCCCGCCGCACGACGTGCCGCTTCCCGAGCACCTTCTGCTGCTCAAGGAGCACATCCGGTGGGCCGACGGTTGGCTGGTCGCCACGCCGGAGTACGGCGGCTCGATACCTGGCATGCTCAAGAACCTGATCGACTGGCTGACCCGGCTCGCGCCCGGCGAAGCACCGCTCGACAACTTCACGTACAAGCTGGTCGCCAGGTCCTGCGTCTGCCTCGAAGGCAACGGACACGGCGCCTTAGCCGAACTCACCCGCCTGCTCACGACACTCGGCGCGATCGTGGTTCCCGGCAACGACATCTTCTACGTGGCCGACGACCTCTTCGACGACGACGGGACGTTTCTCGACCCTGCGAACCGTCGCACCGCCGAGCGCATCGGCCGCCGCCTCGACCACACGATCCGCCGCTTCCACGGCCTCGCCGAGTCGTCGTAACTGGTCGGTGGTTTGGTCCGTCGAGTGATGCCGACTGCGTCGATCACGGCGTTCGCATCCTCGGGCAGTGCGGCGGCGGCGTCCTCGCACGGAAGGTTCGGCGCGACCGTGTCGTGACCCCGGGCCCGGAACTCGGCCTCCAGGAGGTGCCAATACCAGCCGACGTCACCGGCGCCGTGAATCAGAACGTACGTCGCCATGAGCACGCTCTGATTGCCCGGGACGAGTGCGCTCGACACCGCTCATCGGCGCACGTGACGCGACCACTCGATATACGGCGAAGCATGGCGCGCCTTCAACCCGAGGTGCGACCGCGCCCTGTGACGGGCTGGCCGTGGGCGGGCAGTCGCGCGTGGCCGCGTCTGGGCGGATCCCGCTGTCGGCCGACAGTCGAGGTCCTCGGACCGACACCGCCAGCAAGCAGTGTCATACCCCCTGGGTAGGGTCGTGTCATGGGTGTGCTGGCCGACGCAGAGCGCGAACTCGACGCCGCCGACGTGGCGTTGTGCGACGCCGCGCAACTCCGTGATCTGGTCCGCGTCGTCGGTCGTGCCGAGCGGTACCTCGCCGGCCACAAGGCCCGCATCGCGGCGGCCGCCTCCGCGTTGGAGGCATCAGGCACAGGTCCCGCAGCTCAGGATGTGCTCGGCGCGGGCGGGGCGGTGTCGGCTCGTGCCGCCAAAACGTTGGCCGAGCAGGCCGACCTCGCGGCAGCGTTTCCCAAGGTCGGCGCCGCGGCGTGTTCCGGTGTTGCGCATCCCGAGAACGTTCAGGCGCTCAACGCCGCGGTTCGGGGCCTGAACGCCGACGAGAAGGCTGTGCTCGCCGGGCACGATTCGGCGTTGGCGCACAGC
>CAYMJU010000085.1:0-3385 GCA_964390555.1 uncultured Acidimicrobiales bacterium | reverse complement strand
CCGCAGCATGTTCACCCACGGGTCTCGCTGGGTGTACATGGCGGCCGACGTGACGACATGTTGATACTGGCCGCGCGTGGCGAGCGACGCGCCGCTCGCCTCGGCCACCCGACCCCATAACCGGCGGGCGGCGCGGAGTTTGGCGATCGTGGCGAACTGGTCGGCGGTCGCGGTGAGGGTGAACTCGATCTGGCCGAGCGCGGTATCGATGTCGAACCCAGCGGCCGTGAGGGCTCGCAGGTAGGCGACGCCGGTCGACACCGTGGCTGCCAACTCATCGACGTCGGTGGCCCCGGCGTCGGTCCACACGGTGCCGTCGACCGCCAAGGTGCGCACCGCCGGGAACCGGCCGGACACGTCGGCCGCCGTGGCCGCCGCGCCCGCCATCGCGCGATCGAGCTCGACCCGCAGCGCGCCGTGGCGAGCCAGCACGCCGACCGGGTCGAGGCGGAGCGACCCTTTGATCGCCGATGCCGGCGCGTCGCGGCGGGCCGCGACGTCGAGGAACGCGAGAGCCACCTCGCCCAGCAACGGACCACCGTCGAGCGCCACAGTGGCGGCGTCGAGGCGCACGTTGTCGAGCGTCGGCGCCACATGAGCGGGATCGTCGAAGCGCACCAAGACCGAAGTGCCACCGTTCATCAACTCGTGGAGAATCGCTCGGTTCGCTGTCGCCGGGTCGGTGACCTCGTGGTACTGCCGAACATCCCAGCCGGCGACGACCGCTCCCGCCGTGGTTGCGCCGCGCGAGTACGGCCGGGCACCCGGTAGTCCTGCATCGCCGGAGCGGCGCTCGGTGTACAGGGGCTGGATCTCGATGCCATCGGCCGTGGTGGTCACCAACGACGAGGACGGCTTGCCTTTGAGTGCCCCGCCGACCTGGGACTCCCACTCGTCGCGGGTGGCGGTCGGGAACTCGGCCCCGAGGGTCAGCGCATCGACGGCGGTCATGCACCCGATCGTACGGGACGCCGACGGCCCCCGACCACGGCGGCCGGGTTGACGCTCGTTGCGGCATAGCGTGCAACGGTGCCTGAACCGCATCCTCGCCGGTGGTTGATCCTCGGCATCTTATGCTCGTGCCTGGTGCTGATCGTGGCCAGCGTGAGTGCCCTCAACAACGCCATCCCAGCGATACAGAAGGCGATCGAACCCACCCAGACCGAGACGCTGTGGATCATCGACGCTTACGCGTTGGTGTTCGCCGGGCTGTTGCTCCCGGCCGGAGCGCTGGGCGACCGGTACGGCCGCAAAGGCGCTCTTCTCGCCGGGCTCGGCCTGTTCGCACTTGCGGCGATCGCTGCCGCCTTCTCGGACAGCCCGAATCAGCTCATCGCCCTGCGGGGCGTGATGGGCGTCGGCGCGGCGTTCATCATGCCGGCGACTCTCTCGACGATCACGGTGATCTTCCCACCCGAGGAGCGAGCCAAGGCCATCGCCATCTGGGCCGGCTTCGCGGGCGCGGGCGGCGCCCTCGGGTCCCTGGCCTCGGGTCTGCTGCTCGAGTGGTTCTGGTGGGGTTCGATCTTCTTCGTGAACGTACCGCTGGTGTTGCTTGCCGCGATCCCGATCATGGCCATCGTGCCAACGTCGCGCGACGACGAGCGACGACCGCTCGACCTTCCGGGAGCGGTCCTGTCGATAATCGGATTCACGTCGCTCGTGTTCGCCATCATCGAAGGCCCCGAGAAGGGATGGTCGAGTGCGCTCGTGGTCGGCGCCTTCGCGGTTGCCGTCGCCGCCCTCACCACGTTCGTGCTCTGGGAGCTCCGAGTCACCCATCCGATGCTCGATCCTCGCAACTTCCGGAACCGCAAGTTCGCGCTCGGCTCGCTGACGATAACGAACGGGTTCATGGTCATGTTCGGCAGCTTCTTCATGCTCACGCTGTACTTCCAGTTCGTGCGTGGCGACTCGCCACTGGCTGCCGCAGTGCGCATCTTGCCGTTCCCCGCCACGATGATCTTCGTCTCGCCCCGAGGTCCTCGATTGGCCGCGATCATCGGCAACCGCCAGATCGTGGCGCTCGGCCAGACCATCACGGCAGTCGCCTTCTTCCTGTTCGCGTTCCTGAGTCCCGACACGCCGTACTGGTACGTCGCGGCCGGCATGGTCATCGCCGCCAGCGGGATGGCCTTGATGATGCCCACTGCGACCACCTCGATCATGTCCGCGCTACCTGCACACAAGGCCGGCGTCGGATCGGCGGTCAACGACACCAGCCGCGAGGTCGGGGGCGCCGTCGGCATCGCACTGATGGGCAGCCTCATCTCGACCGGTTACCGCAACGGTCTCGGAGGCGTCACCGACGGCCTACCGGCTGACGCGGCCGAGGCGGTCCGTGACGGCATCCCGGGCGCGTTCCAGGTCTCCCGTCAGATCGGCGGGGTCGGCGGCGAGAACCTGTTCGCGGTCGCGAGCGAGGCGTTCACCGACGGCATGCGTTTGGCGTTCACGGCGGCACTGATCGTCGCCATGTCGACGTCGTTGGTGGTTCGCGCCTATTGGCCCCGCGACGACAAGCCTCTGTCGGCGGGCCATCCGGGTCCGATGAGCGCGGCCGCGGCCACTGCGGGAGACTGATGCGATGAAGATCAGCACGACTCTCGACTACGCCAAAGACTTCTCCACGACCGCGGCGCAGGCCAAAGCCCTCGAAGATGCCGGCGTCGACATGCTGTGGGTGGCCGAGGCCTACGGCTTCGACGCCGTTTCGATGCTCGGCTACCTCGCCGCGGTGACCGAGCGGGTCGAGCTGGCGTCGGGCATCCTCCCCGCGTTCTCGCGCACCCCGGCCCTCATCGCCCAGACCGCCGCGGGGCTCGACGCGCTGTCGGGCGGCCGGTTCGTGCTCGGTCTCGGCGCGTCGGGTCCCCAGGTGATCGAGGGCTGGCACGGCGAGCCGTATCGCAAGCCCCTGACCCGGATCTCCGAGATCATCGACATCTGCCGGTCGGTCTGGAAGCGCGACCGCCTCGAGTACGACGGCGATGTCTTCACCCTGCCGCTCCCTCCTGAGCGGGGCACCGGGCTCGGCAAGCCGCTGAAGATCATCACCCACCCGGTTCGCGACTCGATCCCCATCCACATCGCGTCGCTCGGCCCCAACAGCGTCGAGGTCTGCGCGGCCAAGGCCGACGGTTGGTTGCCGTTCCTGTTCGCGCCGGAGCTGGCGAGCAAGGTGTGGGGAGCGCCGCTCAAGGCCGGTTACGCCCGCCGACCCGCCGACATGGGCCCGCTCGACATCACTGCCGGCGGCCTGCTCGCGATCGGCGATGGCTGCGAGAAGTTCCGCGAGTACCTGCGCCCGATGGCCGCCCTCTACATCGGCGGCATGGGCGCCCGCGGCAAGAACTTCTACAACGACCTGTGCAAGTCCTACGGC
>CAYMJU010000084.1:0-8197 GCA_964390555.1 uncultured Acidimicrobiales bacterium | reverse complement strand
GCGTGCTCACGTACTCCCAGCACGACTTCAGCGAGGTGATCGTCGAGGGTTACGACAACTTGTTCTTCCGGTCGCCGTCGTGGGACGACCAGGCGGCCGCGACCACGCAGTGGGCGCTCGACACCGGTCTGCTCGACGGTCAAAAGGTCGGTCTCTGGTATGGGTCGATCTTCCTGGACCAGGGCGACGCGGTCGAGGACGTCGTGTTCACGATGCTCGAGGAAGCGGGCGTCGACTTCGTGTCGGCCCGCACCGACTTCCTCGGCCCCTCAGACCCGCAGGGCAACCAGGTGATCCTGGCCGCCGCGGACCAGTTCGCGGCCGAGGGGGTCACTGTGGTGCTGAACATGGCCGGCACCACCAACCACGTGTCGCTCCAGCTTGAGCTCGACACCCGCGGCGTGACCCCCGTGTACCTGTCGGCACCGGTCAGCGCCAACGCCTCGAACTCGATCTTCGCCGCCGCCTATTCCGTGCAGGACATCGCCAACGGCGAGCGGGTGATGAGCTTCACCTACGACTTCACCGAGGACCTCGACACCAACCTCCCGTTCATCGAGGCGTGCCACGCGCAGTACACCGAGGCGACCGGCGAGACCATCGAGCCGGGAACGTTCGACTACACCGGCGTGGCCAGCATGTGCACCCAGGTCGACATGGTCGTGGCCTTGCTGTCGCTGGTCGGCGGCGAGGTGACATCCGAGAAGCTGGTCGAGGCCATGGAGAACCTGCCGGCGCACGAGCAGGGCGGCTTGTACGGCCTCCAGCAGTTCAGCGCCGACAGCCACTTCGTGATCGACCCGGGTTGGGGCATCTTGACCTACGACGGAGCGACGAACAGCTACTCCACCACCGAGCGCTACGACTACGCCGGCTAGCGCTTTGGCTTCACCTGGGGGGTCGCTCCGTTCGCGGACTGGCCCCCCAGCCCCGTTTTCGACCCGCCATGACTGTCGCAGGGGTTCGCGCTCGGCGGCTCGTGATCGAGTGGGAGCCGCCCGGCACCGCGGCGCTCGGGCTGTTCAGGTCGTCGCGCGTCTGCGGGATACCGATCCCCTGACCGGAAGGAGCCCGCGGTCATTTCGTCGAATGATCTCGACGGGCTACCCGATCGTCAGCTCGCGGGCTGGTTGGAGCGGACGATGGCCCGGTCGTCGGTGCCGAGGTAGCTGGCGATCACGAGGGGATCGTTGCGTACCTGCTCGGGCGTTCCCTCGGCGATCACCGCGCCGGCTTCGAGGCAGTACACGCGGTCGCTGATGGTCATGATCAGCGGCATGTCGTGCTCGATCACGATGATCGCGGCGTCGAGCTCGCGCTGCACCTGCTTGATGAGCGGGGCGAAGGCCTCGGTCTCCTTCTGGGCCACGCCGCCGGTCGGCTCGTCGAGCAACAGCACGCGGGCCTCGGTCGCCAGCAGGCAGGCCAACTCGACGATGCGCCGGGTGCCCGTCGACAGCTCGGCCACCTGGGCGTCAGCGAACGACGACAGGCCCAGGTACCCGATGATCTCGCCGGCTTCGGCGCGTTTGCGACGCTCGGAGCCTGGCGACGGTGGCAGGTGGAACAGCGAGGGGACCAGCCACGACGCTTCGCGGGCTTCGAGCGCGACCAGCACCGTCTCGCGAACCGTCAGGCCGGGGAACAAGCTGGCGTCCTGGAAGCCGCGGCCGAGACCCAGGGCGTGGCGCCGATGCGCGGGTAGGTGCGAGACCTCGACGCCGAGCACCTCGATCTGGCCGGTCGACGGCACGAAGCCCGAGACGGCGTCCATCAGCGTCGACTTGCCGGCCCCGTTGGTGCCGATAAGCCCGACGAGCTCGCCCTGGTGGACTTCGATGGTGACGTTGTCGACGGCGCGGACACCGCCGAAGGACACCGAGACTTCGGTGGTGCGAAGCCACGGCGCGCCGCCCACGGGAAGGGCGCGGTCGGGGTGTCGGGTCGGCACGGCGGCGACGCGGACCGCGGCGGTGTCGAACGTGATACCGGCCCGGTCGGCGTACCAGCGCAGGAACACGTCGCGGACGTTGTAGACGATGCCGATGAGGCCGCCGGGAAAGTACAACAGCAGGATCAGCAGGCCCAGGTTGGCGGTGAGCAGCTTGACGGCGTCGCTCGCGCCGAGGGCGGCCGGAAGTCCGAACACGAATAGCGCGCCGAGCACCGCGCCGCCGACCGAGCCGATGCCGCCGATGATGGCCACCGCGACCAGCCGGAGCGACTGGCTGACGTCGAACAGTGGCTCGGTGCCGCTGGCGTTGAAGCCGTTGACCAGGTAGACGAGGAAGCCGCCGGTCATGGCGGCCAGGCCGCCGGAGACCGCGAACGCCGACAGCTTGGCGCGAGCCGGCGACACGTTGGCGGCGGCGGTCATGCGCTCGTTGTCTCGCACCGCGATCAGCTTTCGGCCTGGACCGGTGCGTCGCAGCCGCGACACTACGATCACGGCGCCGACCAGGAAGATCAGGCACAGCAGGAAGTACATGCGGGGCGAACGGAACTCCAGGCCACCGAGGACCGGGCGCTCGCCCTGGGCTGAGATCACCGTGGCGCTCCCGCCGTTCCAGCCGCTCTGTAGGAACATGTAATTCGACGCCATGCCGGCGAAGGCCAAAGTGGTGACCGCCAGGAACAGACCCCGGACCCGCAGGGCCGGCAGTCCGATCAGGACCGCGAAGATCACCCCCATCGCCGTGCCGATCAGCAGCGCGACCAGCCAGGGGAGATGCGCGGTGAAGTCGAACCACTGGCCGGTCCAAGGTGTGCCGATGCCGATGCGGTGGCCGCGGTGCAGCGCCAAGGTCGTGAGCCCGCCCACGCCGAGGAACGCGAACTGGCCGAGCGACAGCTGGCCGGCCCAACCGGTGAGCAGCGAGAGCGACAGCGCGGCCGCGGCCATCAGCACCACGTTGCTCCACGTCTCGAGGCTCGACGGCTTGTCGATGATCACCGGCACCAGGGCCAGTCCGACCAGGGCCACACCGATGCCCAAGGCGTTGATGTGCCGGATCCACCAGACGGTGCGCAGGTAGTCGGGCACGTCGGGCCGGGTGACGGCGATGGTCAGGGGAACATCGCCCTTGTCGCTGCCCCGCGTCCGGAGCAAGACCAGGACCAGCACGAGCACCAGCAGCACCAGGTCGAACAGACCGAACGTGCTGGTGTGGTTGACGATCAGCAAGCGCTCGACGCATCCGAGCACCACACCCGCAACGACCACGAGTGGGATCGAGCGCATGCGGGCGGCCAAGGCGATCACCAGAACCCGCAGGAGCAGGCCGATGACCGAGATCGAGGCCAGCTCGTTGGAGGTCCGGATGCTCAACGGGGCGGTGACGACCTGGGTGAAGGCGGCGAACCCCGCGGCCAGACCCCACACGATCGTCGACACCCGGCGCGGGCTGACGCCGACCAGTTGGCTGTTCTCGGGGCTGTCGGCCACGGCCCGGATGTGCAGGCCGAATCGGGTGCGCGTGAGGAACAGGCCGAGCACGACCAGGGCCGGTATCAACAAGACCAGGACCGATGTCTCGCGGGCGCCGACGTTGACCCGGTCGCTGATGCTGAACTCGGCCCACCCGGCGTCGAAGGCGACGGGGAACGGCCCGGGATCGACGTCGGGTAGCGCTTCGATGATCAACAACGCGATGAGCTGCGCTACGCCCACGGTGGCGATCAACAAGACGACGCGCGACGAGTTGAACAGCCGGCGGATGACCAGCAGCTCGGTGATGACCCCGGCCACGACCGCTCCGCCGATGCCCACCAGCATGGCGAGCGGGTACGGGATGTCGTAGTCGTTGAACAACAAGATGAAGATGTTCACGCCGAACGCGCCCATCGATGCCTGGGCCACGTTGACGATGCCCGACGACCGGTAGATCAGCACCAGGCCCGCGGCGATGACCGCGTAGCCGAGGCCGACGACGGTGCCGCCGAGAAGCGCCTGACCGGTGATCGACCACCCGAACCACGACTGGATGGCGAGGACCGCGCCCATCACGAGTCCTTTCCGAGGAAGATGGCCTTGGCCAGGTCGTCGCGGTTGGCCAGCTCGGCGGCCGTGCCCTCGAAGCGCACGCGCCCCTTCTCGAGGTACATGGCCCGGTCGGCCAAGCTGAGGGCGATGTTCATTGACTGCTCGACGATGATCATCGTCTGGCCTTGGGATCGGAGCCGCTCGACGACGCCGATCAGCTCCTGCACGACGAGGGGGGCCAGGCCGAGCGACAGCTCGTCGATCACCAGCAGATCGGGGTCGTGGAGCAGGGCCTTGGCCAGCGCGAGCATCTGACGCTGGCCGCCCGACAGGCTCCCGGCGCGCTGTCTCGATCGGTCGCGCAGGATCGGGAACAGCTCGAAGACCCGGTCGTAGCGTCGCTGTTCGTCGGCCTTGTCGAGCCGCAGGGCGGTGAGCGACAGCTCGAGGTTCTCGAGCACGGACAGGCCGGGGAAGATTCCCTGGCCACCGCGCACCATGACCATGCCTTTGGAGAAGCGGTACTCGGCGGTCGTGAACGTGACGTCACGGCCCTGGTAGCGCACCACGCCGCGATCGACGATTCCGAGCCCGGCGATGGCGCGCAGCACCGTCGACTTCCCGGCACCGTTGGTCCCGAGCAGAGCCAACGTCTCGCCCGTGCGGACCTCGAGGTCGATGCCGAACAGCACCTGGACCGGACCGTAGGAGTAGTCGAGGTTGTGCACCTGGAGGACTGGGATGTCGTCGGGGTTGGTGGCCAGGCGCGCGCGCTCGTCGAACTCCTCCTTCAGCTCCTCGACGACGAGAGCCACGTCGCGGCGCATGAAGCGCGAGCCGTAGATGATGAAGAACCCGCCGATGAGCGCGGCCGGCGGCACAACGACGGTGAGCGCCGTGCGCTCGCCCCAGGCGTCGCTCATCGACCCGGCCAGGAGGTTCCCGAAGAAGCCGCCCATCAAGAAGATGTACAGACCGACCAGGGCGAAGGCTTGGCTGCGCATCCGGTACGGCACGACGGTGGCGATGGCCGGCCCGGTCAGCACGAAGGCCGCGGACTGGAAGGCGTTGGCGATGCAGTAGAACGCGATGAACGGCACGATGTTGTCGAATCGCAGGCCGATCACCACGGCCAGCCCGTAGCAGAGCAACAAGATGCCCGAGAGGCGCAGCACCAGCCGGGGGTCCTTCTGGAGCAGCTTCTCGCCGTAGCGGCCGGCGAGGGGCAACGCGACGAGGGCGCCCGTCCAGGAGATGGCCAGCATCCAGCCCCGCGTGTAGGCGCCGTACTCATAGTCCTCTTCAAGCAGCAGCGACACCAGCCCGGGCACGCTGACCAGCGCGAAGCCGAGCACGCCGATGCCCACGGCCAGGAAATAGAAGCTGCGGACCTTCTTCAGCCGGGCGAAGGCGGCCGACAATGAGATCGGCGGAGCCTCCTCGTCGGCGTCGAGCTTCTCGCCGAGCACCGCCTGCTGTTCGTAGCCCCCGCGATGGGGTTCGCGCAGGAAAACCGCGACGGCCGCGAGGACGGCGAGCGGTACGACCAGGGCGATGAACGCCCAGCGCCAGCCCTCGAGCCCGCCGGCCGTGGCGCCGATGGCGCCGGCGGCGAACGGGCCGAGGATCTGCCCGACCGGCCGCCCGGCCCCCTCGACGGCGTACACACGAGCTCGGGCCGGGATGGGGTAGCCGTCGGCCAGCAGCGACGACGTGTTCGGCAACCGGCAGCCCACACCGATGCCGGCGAGGGTCATGAACACCGCGAACTGGAACGGGTTGGCGGCGATACCGGTCAACACGACGGCGACGGCGACGAGAGCCGTTCCGAGCGACACGATCAGGGTCCGCTTGAACCGATCGCCGAGGGAAGCGGCCGGCAGCGTGGACAGTACGAGGGCCACACCCGTGAGCCCGAGCAGTCCGAGCAGGGTGGTGTCGGAGATGTCGAAGGTCTCCTGGATGTCGGGGCCGAGCACCAAGGCCGCGACCCGGGGGAACTCGTCGAACACGGTGATGAGGAACAGCACGATCAACAGGCGAGGGCCGCCCTCACGCAGTGCTTCGCGCAGCGCCATCGGCTCGCCCCCGAAGCCCGGCAGGTTGGCCAGCAGCGACTCGTCGACCCCTTTCCGAGTGGCCTCGCGCCGGCTGCGTTCCTCGGCCAACACTGCGCTGGCCAGATCGGCGGCCGCGATGGAACCGGCGCCGTTGTCGCGGTCCGTGCTCATGGTCCTCTCCCGTCGAGGTTGGTTCCCCGTGTGGTTGACGATCAGTCGATGCCGGCCGCCGACGACATTTCACCAGGTCCGGGCCGGCGAGGTGTACGTGGGCGTGGAGATGTGGTTGGCTACGGCCGGACCCGCACGTGGCCCGCGTCCCGCTGTCTCGACGAGAGGTGCTCCGATGACCGTGATCTCACCGTCGGAGTGGATCGTGTCGGTCGACGATCACGTGATCGAGCCGCCCCGCGTATGGCTCGACCGGCTCCCGGCCAAATACCACGACGTGGCCCCGCGGATGGCCCGCAGCGACCGCGAAGCGGTCTGGCAGTACGAGGACAAGATCATCCCGACGACCGGGCTATCGGTCGCCGCGGGCAAGGACACACGCGAGTTCTCGCCCAATCCGGTGTCCTTCGACGAGATGCGGCTCGGCGCCTACGACCCCATCGCCCGCGTGGGGGACATGGACGAGGCCGGCATCCTGGCGTCGCTGTGCTTCCCGTCGCTGCCCCGCTTCTGCGGCCAGCTCTTCTGGGAGGCCAAGGACAAGGACCTCGCGCTGCTGTGCGTGCGGGCCTACAACGACTGGATGATCGACGAGTGGTGCGGCGCGGCCCCCGGGCGCTTCATCCCGCTCGTGATCATCCCCCTGTGGGATCCGCTCGCCGCCGCGGCCGAGATCGAGCGGACGGCGGGCAAGGGCGCACGGGCCTTCTGCTTCTCCGAGAACCCCGAGCCGCTCGGCTTGCCGACCATTCACGATCCCAACCGCTACTGGGACCCGGTCATGGCGACCGCCCAGGACGCCGAGATGGTCGTCTGCATGCACGTCGGATCGTCGTCGACGATGCCGTCGATCTCGTCTGACGCGCCGCCGCTCGCCAACCTCACCTTCGGCGCGGTTCGGGCCGCTGGCACGATGCTGGCGTGGCTGTTCAGCGACTACTTCGAGCGGATGCCGAACCTCAAGATCGCCTTGTCCGAGGGCAACATCGGTTGGATGCCGTACTTCATCGAGCGGGCCGAGCAGGTCATCGACAAGCAGCGGCACTGGGCGGCTGAGACCGGCGTGAACTTCTACCGCAGCGGCTCGACGGGCATTCAGGAGGCGCCGCCGCTACCCCAGGCCGACCTGGCCCGGCTCGACATCCGTCAGTCGTTCCGTGACCACATCTTCGGCTGCTTCATCGAGGAGACGGCGGGGCTCAAGTGCCTCGACATCATCGGCGAGGACAACGTGATGCTCGAGACCGACTACCCGCACTCCGACACGACGTGGCCCCATTGCGCCGAGGTCGCGCACAAGTTGCTCGAAGGTCTGCCCGCGGCGACCCGGCACAAGATCCTCCGCGGCAACGCCGAGAGGCTGTTCCGATTCACCCCGACGATCCCGACCGTCTGATGGCTACCGAGATCGGGGTCACCGTCGACCGAGACGCCTGCTCGGGGTCGGGGAACTGCCTGTTCCACGCGCCGAACACCTTCGACATGGACGACGACTGCAAGGTCGTGTTGCTCGACACCCGCGACGACGACGTGGCGATCCGCAACGCGGCCGAGGGCTGCCCGACTCGGGCGATCCGTATCACCACGAACACAGAGGGAGAGGTCCCGAGATGAAGTTGGCTGACAAGTCGGTGGTGATCACCGGGGCCGGATCGGGTGTCGGGCGGGCCTCGGCCCTCCTGTTCGCGTCCGAAGGAGCGCGGGTGGTCGTCGCCGACGTGCAAGACGCATGGGCTGCCGAGACCGTCCGTCTGGTGGCCGAGGCTGGGGGAACCGCGGTCGCCCAGCACTGCGACGTCACCGACGAGGACCAAGTCGCGGCAGCGGTCGCGGCAGCGGTGTCGTCGTTCGGGCGCCTCGACGTCATGTTCAACAACGCCGGCGTGACCGGCATGTAGCTGGGCTAGAGGTTCGAAGGCCACACCGGCGCCGACTTCGAGCGGCTATTCGACATCAACTTCCGCGGCGAGTTTCACGGCTGCAA
>CAYMJU010000083.1:0-9380 GCA_964390555.1 uncultured Acidimicrobiales bacterium | reverse complement strand
GCAGTCATCTGTACCGCTTCGGCTCCGAGGGCGACGCGCAACGCGCTGGACACCGCAACCGTCTCCACGTCGCAGGAGCGCGTCGTGCATGTATTGTGCATGCATGCCGAACGTGCAGGTACGTGACGTGCCCGAGGAGATCCACGAGACCCTGGTTCGTCGCGCCGAACAGGCAGGTCAGTCTCTACAGCAGTTCCTCGCCGCGCAGCTTGCCCTGATCGCCGCGACGCCCACCCTCGACGAGATGCTCGACCGTATCGAGAATCGCCCGAAAGGTGACCTGTCAGCACAGTCCGCTATCGAGGCGATCGACGGAGAACGTGCTCGTTGTTGACGCTTCAGTTCTCGCTCCCGCCGTTGCCGACGCCGGCAGCGATGGACACCGATTCAGGCAACGACTCCGTGGCGAGGTGGTGGTTGGACCGGATCTGCTCCGGATCGAGGTCACCTCGGTGCTGCGACGCAACACCAACAGCGGGCTGCTGACGCCGGCACAGGCCGATGCGGCCATCACTGACCTTCTCGAGTTCCCGATCACCGTGTTCCCCACCTCACCGCTACTGCGGCGAGTCTGGGAGCTACGCCCGAATCTCACCGCCTACGCCGGGTGCTACGTCGCGCTGGCCGAAGCGATCGACCGACCGTTGCTCACCGCGGATCGCCGGTTGGCCAACGCGCCGGGCATCCGCTGCACCGTCGAAATCCTCTGACCGATCCCGATGATTGTGTCAGCCGACAAGCTCGCGCCGTGCGTGGTGGCGGGCCGCTACCCGGAGGACTCCCGAACCCGCCGCACGCAGCCGCCGAGCGACTCGTTGAACAAGCGCGCGCCGTGACAGCTATGGGGGAGGCGTTCGCGCCGCCGGGGGCGCAGCCCCGAGGAGGAAACACTCGCTCGTCTCGGGGACAACGATGCTCGGATGGCGCTCGCAGCAACGGTCGTGGTCGCTACTGCTGCTCGCTCAGCGACGACGCGGCGCCGGTGAAGGTGATTCGCACGAGCGGGGCGTCGTCGACGAGTCGCCGCGCTGAACCGACCTGGTCTCGGTACCAGGAGGTCTCGGGGGAGGAGAACACGCGGTTCCGTTCCGCTTCATCGGTGACGACCTCCGCGAGTGCATCCAGCTCGACCACCAAGGACTCCTTGAGCCTGAAGGTGAACCGGGGGTTGGCCCGCAGGTTCGCGAGCCAATCGCGGGCCCGTCTCGGTCCCGGCGTACCGTCACCGGCCGGCGTTCCGCAGATGTAGGTCTCGCTCCCGATCCGGGTGAACCAGATCTCGGTCGTGCGCAGCGTTCCGGTACGTGCGCCGCGAGTCACGATGTCGATCGTGCGATCGTGGATGAGGGCCTGTCGCAAGGCCTCGATGCTGTGCCCGCCCATCGAGCGGATCATACGTCGATCCTTCCACCAGGGCTCTCGCGTCTGGCGGCCGTCGTCACCAGACGAGTGAGCGCCACGACATGGCCCGGCGATCGAAAACAGATCTTCTCGTTGTGGTGTTGTGCAAACGTATACAACGATACTAGAGTCGTACATATGTTGCTGGACGCTCTGGCTGAGTTGCGGGACTTGGTGCCAGGGTCATGCACGTCCGACGAACTGAAAGGCGTCCTGGGGGTGATCGGTCGGGGCCGGTCCTGGCTCGACGGGATCGAAGCACAGGTCCTGCAAGAACTGCGTCGCCGCAAAGGCCCGTCCAACGACCCGGCCGGCGAGGCGCGACCGGGGCGTCAGATCGCGAAGCCCGCGCCCGGGCCCGCCGCGCCGACGAACTCGCGAACCTGCCCGGCACCCTCGACGCCCTCACCAGCGGCCATATCACCCGCGAGCACGCCGATGTGATGATCGGCGCCATACGCAACAACCCGACCGCCGCCACCGAGATCCGCTCCGCAGAACTGTCGTTGCTCGACGAATGCGGAACGGTAGAAGCACTAACCGACCGGGTCCGGGCGTTCACCGCCGCCTACGACGAATCAGACGGCACCGACCGGGCGTTACGTCAACACGCCAAACGCAAAGGCTCGATCTTCGGATGCGACGACGACATGGTCGGGTTCCACTTCGAACTACCACCCACCACCGGCCGCACCGTCTCCGAAGCGCTACTCGCCGAAGCCCAATCGATGTGGCGCACAACCAACCCCGACACCGCGACCGACGACACGCTGCGCCGACACCCACAACTGTTAGCCGACGCATTCGTAGCGTTGATCGAACGAGCCGCCCGCCCCGCCGGCGACGGCGGCGTGAAAGCGCCACGCAACGCCACCACACCATCGGTGGTCATGCTGTTCGAATACCGACACCTCGTCGGCGGCCTCGACCGGCACGGCGTCACAGCCCGCATGGCCGACGGCACACCACTATCAGCCGAAACAGTCATGCGTTACGCATGCCAGCACGGCATCATCCCCGCCATCTTCGACGCCCCCGGCTACGACCTGTATCTCGGCCGACGAGTCCGGCTCGCCAGCGACCAACAACGCCTCGTCCTGGAGGCCGAATGGGGCGGCTGCGCCATCTGCGGCATCGACATGCGCTGGTGCCAAATCCATCACGTCGACCCCTGGACCACCGCCGCCGGCACCACCGACATCGACCGGCTCATCCCGCTATGCACCAACACCTGCCACCACCTCGTCCACGAAGCCCGCTGGCGCATCGAACTCCCCGAACACGGCATCATCGAACTCTTCAGCCCCGACGGCCGCCACCAACAAACCATCACCAGCCCCCGCCGACAACACACCCAACCCGACACCAGCCACCCCCCCCAAACGCCACAACCACCACGCCGCCCGAACCGACGCCGCCTGAACCGAAGCCGTGGTCGGTGGCCGACATCCCGAGATGCCTGCAAGTGACAAGCTCACCGACCCCGGTCATGCGGTGATCGCGTCAGCTACCACGGCACCGGCATCCACCCCGGGCTCTCCGGGGACCTTCTCCCCCTGACCTTCTGCCGGCTCATGACACGCCTGGACCAGGTGCAGGGTCCGCGAGACCGCCGACTTCCGGCTCCACCCGTCGGCCGCCATGATGGCCGGTCTCGGGTTCGGCACCGAACCGGAAGCGATCGCGAGCCGCCAACAAGCGGTCTCTTGCAGATGATGGAGACCGCCTACGAGCCGTCCGCGCGGATGATCGGTGCCGGGCTCGGCCTCGAGATCGATCGCGTCACGCTCGACTTCTTCGACGCCGCACGCGCCAGGTGCGACCTGCAGTTGCGCTGGGGTGAGGTGCGCGAGGGCACCGTCGGCGGGATGCGATTCGAGTTGAAGGCGTGGGTCGGTGACCTCCCGTTCGTGGTGTTCCGGACGTTCTGGAAGGTCGTCGACGACCTCGATCCCGATTGGGGCTACGGCTCGATCAAGTACCGGATGGCGCTCGAAGGCGATCCGGCCCTCGAGTTGAGCTTCGAATCGGCTCGCAAGCATCCCGATGGCGACGAGGGCTACTGGGGGCGGGTCTGGACGGCGATGAACGGCGTCAACGCCATCCCCGCCGTCGGCGGACCGGCGGGACTCGTGCGGCCCCGCAGCGAAAGCTTCGGCGAACCCTCTGACGGGTAACTACGCGCTCCAGGCTCTAGTGAATGGCCGATGCGAGCTACGACCGGCTGGATGTGATGTGATCCACCGAGATCGCGGGGACTTCGGTCGCACGGGTGACGCGCGATCGGTGGTCCGGGCACAGTCAGCGATCCGTTCAGAAGGGGATGCCGTGGACGTGGCGAGCAGTTGGAGCGGCTTCAGGTCCGGCGACGAGCTGTTCGTCGAGCCGTTCGTCGATCTCGACGAGTGGCGTGACGAACCGGTGCGTCACCGCTACGTGCACGGTGGCTTCACGGGGACCGATCTCCGGTTCTCGTTCTACTACCCGCCGTCGAGTCGATACGGGGGACGGTTCTTCCACCCCCTGCTCCACATCGCGGGGACCGAGCACGGAGCGACGTCGGGTCTGTTCGAGGGTGCGATCTCGTTCTCCGGAGCGAGCGGCGCCTATCTCGTCGAGTCGAACATGGGGCGGACGGTGCCGTTCCCGGGGTCGGACCCGACACTCGCGTTCCGGGCGAGCGCAGCGGCGGCGCGCTTCTCACGGGTGCTGGCGGCGGAGATGTACGGCGAGCATCGACCGTTCGGGTACGTCTACGGCGGGAGCGGCGGGGCGTTCAAGACGATCAGCTGCTTCGAGAACGTATTCGACGTGTGGGACGGTGCCGTGCCGTTCGTGCAGGGAACCCCGGTGAGCATCCCGAACGTGTTCTCGGTGCAGGCGCACGCGATGCGGTTGCTGTGGGGCAAGTTCGACGGCATCGTCGATGCTCTCGATCCGGGGGGCAGCGGTGACATGTTCGCGGGACTCGACGTGGAGCAAAGGGAAGCCCTCGCCGAGGTCACCCGCATGGGGTTCCCACCGCGGTCATGGTTCGACGTCGGGCGGATCAACCGCAATTACACGATGTTGTGGACGGTGTTCGCCGAGATGATCCGGGCCTATGACCCCGAGTACTTCACCGACTTCTGGACCGTTCCGGGCTACCTGGGAGCCGGGCTGTCCGAGTCGTTGCGAGAAGCCCGGGTCGAAGCTCGGGTCACGGTGGCGGGCCTCGTCACCGCCGACGAGGCGGAGGCGCTCGGCGTGCCGGGAATGTCCGCAGCCGCGAGCGGCGTGAACGCTTTGGCGATGGCTCCGGTGGCGCTTCGGATCGACCCGATGCCCGTGGCCGATCTTCGGGGTTCGACGATGGTGGTCCAGACCGGGTCGGCGGCCGGCCGGCGCCTCCACATCGCCGACACGTTCGGCGACGTCGTACTGACGGGGCTGAGCGAGCTCGGGCCGGGGGCGCTTGGCGGTATCGCCCCCGGCGACGAGGTGACGATCGACAACGCTGACTACCTCGCGTTCCAGACCTTCCATCGCCATCAGGTTCCCGTCGGGATCGAGGGGTGGGACCAGTACCTCGCGGCGGGGGAGCCGGTGTACCCGCAGCGGCGCGAGGTGCTGGGGCCGCACTTCGCCCGGATGGCTTCGGGGTCGGTCCAATCGGGTCGCTTCGCGGGGAAGATGATCGTGGTCCAGAACCTCATGGACGAGGCTGCGCATCCCGTCCAGGCGGTCTGGTACCGGCGCCGGGTCGAAGCAGCCGTCGGCGCTCACATCGACGACCACTACCGGCTGTGGTTCACCGACCATGCCATGCACGAGTCCCCGTCACCGAGGGCCATCCCCGACAACGCGTCCCGGGCGAAGCGGCTCATCCGGACGGTGCAGTACGCCGGCGTTCTCGAACAGGCGTTGCTCGATGTGAGCGCATGGGTCGAGCAGGGGCTGGCGCCACCGTCGAGCACCGAGTTCGACGTCGTCGATGGGCAGGTCGTCGTACCCCACGCCGCCTCGGCGCGGCGGGGCATCCAGCCAACCGTCGAGCTGCGCGTCAACGGTGGAGCGCGGGCCGACGTGGTCGTCGGTGAGCAGGTCACGTTCGCCGCCGAGGTCGAGGTGCCCGCCGGCACCGGCTTCCTGGTGGCCGCCGAATGGGATTTCGAGGGCGGCGGCGACTTCCCGGTTCAGGGCGGGCGGATGGACGGGTCGGCCGAGCGGGCCACGCTCACGACGACGTACGCCTTCGACCGAGCCGGAACCTACTTCCCGGCGTTGCGGGTGACGTCCCAACGCCGCGGTGCCGGCGCGACTCCCTTCACCCGCGTCCAGAACCTCGGCCGCGTCCGCGTCGTCGTCGCCTAGGTGCGCGGTACCGGCAAGGCGTGATCGAGGTCTTGCCGACCTGTCGGTACGGGTAGAGGATGAAGGACCCCACCGGCGAGTGGGCGACGAAGGGAACGTGTGCGATGCGCGACTCCGAGAACCTCGCCCGATCGCGACGTGTGCCCGTGCTGCGGACCGCCGTGTGCGCCGGTGTCTCGCTGCTGGGGCTCGTCGGCTGCGGTGACGACGACAGCGAGCAGGCTGACACCTCGTCGACGGTCATCCCCCAGTCGACCGCGGACACGATCGACGAGGCGGCGCTGGCCGAGTTTGTCGCGGCAGCGTCGGGCGACGAGGTCCTGGTCTCGAGCGTGTCCTCGGGCGGCATCGAGGGTCGACGGATCGTCGATGCCGTGGTTCTGGCCGACGGGCGCGCCTTCATTCACGACGGCTTCGATCCCGGCCTCGGCTACTTGCAGCTCGACCTCGACGAAGGGTCGATCGTCGATCTGCTGGTCGATCTCCACGACGCTGGCGTCTCGGGCCTCGACGGTTCTACGTTCGGCGACGACAGCATCGTCGATGGATTCACCACGCAGATCGCGGTGGCATCGCCCGGCGGCCCGGTCGAGTTCACGGTTCTCGATGGAGCGGTCGACGAGCCCGTGTCGACCATCCGCTCGACGATCGTCGCCCTGAACGAACGCATACTGGCCGACGGCTCGCCGGTCGAGGACCCGTCGTCGTTGCCCGATGCGGTGACCGGTTGAACGGTCGAGCCATGCAACGGCATCGAGACGAGGTCCGCGAACCGCCGCCGGGGGCGCGTTACGACATGAGGGCGACGAGTTGGTCGATGGCGGCTCCCCAACCGTCGTGGAAACCCATGTCGGCGTGGCGTTGGCGGCTTTCGTCGTCGGGGTGCATGGCTATCGCCGTGTAACGGGTGCCATCGGCACTGGGTTCGATGGTGATCCGGCCGGTGAATGCCAGGTCCTCGGCGCCGTTGGCGGGCGCTGACGGGCGGAAGTCCTCGGTGAGAACGCTCGTGAACACGAGCCGCCGGCCGGGCACGACGTCGACGATGCAGCCGGCGTTCGGGTAGCGCTCGCCCTCCGGTGACTCCATCGTCGTGTCGAAGCGCCCGCCGGGACGCACGTCGATCTCGCAGGCGACGGTCTTCCACGGTGCCGGTGTGAACCATTGCATGATCAGCTCGGGCTTGGTCCACGCATCCCAGACGCGTTCGGGCGGGACCGGGATCGTGCGCTCCAGCACGAGATCGAGGTCTGGGTTCGAGATGAAGTCAGTCATGATCGCTCCTTGTTGGTAGTCGGCGCGGTAGTGGACGGGATGCCGACCAGCAGCGCATCGAGCTGGTCGAGGCGTCGTTCCCAGTGGCTGCGATGCACCGCCAGCCACTCGGCGGCGAGGCGCAACCTCTCGGGCGCGAGCTGGTTGATGCGGACGCGGCCGGTCTTGTGCGAGGTGACGATGCCGGCGCGCTCCAGTACGCCGAGATGCTGGACGAACGACGGCAGGGCCATGGCGAACGGTCGGGCCAACTCGGTTGTCGACGCCGGGCCGATGCTCAACCGCTCGACCACGGCCAGCCGGGTCGGGTCCGCCAAGGCCCCGAAGACCTCGCCAAGGATGGTATGCGCCTTTGGCAAACGATTAGGCATATGCCTAACTATAGCGAGACAAGACCGGCCTGACAGGGCTCCGGTAAGGGGGATCTGGGAGACTGCGAGACCTGTTCCTAGAGGGCGAGCCGATAGGCGAGCCCTCCAATGTGACAGTCGCATTTCTCGCCTGCGCTAGCAGGCGAGCGAGATCGATCAGACGTCGAACGTTCATCTAGTGGCGCGCGTTCTTAGCGAGTGCGGGGCCGATAGTGGTGGCGACGGGCCGGCCCCGACGACGACGATGCAACGCAGAGAGACGGCGATGGAAGGGGAACCATGAGGCAGCTCACGAGCGCCGACGTGATCATGTTGGCCGCTGACACGCCTCGTGCCCAGAACGTGATCGGGCCGATCGGGATCTACGATCCGTCCACGGGACCGGCCGGCAACATCGGATTCGACGACGTCTTGGCCTTTGTGAAGTCGCGGCTGCACGTGTCGACGATCTTTCGCGAACGGCTACTCACCGTGCCACTTTCGGTCGACCGTCCGTACTGGATCGACGACGACAGCTTCGACCTCGAGTACCACGTCCGCCATCTCGCCCTCCCCGCCCCGGGCGACTGGCGACAGTTCTGCACCCAGATCGCCCGGATCGGGGCGAGACCACTCGACATGAACCGCCCGCCATGGGAGCTCTACGTCATCGAGGGGCTCAACGACGTCCCCGGTGTTCCCGAAGGCAGCTTCGCCACGTTCCTGCGCATGCACCACGCCGCCGTCGATGGTGTCGCCGGTTCGGAGATTCTCACGGCCCTGCACGATCTCGAACCGAACGCCGATCGGCGTGCGCCGGATCGCCGGTGGCAACCCGACCCGGTGCCGTCTAGCGCGGAGTTGCTCGGTCGAGCGGTGATCAACGGGTTCCAGCAGCCGATCGAGGTGATCAAGACCGCGCTCCCTGCGGTTCGCTTCGTCGCCAATGCCGTGCGCGACGCCCGCGATCCGGCACGCGCTAGTGCCGCTGGTCTCGTGGCCGCCACTCGCTTCAACAACGAGGTCGGCCCGCACCGGGTTTGGGGCTCGGCCATGACGACGCTCGATGTGATGAAGCGCATCCGGGCTGGTGTGCCCGAGGCCAAGGTCAACGACATCGCCTTGGCCATAGTCGGCGGCGGGCTGCGCACATATCTGCTCGACAAGGACGAGCTCCCACGAGAGTCGCTCGTCGCTCTCATGCCGATCTCGGTCCGACCCACTCAGGCCCATCTGGCCAAGGTCGGTCAGGCCCCCCCGATCGAGTCCGAGTCCGGTGGTAACAGCTTCGCCATGAGCACGGTGAGCATGTCGACGGACCTCGTGGACCCGCTCGATCGGGTTCGCCGCATCCGCGAATCCACCAGCTACATCAAGGAGTTGGGAGCGCAATCGGCCGGCTCGCTCGTCGACTTGGCCCAGGTCCTGCCCGGTAGCCTCGCCGGAACCGTGCAGCGGGCCCTCGTCCGTACGATCAACCGGACGGGCCGGGCCCTCGGCGTGCACACGATCGTCACCAACGTCCCCGGAGCGCAAATGCCGATGTACTTCTGTGGCGCCCAGATGGTCACGGCCACCGGCATGGCGCCGATTGCTGATGGCATGGGGCTCGTCAATGCCGTGGGCAGCTACAACGGCCGCGTGCCGATCTGTTTCACATCCGACCGCGACATGATGCCGGACCCCGAGTTCTACGAGAAGTGCATCTATGACTCCGTCGACGAGTTGCTCGAACGCGCTGAAGGCCAGACGCCGACCAGACGTACGCAGCGAGGCCGCGCCAAGCGCTCCGCCGCGGGCGCGTCGACCCCGAGGAATCGGCCATGAGCGAAGCGCAGCGAGCGAGTGCCGCCGTGGGAGCGCAGCTCCCCGGGTGCCGATGGGGTCTGGGGGCGCGTAGCCCCCAGCGACGATGATGAGCGAAGCGCAGCGAGCGAGTGCAGCCGTGGGAGCGCAGCTCCCCGGGTGCCGATGGGGTCTGGGGGCGCGCAGCCCCCAGCG
>CAYMJU010000082.1:0-12521 GCA_964390555.1 uncultured Acidimicrobiales bacterium | reverse complement strand
CAGGGCCCCCAACAAACGTCACTAGCAACACCGTGTCCGAAGGGGGTTTGTCGTGGCTGTCGAGCTGGCCGAGTTGATCTGCGGGATAGGCGACGAACTCGCCGCGGTCGACGTGTCACTGATCTCTGCTGTTGACGCCCGAGAAGTGTTGACCGCGTCGGAACGATGCCGAAGAGCGCTGTGCGCTCTCGACGCCCGCCTCACCGGGTGGGACCGCCTCGACGAGACCGATCTCCGCGAGATCGTCGCCACGTACTACGGCATGGTGAGCCGCACCGACGACCAACTCGGCCGTCTGCTGGCCGCGGTCGTTCGCGTCGGCCAACTCGAGCAGACGATCGTGATCTACCTCACCGATCACGGCGAGTACCTCGGCGACTACGGCCTGGTCGAGAAATGGCCGTCGGGGCTCGACCCCTGCCTGGTTCGCAACCCGCTCATCGTCGCCGGTCCCGGCGCAGCCGAAGGGGTCGCGTCGAGCTCGCTGGTCGAGCTCATCGACGTCCTCCCCACCGTGCTGGAGCTGACCGGGACCGAACCGACGCACACCCATTTCGGGCGCAGCCTCGTACCCGTGCTCACCGACCCGGCCACCCGACACCGCGACCACGCATTCAGCGAGGGCGGGTTCTCGCCGACCGACGTCGATCTCTTCGAGCGTGCCGGTGGTTGTACGCCCGCAAGGCGCAACTCCAACACGACCGCCCGGGCCGAGGGTGTGACGTTCGCCGACATGCCCGCACACTTGCGGAGGTTCGTCCCCGAAGCCTGGCTCGATCCCCGCTACTACGCGGCCGCTCGGGTCGCGTGGTGCCGCGCTCACGGGTTGTCGGTCGTCGACGTGCGCCTCGCGGAGCGGGCCGAGCGGCTCCGTCTGGTGGGGTTCGACGACCCGGTGCGGTCGTTCCCCGCCGATGGTGAACCGGAGGGTGATGGCGATGACTGACGACGTCAGAGATTAATTCCTGAGCACGTATATCGCCACGGGTGACATCTTAGTTTCATCCCGCCACTCTATTGAATCATCACTAGAACCGAGCGGTTTGTGAATCTTGGCAAGCATTAGCCCAGCGCGTTCGGCGGCCCGTGTGTAATCATCATCAGTCCAGTAGTAGTCATACAATACTACATCAATGCCCCGAATAAGCAGTTTTACCGTCTCGCCGCTACGGAGCGGCCTGTCGTTCTCTGGAAACGAGTATGACAACGATACCCAGTCTCCTTCGCTAGCTTCCATTGAAGCGGTTACGAATATGATGATGCCATCCTTCCGAAGCACTCGTTTCATTTCTTTGAGGATGCCCTCGATCTCTTCAATTCGCGACACTTCCAAGAACACAAAGCTCGAAAAGACCAGATCGAACTCGGAATCCTCAAAAGGCAGGTGCCCGCTGGGAATATGGTGATACTCGCCCGACCTATCTTTGGATCGAGCCTGTTCTAGCATCTCCTGGCTTACGTCTACGCCAACTGCATCGAAGCCTTGCCGCTTCAGAAATCGTGTTGAACGCCCAGCGCCGCAGCCATAATCAAGCGCAGATGCGATGGATCCTGCGTACTCCTGGATCAGCATGGGAATGTCGCGAAATGCCAGGTATTGTGTTCCTTCCATCCCGAGCTCGGCATATTCGCCGGCATGTTTTTCATAGTCATGCGTCTTGATGCTCATCTGACCCTCCTCCGCAAACGAATTGCTATAAGTTGATCATCGGCGATGATCGACGGATAGCAATTCTACTCGCTCGGTGATGCGTGCCCGGTCAGCGATCCCGGCGGTGGTGTTGTTGTTCGGCGCGTAGGCGGCCGGCTGTGGCGACGACGCCACTAAGACGACCGGCAGCTCGGGACGCATCGACCGTTTCGCGGAGGTCAACACCGCCCTCGCCGCCGAGACCGACTCCGACTTTGCCGTGTCTTTGGACTCTGCGGACTGACCTACATGCTTCCGGCGGTCGGGCGGGCCGCCGAAGCCCGAGCACTCGCGGACGAAACCCTCGCCGCCGCCCGCGCCACCGGCAACCCGCTCTGGATCGCGTACGCTCTGGCCGGGTACGGTCGGGCGTTCCCCGACTCCGATCCGGCCCGAGCGTCGGACGCCTACCGTGAAGGACTCGACTACTGCCGGCAGCAACGGATCATGCAGTTCGAATCGGTGATCGCCCGAGAAGCCGCTGGGCTCGAAGCACTCCACGGCCAACTCGAACACTGCCTCACCATGTTCGACAGCACCATCGATTCGTTCCATCAGGCTGACGACGTCGACAACGTGGCCGCCACGGTCGCGGACCCGGCCACGTTCTTCGATCGATACGAACAACCCGAGGTGGCCGCCACCCTCTACGGCATCACCACCGGTTACACGGCTCTTCGGATTTCAGCGGGGCGTGATGGTGGCGAGTAGGTCCCAGTTGGGCTTGCCGGCGTAGAGCAGCGCACGGACTCGGTCGTGACGGAACCGACGTAGCCCGAACCCGATGCGCTTGATCCGCTTGATCAAATTGTTGATCGCTTCCGTCGGCCCGTTGGTGACGCGCGCGCGGTGCCAGGCGACGATGTGGTCCCGCCAGCGTTTGAGTGTCCGGGCGAGCGAGCGCACCTCGGGCGGCATCTCGGAGTCGAGCATGTCGGCTATGAGCTCGTCGAGGTACTCGCGGGCGGCGTCGGTGTCGTCGATGTCGTAGATGCCGCGGACGGTCTCCTTGGCGTGCCACGTCATGCGCACCTCGCCGCGAGGGTCGCCCGCCTCGAGCAGTCCCAGCAGCTTGGTCTCGCCGGCCTCGTCGAGTCGCTCATGGCCCTTGGTCAACAGCCGGCGGCCCCGGTAGAGCGGATCGTCCTTGCGGCCCCGGTGCCCGAGGGTCTCGTTCTGCACCCGCCGCCGACACTCGTCGAGCTTATCGTTGGCGTGCTTCACGACATGGAACAGGGATGATCAGATGATGGCTCTCGTGCTCGTGGTCCAGCGGCGTGACCCAACGTGGAACCGGCCTCGTGCCTTCGATCCGATCCAGCCTGCGAACGAAACGGACCAACGCCATGATGCCAAACCCTGACCGACGTGTTGTCGGCGGTGTCGACCGGGAACACCACGTCGATCGTGCCGTTCTGTCCGCCTCTGGTGCACGCTCCGCTGTGGCGGTGCCAGTGGTCGTTCGGGCCGGCGAAACCCTCGGTCCCGCTGTTGGCGTAGTACATGAGGCCGATGACCTGGGAGGTCGCGCTCGTACCGTCGTAGATGAACGCCATGGGACGCGTGGCGTCGAACCCGCCACCGCCGCCCCCTCCCCGGAGGCCGCCGACGTAGTGGGCGCCGCTGCCGGGGCCTTCTCGGCCTGGGTGCTCGGCATCGTCGCGCGGGCTGCTTTGTCGAAGGGGGTCCGGGCGGAACGGCTCCTGCGGTTCCCCTCGCCGTCGCCCGATCCGGCCTTGCCGGTCGGGTGACCGGGTGAGGGGGGCCGAAGGCGCCACCCCCAGAAAACGCGGGTGAACGGAGGGAACGCAGCGACCGAGTGAGCCCGGCTCTAGCGCTGACTCACGTGCATCGGCACACCGCCGGTGGGCTGGTTCACGACCATGCCGGTGGGCTCGGGGATGGTGTCGGTGGTGGGGGTGAGATCGACTCGTTGGGCCAGGCGGGCGAGGATCAAGGTGAGCTCCATCTGGGCGAGCGCGAAGCCGATGCAGTTGCGGGCGCCGTGACCGAAGGGCACCCATGCGGCGTCAGCGGCCGTGCGTTGCTCGGGGGTGAGGTCCAGGAATCGGTCGGGATCGAAGCGCAACGGATCCGGCCACGAGTCAGGGTCGCGGCCGGCCAGGTGCGCGGACCACACGACCATCGTGCCCTTGGGGACGAAGTACCCGCCGACCTCGATGTCGGCGATGGCTTGGCGGGGCGTGATCGCCCCGGGCGGGTGCAAGCGCAGCGTTTCGCGCACAACCCGATCCGCCAGGTCCAGTCGCTTGAGCGTGTCGTGATCGGCGCCCGATCCGTCGGCCCCGACGGGAGGAAGGATCTCGTCGGCCTCCGCCCCGAGCCGTTCCCACAGCCCAGGGGTGAGGGCGGCGCACCACAGGATCCATGCCAGCGACGCGGCGGTGGTGTCGAATCCGGCGGCGATGAGGGTCACGACCTGGTCGCGGATCTCGCCGTCGGACAGCTCACCCTCGGCGACGAGGGCTTCGAGCACGTTGAGCGGATCGCCACTGGGTTGGCGGCGGTGGTGGGCGATCTCGGCGTCGATGATCGCGTCGACGGCGCGCCGATCGGCCCGCACCCGGCCCTGGATGCCGAAGGGGAACGGGTGCGCTGGTTTCATGGCCGAGACGTAGTCCTGGGCGCTTTGCATCAGCTTCCCGATCTCGCCGGACCGGGCCGCCAGACGATCGCCGAACAGGGCGTGGGTCACGATCTCGAGGGACAACGCCCGCCCGAACGGGTACACGTCGACCGCGCGGCCCGGCGTCGTGCCGGCGACGAGCTCGTCGATCGTCGTGTCGGTGCGCTGGATGATCATAGGTATCCAGGTGTTGAGCCGGCGCCGGCTGAACCCGGCCTGTACCGCCGAGCGCAGGCGCTTGTGTTCGGTTCCGTCGTTGGTGAGCATCGAGCCCTTGCCGACGACGGTCGCGAACCAGTTGAACTTGTGCCGCCAGCGGAATCGGTCGGTGGACAGCGCGAACAGGTCGCGCAGCGCCGCCGGGTCACCGATCACCAGTATCCGAAGCGGACCGGCCCCCAGCATGCACACGGGGCCGTAGCGGTCGCGCAGCTCATCGAGGAACCGGTGCGGCTTGGCGAAGCCCAGCCGGAACAGGCCGGGCTGTTCACGCCAGCGGACCCGGGGAGGTAGGCGCGACGACGTCGGGTCGCGGCCGACTCGATGGCGGGTCCGGCTCATGTCGACATTGTCGCTCCGGACACGTCGAACGGTTCACCCGGGCTCGGCGGCGATGCGAAGGTGAGCTCGCGGGCGTTGTCGACCATGATCCGTCGTTGATCGTCGACCGAGAACGACGCCACCTTCTCGAAGAAGTCCCTGGGCTCGGGGAGCCCCTCGGCGTGGGGCCAGTCCGAACCGAACAGGATTCGCTCGACCGGGAGATGACGGGCGAGATCATCGACGCTGTCCTCGACGAACGGCGCCACCCAGCAATGTTCGATGAACTGCTCGACCGGCGACGACCGGAACATCCCGGGCTGCTGCCCGGCAAGAACTTCGAGGCAGTGGAACAACGACGGGACCCACGTGGCGCCGTTCTCGATGAAGGCGACCCGTAGGCTCGGGTGCCGCTCGAACAGGTGATGCGCCACCAGCGCCGCCGCGAAGTCGTGCACCAGGCGATGCTTCATGAGCATCTGCACGAACGGTTCGAACGCCGTCAGCGCGGTGGTGTCGCCGCCGAACTGGGAGCTCGAGTAGCCCCACGACCGAGCCAGCGCGTCCTCGACGTGCCGGTATCCGTCCTCGAACCCGGCGTGGGGGGCGACGACCACGCCGGCTTCGGTCACCCGGGCCCAGAACGGATCGAACATCGGATCGGCCGGCGACTTCATGCCATCGACGGTGAACGCCGGGCCGTTGCGGATGCTCACGACCCGAGCGCCGCGGCCGAGGCACCACTCGAGCTCGCGAACGGCGACCTCGACGTCGGACAGGCTGAGGAACGGGACACCGAAGATCCGGTTCTGGTAGGCGAAGCCCCAGTCGTCGTCGATCCACCGGTTGAAGGCCCGGAGCACTTCGAGCGACGCCTCGATGTCGGGCTGCATGGGACCTTCCATGCAGACCCCCTGGGAGGGGAACAGCCACGCCGCCTCGACACCCTGGTCGTCCATGCACCGCAAGCGGGCGTCGCGGTCGAACCACTCGGGGTGCGCCGCTGGGTCTTCCGACGACAGCTCGTCGCCGAGGGCCGATTTGCTGCTCCGGCCCGCGAAGTAGTCGTACAGGGCGCCGGGGCGCGGGCGACCGTGCTGATCCCCGGGACCGGGCAGGATCGGGTGCGGCCGGTCGCCGAAGAAGTACTTGAGCTTCCCGTCGACCTCGACGACCCGCAGGCCCCGATCGGCGAACTTCGGGTCGCGGTGACGGGTGAAGGCGTCGCTCGACTCCCAGTAGTGGTTGTCGGCGTCGAAGACGGTCGGGATGGCGTTCCTGATCATGTCCGGGTCGCTCATGTCCGGGTCGCTCATGTCGCTACCTCACTTTTTTCACGCGGTGCCGTGGCGAAGCAACCGGCCGGGGGTGGCCTGAGTGCACTCGCCGTCGATGAACGTCGTCTCGCCGTTCACGATGATCCGGTCGTAGCCGACCGCCTTCTGGACCAGCCGCCACTCGCCCGCCGGGTAGTCCCACACCCGCTCGCGGGGCAAGCTGTCGACGATGTCGGGGTCGTACACGACGACATCGGCCGGCGCGCCCTCGGCCAGCAAACCCCGACCCTTCCAGCCCGCGGCCATGGCCGGATAAGCCGACAGGCGCCAGTGCGCCTGCTCGAGCGACATGATCTCGTGCTCGCGGACCCACAGCCCGAGCAGCTCGGTGGCATAGCGCGCCGTGGTCACGAACTTCGTGTGAGCACCCCCGTCGCTCACCCCGGGAAGGGCCATGGTCGAGTTGGCGACCTCCTTCATCGACTCCGGCGGCGTGAACAGCAGAGGTGTCGCGAAACCGACGCGAAGCTCGCCAGCCACCGCCACGTCGAGCATGGCATCGATCGGGTGCTTGCCCTCCCGGGCCGCGATCTCACCCACGGTGTAACCCTCGTAGGTGTCCTTGAGCTCCCGGGCGTTCGGCGCGTCGCTGGAGACCCAGTGGACCTTGATCTCCTCGAGCGGGTACCCCGCACCGAACAAGCCGCCGCGCTGCTCGTGTATCTCCTTCATCGCCGCCCGACGCGCCGGGTCGGCCAGCTTGGCCCGCTTCTCGGCGACCGTACCGAGAAGCGCCTCTTTCCAGCACGGGATCGAGTCGGCCAGGTTGTAGTCCTCGAACGTGAACTCCGAGGCGAAGTTCGTGGTCAACGCCTGCGCGAATACCCGCAGACCCTCTTGCTCGTTCAGTTCGCTAAGACGCCTGATCGCGTCGCGGTGCGAGAGCTGTTGACCGCCGTGTTGGTTGAGCGCGCCGTCGGCGAGCAGGCCGTTCCAGATGATCGGGCGACCGCTCTCGCGGGCCATGAACGCTGCGGTCTCGAGCGGTCCCGTCATCTGCGCGACCCCCCGACCGAGCGACCCCATCGCCCGGCAGAAGGCGCTCACCTCGCGCTCGGTCATCATGTCGGTGACCATCGGCGTGCCGTCGAAGTCGAGCTGCACGTTGCCGATCTCACCGGAGATCTGCGCGCTCATGCCGCACCCACCGACCCGCATGCCTTCGACGAGCAGCTCACACATCTGCGCCAGCTCATCGTCGGTGACGCGCTGCTCTTTCGCCTTGTCGATGCCGACGACGTACCCGTACAGCGGGGCGAGGGGCACGAACGACATGACGTTGACGCCCTTGGGCGTGCGGTCGACGCTGCCGAGGAACTCGTCGAAGGTGACCCAGTCCCACGGCATGCCCTGACGCATGGTCTCGAGCGGCACGGCCTCGTTGCGCGACAGGCTGAGCATGGTCCGGTCGCGATCCGCGGGCTTGCACGGCGCGAAGCCGAAGCCGCAGTTGCCGATCACCACGCTGGTCACACCGTGCCAGCCCGACATCGTGCACCACGGGTCCCAGAACAACTGACTGTCGTAATGGGTGTGCAGGTCGACAAACCCGGGGGCGACGACGCGCCCGGAGGCATCGACCACCTCGGCTCCGTCGATGGCGTCCACCCGCCCGATCTGGGCCACCTTGCCGTCGACGATCCCAACATCGGCTTTGTAACGGGGAGTCTGGAGACCGTCGATGACGGTCCCGCCCTTGATGACAAGGTCGTAGGTCGACATCCTCGGCCGCTTCCCCTTGCTCGTGCCTGTTCGGCGGTGGATCAACCGTAGCTCAGCCGCTCGTGGCGCGATCTGGTTGAGGGCCGGCTACCGACTCGGGGGTGAGGAAGCCTGATGGGCGGTAGACGCCGCGGAGCATGTTCTCGTGCATGCCGTAGCCGACCTCGCCGGACGCGAGCTCGAACCGGCTGAGCGTCTCGTTCAAGATCGCGTACCGCCGGCGGACCTCGGGGTCGGTGAGGTCGTGCACGACACCCTCTACCGCGAGGGGCCCCTGGTACATGCCGTGACCCCACGTCCCGTCGTAGACGTACCCCGAACCGGCAGCCAGGTACAGGGTGCGCAGGGGTTTCGTGTGCACGACGATCGGTGCGCCGTCGGGCGCCGCGGTGGTCACGGTGGCCCGCCTCACTTCACGCGTCCCCGGGAGGTACTCGATCTCGACGTCGGGTCGCCCGAGGTGGTCGATCGGCCGGGCGAGGTCGCTGTTCCAGACCCGCATCGACTCTTCGAGATGGCGGTGGCCGTCGGCGTCCTGGTCGATCTGGACCTTCAGCATGTGGTCGTCGAACTGCATCGGCAGCCAGTCGTGGCGGAACCCGTATCCGTCGTTGGTCTCGCGCGACCGGATACCGGGATGTTCGGGCTCGCCGACGGGCCGAACCCCCCACGACCGGTCACGGGCTCCCTTCCAGCGGTCGGGGGTGACCTCGAACGTGCGACCGGCGACGCTGAGGCGCCCCTCCCATGTACCGACCTGGGCGTAGCGCGACACGTCCTGGATGATGCGCCCGTAGCGGCGTGACAAGGTCCGCGGTTCCTCGAGCGCGTCGACCGTACCGGTGAAAACCAGGTCGGCTTCGATCCCCCACTCGTTGGGCTCGCAGCGGAACCGCAGGCGCCGGAGTCCCTCGATCACCTCGACCGCGAGCGGACCGACGCTCGTATCCATGCGGTCCGAACCGATCTCGCGCGACGCCCGCACCGTGTGCTGCTCGTGACCGATCGACACGGTGATGAACGCGTCGGTGACCGCGAGGTTCGGGTACTGGCCGAGCCCGCAGATGACGAACAGCTCGTCGGAGCTGGCGTGCATGTTGAAGTAGTAACGGTCGTAGAAGTTCCGGTCCGACGTCGAAACCTGGTCGACGGTTAACGGGGTCTGGTGAACGAGGAACTCGTCGAGCGGGCCTAGGGGCATGGGACTATCTACCAGACCGGCGGCCCTGCTAGCGAGAGCTCGCAACCGGGATCCTGGTAGGTTCACCGCTCCACACGGGGAAGACCACACGGGGGAGACATGATTGCGATCACGATCGAACGCGAGCGGATGGCCATGTGGCGGTCGCGCCCCGACAAGGAGTACCCGCTCGCCGACAGGCACCGAACGACCTTCACCGGCGACGAAGCCATCCAGTAGTTGCCCGTCCTGATGCCTCGCAAACGGCGGTGACAGTGACGATCACCTCGGCGGTGGACCACGACGTGGTGGCCGAGGCGGCGGCTCACTTCGTCACATCGGGCCGGGTCGTGCCCTCGCTGACGGTCGAGCCGGACGGCCGGGTCCGGTCGTGGTGGTGGCCGCTACCCACCGCCGGGGATCGGGCGCTGCTGGCCGGCCTCCTGACGGGCAACGACGAGCTCGCTCACACCGCCGCCGCGCAGCTCCTCGCGGCCGAGGTCGATCGCCAGGTGCGCATTCAGCTGGCCGGGTGCGGCGTCGAGTTGTTGGCGCGCACACCCGGACGCCGGACCCTGCCCGAGCAGTGGGTGCGGTCCCTGACCACCACCGACGCGTGGCTGCCCGCCGGTGTCGACAGGGACGAGGCCCACGCCTTGGCCGACGAGGTCGCCGGCTGGGTGGCGGGCGCGCTGGTCGGAGTTGGAACCGCTGCGGTGAGCCTGCGGGTCGTCGAACCCACGGGTCGCGACGAACGCTGGGCCGTCGAGCCGCTCGCCTACGACGTCGATGAGCCAAGCCTCGTGGCACCGGTCGCCGATGTGTGGGGCGAGGCCTCGGTGTTCGGCCCCGGCGCGGCCGAGGCCGTCCTGGCTGCGCTCGGCCGAGCCACGCGAGTCGCGCCCGAGCTGGCGTCGATGCTCGATCGGGCCGAGCCCGGACCGGCCGTGCTCGACGACGTTGCCGTCACCACGTTGCTGACCGAACGGATCGGCCCCCTGAACGACGTCGGCGTCTCGGTGCTGTTGCCGTCGTGGTGGACGAACCGTCGTCGTCTCGGATTGCGGGCCAAGGTGGCGAGCAAAGCGGTCGCCGCGGTGGCGGGCACCGGTTTCGGCTTCGACGACGTCGTCTCGTTCAGCTGGGAGGCCGCGCTCGGCGATCAGCGACTGACCAAGGCCGACCTGGCGCACCTGCACGCCGCGGTCGCCGCGAAACGCTCGCTCGTTCGGGTCCGTGGCGAATGGGTGCAGGTTCGCCCCGACGAGCTCGCCGCGCTGCTCGCCGACAACGGCACCGCCGACACCACGACCGTCGGTGATCTGTTGCGCACCGGGCTCGGCTTGCCGACGATCTCGGCGGCCAGCGGTGCACCCGTGGTCGGCGTAGCCGCGGCCGGCGCGCTCGGCGAGCTGCTCGACGGCGCCCGTTCCGAACGGACCAACCCGGTGCCGACCCCCGACGGGTTCGAGGGGCAACTTCGCCCCTACCAGGAACGAGGTGTCGGGTGGCTGCGTTTCCTCGGCCGCCTCGGGCTGGGTGCGTGCCTGGCCGACGACATGGGGCTCGGCAAGACCGCCCAGCTGCTCGCCACCATCTTGGCCGACCCGGCCGAGGGACCGACGCTGGTGGTGTGCCCGACCTCGGTGCTCGGCAACTGGGAGCGCGAGATCGAGCGCTTCACGCCGACGCTCCGGGCGATGCTGCATCACGGCCCGGGGCGCGAGCGCGACCCGGCCGAGCTGGCCCGCCAGTGCGGCGAGAACGACATCGTCGTCACGTCGTACGGATTGGTGGCGCGCGACATCGCCGGTCTCGGTCAGGTCGCCTGGGGCCGCACCGCCCTCGACGAGGCGCAACAGGTGAAGAACCCCTACACCGCCCAGGCCAAAGCGGTGCACCAGCTTCGATCGGGTCGCCGCATCGCCATGACCGGAACCCCGGTCGAGAACCGGCTCACCGAACTGTGGGCCATCATGCACGCCGTCAACCCGGGGCTGCTCGGCTCGGTGCAGTCGTTCAAGACCCGGTTCGCGAGCCCGATCGAGCGCGACGGCAACGACGAGGTCGCCGCGCGTCTGCAACGTTTCGTCGCGCCGTTCGTGTTGCGCCGCCTCAAGACCGACCGAACGATCATCGACGACCTGCCCGACCAGGTCGAGATGACCGAGCACTGCCCGCTCACCCGCGAGCAGGCGACCCTTTACCAGGCCGTCGTCGACGACCTGCTCGCTCGCGCCGCAGAGTCGGAGGGCCCGGAACGTCGGGGTCTGGTGCTCGCCGGGATCATGCGGCTCAAGCAGGTCTGCAACCACCCGGCGCACTTCCTCAAGGACCGCAGTCGGCTGTCGGGCCGGTCGGGCAAGCTCGTCCGCACCGAGGAGCTCATCGACGAGCTGCTGGCCGCCGGCGACAAGGCGTTGTGCTTCACCCAGTTCGCCGAGTGGGGCGAGCAGCTCGCGCCCTACTTCGAGCGGCGCTTCGGCGTGCCCGTGCTGTGGCTGCACGGCGGGACGACACGGCGCCGACGCGACACGATGGTCACCGAGTTCCAGTCGCCCGATGGCCCGCCCCTGCTCCTGCTGTCGCTCAAGGCCGGCGGCACCGGGCTCAACCTGACCGCGGCGTCGCACGTGATCCACCTCGACCGGTGGTGGAACCCTGCGGTCGAGGATCAGGCCACCGACCGGGCGTTTCGCATCGGCCAGCACCGCAACGTGATCGTGCACAAGCTGGTGTCGACCGGCACGATCGAGGAGCGCATCGACGCCATGATCGCCGGCAAGCGAGCGCTGGCTGGCAAGGTCGTCGGGACCGGCGAGCAGTGGCTCACCGAACTGTCCACCGACGATCTGCGTGAGCTTCTCACCTACGACGCCTCGGCACTGGAGGATTGACGCCGATGCCCCGCCGCTCGTGGGACGACCCGTGGATGTCGTATCCGGCATCGAAGCCGCTGAAAGCCGAACGGGGCATCGCCACCAGCAAGCAGCGCGGGCAGATGGCGAACACGTGGTGGTCGTCGCGGCTGGTCACGCTGCTCGACTCGTACGGTCTCGGCGCCCGTATGCAACGCGGTCGGCGTTACGCGCGCCAGGGCCAACTGGTGAGCTTCGACGTGCAGCCCGGCCTGCTCGTCGCCCAGGTTCAAGGTTCCCGGCGCACGCCCTACATGGTCACCGTCGCCTTCGAACCGCCGACGGATCCTCAATGGACCAAGGTGCTCGCCGCCATGCAGTCCCGAGTGACGTTCGTGGCTCAACTGCTCGCCGGCGACGTTCCACTCGAGCTTGAAGTGGTGTTCGATGCCGCGGGGGTTCCTCTCCTGCCGCGCCGGTGGGCCGACCTGGGGCCGTCGTGCTCGTGCCCTGACTGGGAGAACCCGTGCAAGCACATCGCCGCCGT
>CAYMJU010000081.1:0-9356 GCA_964390555.1 uncultured Acidimicrobiales bacterium | reverse complement strand
CTCGACCTCGGCGCGGGCACACCGCTGTACGAACACATCAAGGACGCGCTCGCCGTACTGACGCGCCGCCCGAGCGAGTACTTCGCCACCAATTGCCACGTCGCCGGTCCCACCCACGACCTACGCCCGGCGCACGACCTCGGCACGCCCAACCTCATGTGGGGTGCCGACGTCCCCCACTCCGAGGGCAGCAGCCCGTTCACCGTCGAAGCGATCCGGCTCACGATGTCAGACCTGCCGGCCGGCGACATCGATGCTCTGCTCGCCACCCGGGCCGCCGTGCTCTACGGGTTCGATCTGGATCACCTGCAAGCCGTGGCCGACCGCATCGGCCCGACCCTCGACCAGATCACCACCGCGCTACCGCGCGAGGAGCGGCCCCGCTACCCCGAAGACACCCGCTGCACCGTGTTCCGCTGAGCGGAACACCCGGCTGCACCGTGTTCCGCTGACCTAGCGGTCAGGCCAACCTCGATCAGCCGCCGACTTGGCGGGCGCGGTCGATCTCCGACGTCGGTCCGGTGCCGCCGAGCACCAAGCCACCGTCGACCGGCATCAAGACGCCGGTCACGAACGCGGACCGCTCGCTGGCCAGGAATATGGCGGCGTCGGCCAGATGGTCGGTCGTCCCCTGCATCGGGATCGCTTGGCGCGAGATGAGATGACCCCGGATCCTCGCCATGGCCGCGGCCCGCTCGTCGTCGGGCAGGTGCGACACCATGGTGCGCTCCAGGATCGGCGTCTCGATGTTGCCCGGCGCGATGCAGTTCACCCGGATGTTGTAGCGACCGAGCTCGAGCGCGGCGGACTGCGAGAACATGATGACGCTGGCTTTGGACATGCGATAGGTCCAAGTGCCCGATGGCGGTTGCAGCGCTCCGATCGACGAGATGTTGATGATCGAGCCGCCCCCGTTCGCCGCCATGTGGCGGCCCGCCTCACGGGTGCCGCTCACCACCCCGAGCAGGTTCACGCCCATGACCTGGTGGAAGTCGGCGTAGTCGTTGTCCAGGATCGACCGGTGCTTGACCCCCGAGATCCCGGCGTTGTTGAACATGACGTGAAGCCCGCCGAACGTCTCGACCGCGAACCCCACCAGCCGTGCCACCTCGTCGGGCTTGGACACATCGGTATGTTGGAAGCGCACCGCCGGGCCGAGCTCGGTCGCGATCGACTCGCCCCGCTCGCGGTCGACGTCGGCGATCACCACCCGTGCCCCTTCGGCGACGAACTTGCGGGCGGTGCCGGAGCCGATTCCCGACGCTCCGCCGGTCACCACCGCAACCTTGCCTTCGAGCTCACCCACCGCGACCCCCTCTTGGTTGTTTCGCATTAGCCGGCGGCGCGGCCGCCGGTCGTGTCCTCGGGGATGGTGGTGACCATCCCGCCGTCGACGAGCACGTCGCTTCCGGTCATGAACGACGCCTTGTCCGACGTGAGGAACTCGACGACGTTGGCGATCTCCTGGGGGGTCCCCCGGCGACCCAACGGGCTCTCGGTGATGATGTCGGCCATGACCGGGTGACGGGACTCGTCGAGCCGGTTCATGGGCGTGTCGTTGATGCCCGGCGACAGCGACATGATGCGCGCCCCCCGAGCCCCCCACGGGTGGCACAACCGGCGCGGTATGCGATGAACGCCCCGCTTCGACACCGGGTAGGCGAGCTGAGGCTGGTCCGGGTCGATGCCGATCTCGGCGAAAGCGTCGAAGAAGTGCTCCGACAGGGGGTCGTCGAGGATCTTCATGAGTTCTGGGCGGTCGGGCACGCGGTAGCCCGACATCGAGGCGAAGCACACGGCGACGGTGGTCGGCCCGACCAGGGGCTCGGCCGCCGCGAGAACCCGCGCCATCCCTCTCAGGTTGACCTCGAGGATGCGCCGGCCGTTGGCCATGGAGCCCGAGATCCCCGCGGTGAGCACAAGGGCATCGAGGCGGTCGACCATCGCGAGCAGGTCGTCGATCTGGGCCATCGACGTGACGTCGCCGTTCACCGCGGTGACATCACCGCCGAGTTCGGCCGCGAGGGCGCGGACGGGTTCGAGGTTGACGTCCGCGATGAGCAAGGGCCCCCGCGGCGCGAGCGTACGTGCGACGGCCGCACCCATGCCGGACCCCGCTCCGATCACCACGTTTGTCATGGCCTCCCCCTTTTCGATGTCCGGGGCGAGTCGCCCCCTGGTGTAGCGCAGTTCCCCCGGATCGCAGAACAACGTGACAGTACACTGCCGCGTTCGGGCCGACGAGGGAGGACCACGCTGTGGACGCGTTGCGAGATGGATTGCGATTCGACGGCCGTTCGGTCGTGGTCACCGGCGCCGGCCGCGGGGTCGGACGGGCCCACGCGGTCGCCTTGGCGGCGCGGGGCTCCGACGTGGTGGTGGCCGACCTCGGCGCCGAGCTCGACGGAAGCGGCTCCTCATCGGCACCGGCCGACGACGTGGTGGCCGAGATCCGGGCCGCCGGCGGGTCGGCCGTCGCGTGCCACGCGTCGGTCGCCGACGAGTCGGGAGCGGCATCGATCGTGCGAGCGGCGCTTGACGCCTTCGGCCGCATCGATGCGGTGGTGAACAACGCCGGCATCGTCGACCCCGACTGGTTCGAGGACATGTCCCCACGCCGGTTCCGCGCCATGATCGACGTCCACTACCTGGGTACCGCCGATGTGGCCCTCGCCGCCTGGCCGCACATGATCGCCGCCGGGTACGGACGGATCGTCAACACCTGCTCGGAGGCGGCGTTCGGCGTCGTGCCCAAGGCCACCGGCTACGGCGGGGCCAAGGGTGGCGTCTTGTCGCTCACCCGGGCGTTGGCCTACGAGGGCCGGCGACACGGGATCACCGCGAACGCGGTCTGCCCACGAGCCCAGACCCGCCTGTCGGGACCGTCGGTCATGGCGAAGACCCACGATCTGCCCGAGTCGGCCTTCGTCGATGGGCGGCTCGACCGCTTCGCGCCCGAGTTGGTCAGCGCAGCCGCCGTGTTCCTCGCCCACGAATCGTGCGAGCTGTCCGGCGAGGTGCTCATCGCCGGCGGCGGTCAGGTGATGCGGATGGCGATGGTCGCCAACCGGGGCATCAGCTCCGAGGGCATGACCCCCGAGCACCTGGCGGCCAACCTGGCCGAGGCGATGGACCTGTCGTCGGCTCAGGAGATCCGAATCGGCCACAGCATCGGGACCTGACGCGTTGTTTCGGTGGGGGGAACCGCAGCAGCCGTTCCCCCCAACACCCCCATCGCGCCACCCGAACCGGGGTGCGAGCGTCTCACACGGCGACGGGCAAGGCGCCGTAGCCGCGCGTCGTCGATGTCGGGAGCAAGACAGCGGCGGCATCGTCGACGGTCCACTCCGGGAACCGGCGCAGGACCTCCTCGAGAGCGACCCGTCCCTGCAGGCGAGCCAGCGCCGCGCCCAGGCAGAAGTGGATACCGAAAGCGAAGGTCATGGCTCCGGTGGGTCGGCGATGGATGTCGAAGCGGTCGGGGTCCGGGAACCGACGCTCGTCGCGGTTCGCCGACGCCATGATCGTGGACACGGCCGACCCGGCGGGGACGACGCCGCCGGAGAACTCCACGTCGGCGACCGCGAACCGGGCGTTCTGCATCCCGGGCGGCTGGTAGCGCAGCACCTCCTCGATCGCCTGAGGGATGAGCGCTGGCTCCTCGACGAGCTGGCTCCGCTGGTCGGGATGATCGGACAGGATCTTCCCGGTCCAACCGATCAGCTTCGCGGTGGTGTCGTTGCCGGCCCCGGCGAGCAGGTTCACGTAGGTGAGGATCTCTCCACGCGTCAGGCGTCGGATCTCCCCCAGCTCGTCTTCGAACTCCACCTCGAGCAGCGCCGTCATCAAGTCGTCGGAGGGATGGTCGACCCGCCACTCGATGTAGTCGGCGAACATGGCCCCACCGAAGCTCTTCACGTCCGCGGTGCGCATCCCGGCCTCGGGGACCTTCTGCTTCTGGTGCGCCTGGATCCCGAGCTGATCCTCCTCGGGGATGCCGAGCATCATGCCGATGACGCGGGCCGCGACAGGGTCGCCGAAGTCCTTCACGAAATCGAAGCGGTCCGCACCCACGAACGGATCGAGGCTCCGAGCGCAGAACTCGCGCACCTGCGGTTCGAGCGCCGCCATGCGCTTCGGGGTGAAGACCCGCGAGAGCAGACCGCGGTGCTTGGTGTGCCGGGGCGGGTCCTCGAAGATGATCATGCCCGACGGGAACTCGACGTCGGCCTTCACGAACTCGAGGACCGACGACCGCCCCGATATGAGGCGCCGTTGATCCGTGAACGCGGCCTCGACGTCGTCGGCCCGGCTCAGCGCGTAGAAGTCGTGCACGGGGTTGTAGTACAGCGGCGCCTCGTCGCGCAGCCGCCGGAAGAGCGGGAACGGGTCCATGTTCAGCGCCGGATCGAAGGGGTCCCAGTACAGGTCCGCAGCATCGCCCATCACGGCTCCTCGCCTCGAGTGGTCGCCGGACGTTAGCACCGGCCTCCACATTCTGGCAGTGAGGTGCCAGTTCAGATACCTTTGGGAGCACTCTGGACCGAAGGGGCCGCTATGAGCAGCGTGGTTGACCTCCAGTCGTCCAGGCTGGTCGACGGGCTGACCTTCGGCGAGGGTCCACGGTGGCACGACGGACGGTTGTGGTTCACCGACGGACCCACCGGCAAGGTGAGGTCGCTGGGCGCCGGAGGCGACCTCCGGGTCGAGGTCGAGACGTCGCACCCCTCGGGCCTGGGCTGGCTGCCCGACGGCCGGCTGGTCATCTGCACCATGCAGGAGGCGGCGATAAAGCGGGTCGACCCCGACGGCGTCACGTTGATGCACGACCTGAGTCACCTGGCCTGGTCGACCAACGACATGGTGGTTGGGCCCGACGGGCGGATCTACGTCGACCTGTACCAACTCACCGACGACGGCATCACCGGCCAGATCGCCCTGATCACGCCGGCCGGCGACATCACCATCGTCGCGGCCGACCTCGCGGTGCCGAACGGGCTCGGCATCGTGCCCGACGGGTCCACGTTGCTCGTCAGCGAGACCTTCGGCAGCAAGGTCCTCGCCTTCCCCATCGGCCCCGACGGCACTCTCGGCGAGCGGCTGGTCTTCGCCGACCTCGGCCCGCAACGGCACCCCGACGGACTCTGCATCGACGCCGAGGGCGGCGTGTGGATCGGGTGCTACGACACCAACGAGTTCCTGCGCGTGCTCGACGGCGGCGAGATCACCCACCGGGTGCGCACCGATGCCGGCTGGGCCGTAGCGCCGATGCTGGGCGGCGCCGACCGGCGGACGCTGTACCTGATCGTCAACGACTCGACCCACGAGAAGCTCCCACTCGGCGAGTCGGTCGGCTGCATCGAGCACGTCCGGGTCGACGTGCCCGGTGCCGGCTGGCCGTAGGCCAGCGGCCGTGTCCGACTTCGAGCTCACCGGCAAGGTCGCGCTCATCACCGGCGGCGGTCGCGGTATCGGTGCCGACATCGCCCGTGCTGCCGTGTTCCTCGCGTCGCCGGCGGCATCATGGATCACCGGGAAGTCGCTCGAGGTCGACGGTGGCGCCGTCGACGAGCTCCGCGATCGTTTCCCCGATCTCTGAGCCCACCCGCCAGGAGGCCCTCACCATGACGCCCGAGATCGCGACGACCGGCATCACGATCGATCCGGCCCCCCGGCTGCCGTTCCCCCGCGACGGGGTGCTGCATCTCTCCCCTCTCTACGACCTGCTCCGGGCCAAGACCCCGGTCGTGCCCGTGACGACGTCCACCGGCGACCCGGCGTGGCTGGTCACCACCTACCGCGAGGGACGCGAGATCTTCACCGATCGGCGTTTCGGCTACTACACCCACGCCGAACCGCAGAAGGCGTCGAAGCTCACCGACTCCGGGCTGCACGCCGAGCCCCTGGGCGGCACCGACTTCGAGGCCGAGTCGCTCCGCCTCCGCCGCCTGCTCGTGCCCGGGTTCTCGCCCAAACGCATGAAGTTGCTGGCCGGGTGGATCCAGGAACTCACCGACCGGTGCCTCGACGACATGGCCGCCGCGCGCGACGCCCAACCCGATCAACCGGTCAACTACCACGCCCACCTCGGCTGGCGATTGCCGGTGTTGGTGATCGGTGCCCTCTTGGGCATCCCCGACGCCGACCGAGACAAGGCGATCGAGCTGTCCGATCGCATGGGCCAGATCGGCAACCGCGCCGACGCCAAGGCCGCGACCGACGAGATGCGGGAGTACATGGCCGAGCTGGTCGAACGGAAACGCCACGACCTCGGCCCCGACGTCATCTCCGACATGATCACGGCCGAGGCCGACGACCCGTCGATGTTCACGTCACGACCCTTGGCGCACTACGCCGCGGGTCTGGTGTTCCCGGGCCACGAGACCACCGTCGCCCGCCTCGACTTCGGCGTGCTGTGGCTGCTCACCAACCCCGACCGGCGCGATTGGTTGATGGCCGACCCCGAGAACCGCATCGATGCCACCGTCGAGGAGATCCTGCGCATGACCTCGGCCCACAACCAGGGCCTGATGCGCTACGCCCTCGCCGACATCGACATGGCGGGCGTCACCATTCGCCGCGGCGACCTCGTGATCATCGCCGAGGGTGCCACCAACCGCGACCCCTCGGTGTGGGAGAACCCCGACGATTTCGATCCCGAGCGGCCGGCCTCGCCCCATCTGGCCTTCGGCCACGGCGCCCACGTGTGCCTCGGCCAGAGCCTGGCCCGTACCGAGTTGCGCACGGTGTTCCCCTCGCTGTTCCGACGGTTCCCCGACGCACGCCTGGCCGTCGACGTCTCGTCGCTACGGATCCGCAACGACCGCACCGGGGGCGGCATCGACGACGTCCCCCTGACCTGGTAGCCGACACCTCGCCCCAGGCCGAGACGAGAGACGAGACATGAGAGACGAGACATGACGACCTCGACCCAACTTGCCGCCACCGACCTCGGCCCCTCGTTCGGATCGGAGATCCACGGCCTCGACCCAGCCGTCCCCCTCACCGAGGCCGACCGCATGTTCATCCGGTCGGTGTTCGACGTCCGGGGCGTGGTCGTATTCCGCGGGCTCGACATCGGCCGCGACCACCAGATGATGCTCACCCTGCTGGTCCACGGCGATCCCGACCTGTCCGACGGGCATGTCGCTGCGTGCGCCGCGCAGCAGAGCAGGTTCTACATCTCCAACCGGATCGAAGGCGCCGCAGCACCGTTCGGCCGACTGCTGTTCCACTCCGACATGATGTGGTCCGACGAGCCGTTCACCGTCTTGTCGCTCTACGGCGAGGAGGTCGAGGCGCCCGTGGTGCCCACGACGTTCGTCAGCACCGCCGGCGCCTGGGCCACGCTTCCCCCCGCATTGCACGCCCGAGTCGGCGACCTGTCGGCCGTGCAGGTCACCGGTCCGGAGGGGTTCGGCGACCGCCGCAAGGGCGACCAGCACGGCGACCTCGTGCAGCCTCGGCGCGACGTCGTGCTCGGCGTCACCACCCCGGTCGGGTTCCGTCACCCGCGCACGGGGCAGACCCTTCTGTTCGTCAGCCATCAGATGACGAAAGAGATCGCCGGGGTGCCGCCCGATCTCAGCGACGGGCTACTCGACGAGCTCTTCGCCCACATGTACGCCGACGCCAACCTCCTGCACCATGAGTGGCGTCCCGGCGATCTCGTCCTCTGGGACAACCTGGCCGTCCAGCACGCCCGCCCGCAGGTGAGCCTCGACGGTCCGGCCCGCACCCTCCGCAAGACGGGCTGGCCGATCCCCGCAGGTGCCGAACGCCTGAAGATCGACAGCTACGAGAAGCTCGACTGAGGAGCACCACGTGACCGACTACGGACACAAGATCGACGGCCCGAGACACGGGGGCCCACCACTCGAAGGCCACAAGCTCCGGGGCCGCGTCGCCATCGTCACCGGCGCCGGATCGAGCGGCCCGGGCGTCGGCACCGGCAAGGCGACCTCGGTGCTGTTCGCCCGCGAGGGCGCTCGTGTCGTCCTCGTCGACAAGTTCCGGGATCGGGCCGAGGAGACGCTCGCTCTCATCCGCGACGAGGGCGGCGACGCGACGATCGTCGTGGCTGACCTGGCCGGGACCGGGGCCGCCGACGCCATCGTCGCCGAGACGACCGCCCACTACGGCGGCGTCGACATCCTCGTCAACAACGCCGCCATCTCGCTGTCGGCCAGCATTCTCGACACCTCGCCCGAGCAGTACGAGCAGGTCATCGCCATCAACCTCACCGCGCCGTTCATGCTCACGCGAGCGGTGCTGCCCTCGATGATCGAGCGCGGTGGCGGCTCCATCGTCAACGTCACCTCGGTCGCCGCGCTCCGCGGCCAGGGCGGCAAGGGATGTGCGGCGTACGCCACCGCGAAGTCCGGCCTGCTCGGCCTCACGACCGACATCGCCGACTCCTTCGGGCATCACGGCATCCGGGTTAACTGCGTGGCCCCGGGCATCATCGACACCCCGATGCGCAACGCCATCCCGCTCAGCAGGGGCATCGACGTCAAGACCCTCAACCTGGCGGCCAAGACGTCGCTCGGCATCGAGGGCGACGCCTGGGACATCGCTCGGGCCGCGCTGTTCCTCGCTGGCCCCGACGGGCGGTACATCACCGGTGTGCTGCTCCCAGTCGACGGGGGCTCCATCGCCCGCTCGCACTAATGGGCTGTCGCCAGATCAACGAGGTGGAGTCACTGCGACCGAACGATCAATGCGGTCACGGCGGATCGAGCGCGACTCGGACCCGCCCATAAGGGCCGTTACGAGCGGGCCGTTCGGATTGTGCAACGTGGTTACGAGTGCGCGTTATCGGGTGCCCTGGACTGACACCTATGGGACGCGCCGTTCACGATGTACCCCGCCACACCGGCAATCGAAAGCCGGGCTATCCCTCGACGTAGGCGACCAAGGGAGGGAGCACCCCGTGCTTCTCCATGACAGCGGCAATCTCCGGAGGCGGCGACCCGAGCGTCGCCATCATCGCATCGACATCGGCGACGTCGCACGACACGGCGATCATGTTGCTGCCGTCGTGTGCCACGTGGTCAACGATGTTCGTCCCGCCGAGGCCCGCGACGGCCTCGGCTCGCTCCGCTTTGAACCCCAGCCAATTGTCGACATCAGCGACGCTGTGGGTGATGATCATTCTTGGCATCGGAAGCTCCTTCTACCGTCAAGCGTCGTGACCCACGACGCAGGCGGGAGCCTAGCCCCGATCGTTCACGAGGTCGGGTGAGCTGAGGTGGGGCCATCCGCGCAAGAGCCCTTCTGGCTTGGGATTCTGACGTTGTCGAAGCGTCGAGAGTCCGAGTCCAGGAGGGCACCTGCGAGGTGAACAGTAGCTGCGT
>CAYMJU010000080.1:0-10488 GCA_964390555.1 uncultured Acidimicrobiales bacterium | reverse complement strand
CTGCACCACGACTTCGTTCAGCACAACCAGTCGCGGTCGCACCATCGGGTGCTGCGGGGCATCCACGTGCGTCTCGGGGCGAGCGAGGTCAAGATCTTCCGCTGCGCGCGGGGCCGGGTTTTCGAGGCCGTGGTCGACGTGCGACCGTGGTCGGCGACGTTCGGCGTGGTCGCCACCTTCGAGATCGACGACGTCGACAACCGTCAGGTCTATCTCGCGCCCGGCGTGGCCCATGGGTTTCAGGTGCTGTCCGACGAGGCCGACGTCTGCTATCTCCACAGCGAGCCGTATCGGCCCGACGCCGATGTCGCCATCGCATGGGACGAACCGGCATTTGCGATCGCGTGGCCGTTGGCGAACCCGGTGATCTCAGCTCGCGACGCCGCGGCCCCCCGCCTCGCCGACATCGACCTCGCCGCGCTGTTCGAAGGGTGGGAAGCGTGAACGAGGAGCGCGCCGGCCGTATGCGTGAGCTCATGACCGACCTGTACCCGCTGTGTCGCAGCATCACCGGACCGGGAGCGCGGGCCACGCTCGATCGAATCGCGGCCGAGGTGCCCATCGACGTCCACCACGTGCCGTCGGGTACTCAGGTGCTGGACTGGACGGTGCCCGACGAGTGGTCCATCAGGGATGCGTATGTGGCCGATGCCACTGGCCGCCGAGTGGTCGACTTCCAGGTATCGAATCTGCACGTCGTGAACTACAGCGAGCCGGTGTCGGTCAGGCTGTCGCTCGACGAGCTGCTCCCCAGGCTGCACTCCCTGCCCGACCGGCCGAGCCTGGTGCCCTATCGCACCAGCTACTACAACCGCACCTGGGGCTTCTGCCTGTCGCACGACGAGCTAACCGGACTGACGGAAGGCTCCTACGACGTGCACATCGACGCCACGTTGTCGCCGGGTCTGCTGTCCTACGGCGAGTTGGTCATACCCGGTGACAGCCCCGACGAGATCCTCATCACCACGCACATCTGTCACCCGTCGTTGGCAAACGACAATCTCAGCGGCATCGCAGCAGCCATCGAGATCGGGCGCGAGCTGTCCGATGGCGCCACTCACCGCCACACCTTCCGGCTGCTCTTCATCCCCGGCACCATCGGCTCGATCTGCTGGTTGGCGGCCAACGCCGACGTGGTGCCTCGCATCACAGCTGGGCTCGTGCTGACCGGCCTCGGCGACGCGTCGGGCTTCACGTACAAGCGCAGCCGGCGCGGCGACACCGCCATCGATCAGGCGGCGGCGCACGTCCTGCGGGCCCACGCGGGGTCCGCCGTCATCGACTTCTCGCCGTACGGCTACGACGAGCGCCAGTTCTGCTCGCCCGGGTACGACCTGCCCGTCGGACGACTCACCCGTGGCGTGCATGGCGAGTACCCGCAGTACCACACGTCGGGCGACGATCTGGCCTTTGTCGACGACGGCCGCCTCGACGAGTCCGTAGACACCGTTCTCTCCATCCTCGCGGCAGTCGACGGCAATGCCGTCGTGCGCAACCTCGCGCCCCACGGCGAGCCACAACTCGGGCGCCGGGGGCTGTACTCGGCCATGGGCGGCGCGCTCGACAACCGGTCGGTCGAAGTCGGCTATCTCTGGGTACTGAGCCTCGCCGACGGCACGCACGATCTGCTGACCATCGCGGAGCGGTCGGGTCTGTCCATGGCCGTGATCGTCGAAGCCGCCCGCCGGCTCGAGGCGGCGGGGCTGCTCGGTCGCCCGTGACCCTGGGCAACGACGCGATGCCGGTGATCCGTTTGGACCCAATTCGATCGCGCCCGGCGACGCCAATGTCCCCACCCCGTACCATCGACGATTGTGTTCGATGTCGCAATCATCGGCGGCGGGATCGTCGGGCTGGCCACGGCCCTCGCGGTCACCGACCGGCAACGCGGCGCGTCGGTGGTCGTCCTCGAGAAGGAACACGGCCTCGCCCATCACCAGACGGGTAACAACTCTGGCGTGCTGCACTCGGGCATCTACTACGCGCCGGGCAGCCTGAAGGCGCAGTACTGCCGCGATGGCCGCGCCGGTCTGGTGCGGTTCTGCGAGGAGCACGCCATCGCCCACGAGATCACCGGCAAGGTGATCGTGGCCACCGATGCCGAGGAAATCCCTCGGCTCGACACGCTGCACGAGCGCGCTCTCGCCCACGGGCTCACCGTCGAGCGACTCGGCCCCGACGGCGTGCGCCAGCACGAACCGAACGTGAGCGCCATCGCCGGGCTCTACCTACCCGCCACCGGCATCGCCGACTACTCGGCGGTCGTCGCGACCTTCGCCAACCTCGTCTCGGCACGAGGCGGCGAAGTTCGCCTGCGCACCAGGGTCACCGGTTTGCAGCGATCCTCCGGTTACGTCACGGTCGCCACGTCGGCAGGTGCGGTCACCGCCCGTCACGTGGTGAACTGCGCCGGTTTGCACAGCGACCGTGTGGCGCGCCTGGCGGGCAACGACCCCGGCGCCAGGATCGTTCCGTTCCGTGGCGAGTACTTCGAGCTCACTCCAGAGGCGCGTCACCTCGTCAAGGGGCTCATCTACCCGGTGCCGAATCCCGAGTTCCCGTTCCTCGGCGTGCACTTCACCCGCATGGTCGACGGCTCGGTGCACGCCGGGCCCAACGCAGTGCTCGCGTTGAAGCGTGAGGGGTACCGCAAGCGTGACATCAGCCTTCGCGACACGTTCGAAACGATCACCTATCCGGGGTTCCTGCGTCTCGCTCGGAGGAACTTCGGCGACGGGATGCAGGAGGTCGCGCGATCGTTCAGCAAGCGGTTGTTCCTCAGGAGCCTCCAGCGGCTGATCCCGGCGGTCGCGTTGGACGACCTCGTTCCCACCCACGCCGGCGTGCGGGCTCAGGCGCTGACGCCGAGCGGTGGCCTGGTAGACGACTTCTTGATCGTGAACGGTGAGCGCATGACCCACGTTTGCAACGCTCCGTCGCCGGCCGCGACCGCGTCGCTCGAGATCGGCCGGGCGATCGCCGCTGAGCTCCCCGCCCGGGTGACGCTCGATGGCTGATCGGGCTCTCATCCTCAACCAACACCCACCCAAGGACCGCCACCGATGAACGTTCTACTGACCGGCGCCGAGGGGTACATCGGCTTCCGAATGGGCTCGCTGCTCATCGACAGAGGTCACGCCGTGACCGGCCTCGACACCGGCTTTCACCGGGTCGGCTGGCTGTACAACGCCGCCGATCGCCGCCCGACGATGCTCACCAAGGACACCCGCCACGTCACCGTCGGCGACCTCGAGGGCTTCGACGCCGTGGTGCACCTGGCTGAGCTCTCGAACGACCCGGTCGGTCAGCTCAACCAGGACGTGACCTACCACATCAACCGTGACGGGACCACCCGCCTGGCGACCCTGGCCAAGCAGGCCGGCGCAGCGCGGTTCGTGCACATGTCGAGCTGCAGTGTCTACGGAGCGACCGGCGAGCGGGCGTCGCGCGAGGGGGACCCGACCGAGCCACTCACCGCGTACGCCAAGTGCAAGGTGCTCGTCGAGCAATCGCTGTCGACGCTCGCGGACGATTCGTTCTCGCCGACCTTCATGCGCAACGCCACCGCGTACGGCGCGTCGCCTCGCCAGCGCTTCGACCTCGTGGTCAACGACCTCGCGGCGTCGGCGTTCTTGTACAAGGAGATCCGGATGGCGAGCGACGGAACCCCGTGGCGTCCGTTCGTCCACATCCTCGACATCGCCCACGCTGTCGCGTGCGTACTCGACGCTCCCCGCGACGTCGTGAACAACGAGATCTTCAACGTCGGCTCGGACAACCAGAACTATCAGGTCCGCCAGATCGCCGAGATCATCTCGGGCCTGGTGCCGGGCTGCAGCCTGGTGTTCGGCGACTCGAGCGCCGACAAGCGGAACTACCGTGCCGACTTCTCCAAGATCCACGACCGGCTTCCCGGGTTCGCGTGTTCGTGGGACGTCGAGCGAGGAGCCACCGAGCTCCTCGCGGTGATGGAGCGGGTCGGGTTCGACGAGGAGCTGTACCGCGCTCGTGGCCACACCCGCATCAAGCAGATCAACCACCTGCTCGACACCGGCCAGATCGACGACGACTTCTACTGGCGCTGAGCGGCGTGCGGCGGCAGGTCAGCCACCCATCGACGGGCCCTTGGCGACCTCGGCCAGGAACTCGTCGTTGGTGCGGAAGGTCTTGAGACGGTCGATGAGCAGTTCGAGACCCGCGGCGCCGCCGCCGTCGCCGTCGCCGCTGAGCCCGGAAAGCACGCGCCGGAGCTTCCAGACCTGCTGGAGCTGCTTACGTTCGATCAGCAGCTCCTCGTGGCGGGTCGACGAGGCATCGACGTCGATGGCGGGGTAGATGCGGCGCTCGGCGGTGCGCCGATCGAGCCGCAGCTCCATGTTGCCGGTGCCTTTGCACTCCTCGACGATCACCTCGTCCATACGGGAACCGGTCTCGACGAGGGCGGTGGCGATGATGGTGAGCGAACCGCCCTCCTCGATGTTTCGGGCGGCACCGAAGAACTTCTTGGGTGGGTACAGCGCGCCGGCATCGACGCCACCGGACAACAGGCGCCCCGTCGCGGGGGCCGACAGGTTGTAGGCCCGGGACAGGCGGGTGATGCCGTCGAGCACGATCACCACGTCCTTGCCGTCTTCGACCATGCGCTTGGCCCGCTCGATCGTCATCTCGGCGACCACGGTGTGCTCGTCGGCCGGGCGGTCGAACGTCGAGGCGACGACCTCGCCCCGTTGCAGCCACCACTTCATGTCGGTGACCTCTTCGGGTCGCTCGTCGACGAGCAACACGATCACGTGCGTCTCGGGGCTGTTGTGCTCGATCGATCGCACGATGTGCTTGACGATGGTGGTCTTGCCGGCCTTGGGCGGCGACACGATGAGGCCGCGCTGACCTTTGCCGATCGGGGCGAGCATGTCCATGATCCGGGCCGTCATGTTGCCGGGGTCGTCGACCATCTCCAGGGACAGCTTCTCGTCGGGGAACAGCGGGGTGAGATCCTCGAACCGGCGGCGATCGCGAGAGCGTTCGGGGTCGAGCCCGTTGACCAGGTCGACCCTCAGCAACGCCGGGTTCTTCTCGTTGCGGCCAGCGGGGCGTGACGCCCCGGTGAGGTAGTCGCCTTTGCGGAGTCCGAACTGGCGGACGTGCTTGACCGAGACGTACGCATCGTCGCGGCTCGGCAGGTAGCCACCGACCCGGAGGAAGCCGTAGCCCTCGTCGCGGAGATCGAGGTAACCCTTGACCTCGACCATCTCCTGGGATGAGTCCTCGCGCTCGGGCCGGTCACCCCGGTCACCGCGCTCGGGCCGGTCACCCCGGTCGTAGCGCCCGGGCGCGTCACCCCGGTCATTTCGCTCGGGCCGGTCATTGCGCTCGGGCCGGTCATTGCGCTCGGGCCGGTCATTGCGCTCGGGCCGGTCATTGCGCTCGCCACGGTCGCGATCTCGGCCCCGGCGGCGCCGCCGGCGGTTCCCCGGCTCCTCGTCGCCGTCGCGCGGACCATCGGGGGCGCCCTCACGATTCCCTTCGCCACCGCGCTCACGACCGCCTTCGCCACCGCGCTCACGACCGCCTTCGCCACCGCGCTCACGGCGAGCCGCGCCACCCGTGCCCTGACGCGGGGCATCGCCCGATGAGCTCGCCTGCTCGGCAGGTCCGACGTCAGCACCGTTGCTCGGCGCGACATCCGGACGATCCGACGGCGGCGACACCGGTGTCTCGCTCTGACCATCGACGGGTTGCTCGGCCACGACGACTGTGGCATGGCGCGCCGTGTCGTCGCGCTCTTCGCGCATGGCGCCGCGCGCCTCGGCCATCGGATCGGCGCTGAAGGCCGCCTCGCGATTGCTGCCGCGCCAGCCCGACCGCACGCTCGGCGGCGTCGAGCTCTCGCCGTTGGCGCCACTTGTCACGGCGGCGGTCGCCGATGCGGCGACCGGGCCAGGCACGTTCGCGGTACTGGCCGGCTCACGCGCCGGCGTAGCTGCGGCTGGCGGGTCGGACAGTTGGATGATCATGTCGACGAGATCGGCCTTCTTCGTGCGCGAACCCGGCTTGCCGCCGAGGGCGGACGCGATGGTGCTGAGCTCATCGCGGTCCTTGCGCTGGAGGGTCGAGCGGTCGGGCTCGGTGGTGTCCACGCTGGGCAACCTCGCTTATCGGGCGTTCCGGCTCGGCAGAACGCCGCAGGGAAAAGTGGATCGAGAGATCCGGGGAAGGAATCAGGTGAGAGCGTCGCTCTCGACCGGTGCTCCCCGCGGCCAGCAGGCGGTGCTGGACTGGAGACCGGCGAATCGGCGTGTTCAGAGCCCCACCGACTGCGACACCGCCACTGTATCGACGGCCTCCGTAGTTCCACAACCCGTCGCCGACTCGAACCGGCGGTCCCGTCGGGATCAGACCGACGTACCGAGGAGCACCGACATCAACTCGTGCCCGGGCACGGGTGGGGACCCGGCCACCGACACCTCGTCGTAGCTCCCGCCCGGCCCGGCCGTGCGGGAATCCACGAGCAGGTACGGAACCGGATCGGGCGTGTGGGTCCGCAATCGCAGCGGCGTGGCGTGATCGGGTAGCAACAGCATCCGCCACGGGCCGATGTCGTCGAGCCCGGCCACCAGGTCCGCGAGGATGCGCCGATCCCAGTTCTCGAGCGACTCGACCTTGGCCTCGACGTCGCCGGCGTGTCCGGCTTCGTCGCTGGCTTCGACGTGCAGGATCATCAGATCGGCTCCGGCTGCGAGCTCGGCGAGGACATGATCGCGCTTGCCCTCGTAGTTGGTGTCGTACCATCCGGTCGCGCCAGGCACGTCGACGACCTTCATGCCCGTGAGGACGCCGAGGCCCCGCACCAGGTCGACCGCGGTGACGAGGCCGGCATCTTGGTCATAGGTCTCACGAAAGCTCGGCATCTGGGGCTGCGGGCCCTGGCCCCACAACCAGATCTGGGTTGCTCGGGAGTCGAAGCGGGCGAGCACCGCCTTGGATGCCTCGGTCAACTCGATCAACCGACCCGCGCCCGGTCCGCTGGGATCGACGACCGGCCGATCGGTGATGTCGTGGGGAGGAGTGCACACGGCCCCACCCCAGGCCACCGGGGCGATCATCGAGTGGCGATACTGGACACCGGCGTGGAACGACACCTCGCCGCCGAGCTCGCGGTCGAGGGCGGCGACGATCTCCGCCGCCAGGTCGTTGCTCGGATGACCGCCGGCGAAGTCGACCATGGTGCCGTCGGCACTGACGGTCACGAGGTTGCACCGGAAAGCCACCTGGTCGTCGCCGATGCGCAGCCCGAGGGCCGCGGCCTCGATCGGGGCGCGACCGGTGTGGTACCGGGCGGGGTCGTAGCCGAAGATCGACATGTTCCCCACGTCGCTGCCCGGGGGCAGGCCGGGGGGGATCACCGCGGCTCGGCCGACCCGGCCGCGGGCCGCGAGCTTGGCGAGCATCGGGAGCGCCGCCGCCTGGAGCGGCGTGCGCCCCCCGAGCGCGTCGACCGGCTCGTCGGAGCAGCCGTCGGGGACACACACCACGTACTTCATCGGGCGCCAGTGTGCCACTTTCGTCTTGCGTCCGGGCGCGGTTCAGGGTGCGAATTGGTACGCCACGGAGCGGACGAACCGATCGACCGCGGCCAGGTCGTTCGGGAGCCCGGTCACCCGCTCGTCGCGGTCGAGGAGATCGACGAGGCGGGCGGGCAGCGCAGGTCGCGAACCGGTGGCGGCCTCCACGGCGTCGGGAAACTTGGCCGGATCGGCCGTCGCCAGCGCGACCATCGGCGTACCGGGGCGCGCATGGCGCTCGGCGGCGGCGACGCCGATCGCCGAATGCGGGTCGATCACGACACCCGTGCTCCGGGCCCACCGCTCGATGACCGCGACGGTCTCGAGGTCATCGAACCGCTCGGCCCGCCAGCCTTCGTCGCTCATCCCGACCGCGGCGTCGGACGTGAACGATCCGGTCTGGCGGAAGGCCAGCATCGTCTCGGCCACCGCCGCGCCGTCGCGGCCGAGCAACTCGAACAGCAGGCGCTCGAAGTTCGACGACACCTGGATGTCCATGCTCGGCGAGAGCGTCGGGTGGACCTCGCCCATCGCCATGGTTCCCGAGCGGAAGAAACGAGTGAGGATGTCGTTGCGGTTGCTGGCGACGACGAGCTGGTCGACGGCCAGACCCATGCGCCGCGCCGCGTGGCCGGCGAACACGTTGCCGAAGTTGCCGGTCGGCACCGAGAACGACACCGGCCGCGAGCCGGGCGCCGCTCCACCGCCGAGGCGCAGCGCCGCCACCACGTAGTAGACGATCTGGGCCATCACTCGGGCCCAGTTGATCGAGTTGACGGCCGCCAGCCCGACGTCGCGCCGCAGTGCTTCATCGGCGAACAGCGCCTTCACCAGGTCCTGGCAGTCGTCGAACGTTCCGTCGATGGCGACGTTGTGGACGTTCGGCGACATCACCGTGGTCATCTGGCGGCGCTGGACCTCCGACACCCGTCCCGCGGGGTGCAGGATCACGATCTCGATGGCGGCCCGATCGCGGCACGCCTCGATCGCGGCCGAGCCGGTGTCGCCCGAGGTGGCAGCGACGATCGTGACCCGCCGACCCCGATGGGAGAGCTCGTGGTCGAACAGCCGCCCGACGAGCTGGAGGGCGACGTCTTTGAAGGCCAGCGTGGGACCGTGGAACAGCTCGAGCAGCCACAAGTCGTCGCCGAGTTGGCGCAGCGGAGTGACGTCGGGGTGATCGAACGTGGCGTAGGACTCGGCCACGAGCCGCTCGAACACGTCGCGCTCGATCGACCCGACCACGAACGGCCACATGACCTCGACCGCCAACTCGACGTAGGAGGCCGCGGGATCGAGGTCGGCCGCGAGTCGGGGCCAACGCTCGGGGACGTACAGGCCGCCGTCGGTCGCGAGACCCTCGAGCAACACGTCGCCGAAGCCGAGGGTCGGCGCAGCACCGCGCGTGCTCACATAGCGAATGGGTTCGTCACTCACGGCCGTCAGCCCGGTTCGACGACGCGGAGCACCGTGCCGACCGATTGCACGGAATCGAGGTGGCGCAGCTCGTCGAGTGTGGCCTGGAGGTCGCGCTCGAGGGCCTGGTGGGTGATGAACATGAGCCGAGCTTCGCCGCCCAGGCCCTGCTGCTCCATCGACCGGATCGACACGCCGCGGTTGCCGAACACCGTCGCCACCTGGGCGAGTACGCCGGGCCGGTCAGCGACATCGATGGTGAGATAGTAGGCGCTCGACAGCTCGTCGATCGACCGGATTTTCGCCCGGGGAAGCGGTCCGAGCGGCGCCGCGATGCCTCGGCGGAGTGAGCGAGCGGCGTCGACCAGGTCGCCGAGGACCGCGCTCGCGGTGGGGCGCCCACCGGCTCCGCGGCCGTAGAGCATCAGGTCACCGACCGCGCCGCCCTCGATGAACACGGCGTTGAAGCCGTCGCGCACCGCGGCGAGCGGGTGCGAGCCCGGGATCATCGCCGGGTGCACGCGTACGGCCACGACCGGTGGGTCGGCGCCGGGAGTGGCTTCCGCCACCGCGAGCAATTTCACGACGTGGCCGAGCTTGGCCGCGGCGTCGATGTCGGCGGCGGTGATCGAGGAGATGCCTTCGTGGTACACGTCGCCCGCCACGACCGACGCCCCGAACGCGAGCGTGGCGATGATCGCCGCCTTCGCGCCGGCGTCTAAGCCCTCGACGTCGGCGGTCGGGTCGGCCTCGGCGTAGCCGAGCTGCTGGGCGCCGGCGAGCGCCTCGTGGAAAGAGGCGCCATCCTCCGACATCCTCGTGAGGATGTAGTTGGTGGTGCCGTTGACGATGCCCATCACCCGGCGAATGGGCTCGCCGATGAGCGACTCGCGGAGCACCCTCATGAGGGGGATGCCACCCGCGACTGCGGCCTCGAACAGCACGTCGCAGCCGGCCCGCGCCGAAGCCTCGAACACCTCGGCGCCGTGGTTGGCCAGCAGCTCCTTGTTGGCGGTCACGACCGGCTTGCCGTTGGCGAGCGCGGCGAGGATCAGCCCCCGGGCCGGTTCGATGCCGCCGATCGTCTCGACGACGACGTCGATGTCGGGATCGGCAACGACCGCGGTGGCATCGGCGGTGAGGAGGTGACGGGGAATGTCTCCGGCCCGAGCCCGCGACGCCGACCGCACCGCGATCCGGGTGACCTCGAGGTCGATCCCGGTGCGCGCGGCGATCTCGCCCCGCTGCTCGGCGACCAGCTCCACGAGCGCCCCGCCGACGTTCCCGCAGCCCAATACGCCTACGCGAACATGCCGTGTGCTCGTCGCTCGCTCATCCATGTCACCCATGGCCCGCCAGGCTAGACGGCCAGCCTGGCCCGTCGGCTGCGTGTTGCGTTCACTCCGCGCTGACTGGCTCTTCGGCCCAAGGGCCTCATCGCGGGGCGCCGGGGCCCCTCCCCCAGCGCCGGTCCTTCTGCCCGAAGCGGCATCACGGGTTCGAACGTTGT